>NZ_CP021358.1:3055987-3361586 GCF_002157205.1 Kushneria marisflavi | reverse complement strand
CCGGCGCGGTCTCATAGAGATCGAGTGTGGCCTCTCGCGCACGAAGGGAAGAGAGCTTCAGGGGCTGCCCTTTCAGCAGGTCAAACACATCGAGATGCGTCTCCAGCGACCCCAGCGAGACCAGCGAGCGCGTCCCCTTATCGCCATCCAGCGCGAGATTGTTCAGCGCCACCACCAGATCACGCCCTTCGAGCTCAATACGCAGGTCCTGCCAGCGCACATGATATTGCGCCGGAAGGTCCAGCAGCTCGAGCACCTGCTGCTGCACGTTGGGCTGATTCAGCACGCCAAGACGCAGTGATGTGGTGATCACCGCCAGCAGCAGTAAAATGATCGCCAGCAGGGTCAGCAGCCAGCGCGTCAGGATTCGAAGCGAAGACATGATCACATCAGTACGATGTCGTACTGCTCCTGACAATAGTGCTGTTCCACCTGGAAACGGATGGTCTTGCCGATAAAGCTTTCCAGGTCCGCCACCGCCGTCGATTCCTCTTCATGCAGCCTGTCTACCACGCTCTGGGCCGCCATGACCAGATAGGTCTCCGGCGAATAGGCCCGCTCCTCGCGCATGATTTCACGAAAGATCTCGTAGCAGACGGTCTCGGGTGTCTTGAGCGTACCGCGCCCCTTGCACACCGGGCATGCCTCGCAGAGTACGTGCTCCAGACTTTCCCGGGTCCGCTTGCGCGTCATCTGAACCAGACCCAGCTCGGTGACGCCGGACAGTCGGGTTCGGGCATAGTCTCGCTCGAGCGCCTTTTCCAGCACCCTAAGCACCTGACGCTGATGATCGCTGTCGAGCATATCGATGAAATCGATAATGATGATGCCGCCCAGGTTGCGCAGGCGGAGCTGTCGGGCAATCGCCGTGGCCGCTTCCAGATTGGTCTTGAAAATGGTCTCTTCGAGGTTGCGATGCCCCACAAAGGCGCCGGTATTGACGTCAATGGTGGTCATGGCCTCGGTCTGATCGATGATCAGATAGCCGCCGGACTTGAGATCGGCACGGCGCTCCAGCGCGCGCTGCAGCTCATCCTCGACTGAAAAGAGATCAAAGATGGGTCGCTCGCCCGGATAATATTCGATGCAGGACTCCAGCGCCGGCATCAGCTCACGGGCGAAATCACGCAGCCGATCGTGGGTTTCCCGCGAATCGATCCGAATGCGCTCGATGCCCTCGCGCATGACATCGCGAAGCGTGCGGGTCGGTAATGCCAGATCCTCGTAAAGCACCGCCGGCGCTTTCGTGTCCCGGCGCGCCACATCAATCTTGCGCCACAGTCTGAGCAGAAACTGCATGTCGGCGGCCAGCGACGGCTCATCGACCCCTTCGGCCGCCGTACGGATAATAAAGCCCCCGACCAGACCGTCCCGGGCGCTGGCCTGAGCGTTGACCATGTCCCGAAGGCGCTCGCGCTCCGTCTCATCTTCAATGCGCTGGGAAACGCCGGTATACGCTGCCCCCGGCATATACACCAGATAGCGTGAGGGAATCGAAAGTTGGGTGGTCAGTCGCGCGCCCTTGGTACCCATGGGGTCCTTGATGACCTGCACCACCAGCGCCTGCCCTTCATGCACCAGCGTTCGAATCGGCGCGGCTTCCTGCCCGGGATGCCCGGCGGGCATCAGCTCATGTGCGTGAATAAAGGCCGTTCGGCTCTGGCCGATATCGACAAAGGCCGCCTGCATGCCCGGCAGGACACGCACAACCTTGCCCATATAGATATTACTGACGATGCCCCGGCACTGGTCCCGTTCGATCCAGGCCTCCTGCAGCACGCCGTTTTCGACCACGGCCACCCGGGTTTCCATAGGCGTCATGTTGATCAGGATTTCACCGCTCACAACGTCCCTCCCGTTCGCCGTCACGATCATCCATCCATGGGGTCACGCCCTGTCGTGCGAGCAGCTGCGCGGTTTCGCACAGGGGAAGACCGACAATGCCCGACCAGCTGCCCTCAATGCGTGAGACGAACATCGCCGCACCGCCCTGAAGCGCATAGCCACCGGCCTTGTCGCGTCCTTCACCACTACCAACATAAGCGTTGATTTCGCGCGCTTCCATCACTCGAAAATGAACGTCGCTGATCACGCAGGCCTCGAAAAGCCCGGCAGGACCGGTCACGGCCACGGCGCTGATCACCTGATGCGAACGGCCCGACAGGCGGCGAAGCCACGAGCGGGCCTGCTCATCATGGATCGGCTTGCCCAGAATCTGACCATCCAGCGACAACGCAGTGTCGCCGCCCAAAACCGGCAGTGTCGTGGCAAGCGCCCGCTGACCGGCCAGCGCCTTTTCACGGGCCAGGCGCACCACATAGTCATAGGCAGGCTCATCGGGCTGCGGCGTTTCATCCAGATCCACCGGACACGCGCGCGCGGTCACCCCAATGGTCGAGAGCAGTTCAAGGCGCCTGGGGGACGCCGAGGCAAGAATCAGATCAGGCGATGACATGCGTATGGAATATCCGAAAAAAGGGCTGCAAGGGGCGCCCCGACTCACCGAACGGTAGCTGGTCTGGCAAAAGCGAACGGAAATCAAAAGGAGGCAAAGCGTCGTCGTACGATCTGCATCAGGGTAAACAGCCAGGGCCATAGTATGCCACCCAGAAGCGCTGCATAGACAAACTCGAGATGAAGTGGCGCCCCAAGCAAAATGGCCCGCAGCCACTGCTCGAAAAGCTGCATCAGAGCCAACACGATCGTGACCAGCATGGCCTGTCGCCAGAGCGCGTAGATCCGCATGCGCTGATACAGCAGCAGCGTCAAAAAGGCGATGGTGGCATATAGCAGAGCGTTCTCCCCCAGCGGCGTGCCCTGCAAAAGATCGATCAACATGCCGATTAAAAAACCATGAAAGACGCCGACACGATATGGCGTGATGATGCACCAGTAGATCAGGATCAGTCCCACCCAGTTGGGCCGCCACAGAAGCCACTCTTCAGGCAGGGGCATGACCTGAAGGATCAGGCCACACAGAAAGGACAGTGGAATGACCGCCGAATAGCCTCTCATTGACGCGTCTCCTGACGACCAGGGCGAACCACCTGAAGGGCCGCATCGACGGCCTCGGGACTCAGCCGCTGACGGGTGGGCTTGAGCTGATCATGAGTAAACAGCAACAGGAAATTGCGGCTGCGATCAAGTTGCGCGACGGGCTTGACCTCCACGGTGGCGAAGGGAGTACCGGCGTTGCGCACGATCCGGCTGACGCGTGCTACCGGATAGCCTTCCGGAAAACGACCGGTCAGCCCCGAGGTCACCAGCAGGTCACCCTCGCGGATATCAGTATTATTGGGCACATTATCCAGCGTCAGATGATCGGGCTGACCGGCACCGCGCGCGATAAAACGCAGACCATTGCGATTGATCTGGACAGGCACCGAGTGACTGGCATCGGTAATCAAAAGTACCCGGCTTGAATAGCGCGACACCGAAATGATCTGCCCAACCAGCCCTGCCGAATCCACCACCGGCTGACCGCTGTATACGCCGCTTTGCTGGCCACGATCGATGATCATCTGCTGCAGGAAGGGATCATTGTCGAGCGTTAAAAGCCCTGCCGTCAGCCAGGGAATTTCCTGACGCGGCGCGGCCTTCAAAAGCTCACGCAGACGGGCGTTTTCCTCGGAAAGACTGGCCATGCGCTGAACGCGCTGTGACAGGGTCAGAAGTCGCTCGCGAAGCCGGCGATTTTCATTGACGAGCCGGGTCTGATCGCTCAGTGCCAGAGAGGCCAGACTCAGGCCTCGTGCTGGCAGGCTAACCACCCACTGAACCGGGGCGACCACAGTGGAAATCTGGGCACGCACGTCATCCATCCAGCTCATGCGCTGGTCGGCAAACATTAAAAAAGACGCCAGAATGACGCATAGGATCATTCGGTAACCGGGAATGGGACCGTGCGAAAAAAGCGGTTTGATAGGCCTTCCTCCCGCGAACCGTATGCAGCCGGCGCAAGGGCGCCGGCTGCCGCTGACATCAGTCGGTAGACAGCAGTTCGAAGGTGTGCTGATCGATCATTTCAAGCGCCTTGCCGCCACCGCGGGCCACACAGGTCAGCGGGTCCTCGGCAATAATGACCGGCAGTCCGGTCTCTTCGGCAATCAGCTTGTCGATATCGCGCAGAAGACCGCCACCGCCGGTGATCACCAGACCACGATCGGCAATGTCGGAGGCAAGCTCCGGAGGCGACTGTTCCAGTGCGCTCTTGACCACGGCCACGATCGAGGCCAGCGGCTCCTGCAGGGCATCCAGAATCTCGTTGGAGTTCAGGGTAAAGCTGCGCGGAACACCTTCGGCAAGATTACGTCCTCGAACATCGATCTCGCGCAGCTCACCGCCGGGCCAGGCGCAGCCGATCTCTTCCTTGATGCGCTCGGCCGTGGCTTCGCCGATCAGGCTGCCATAATGACGACGCACGTAGGCCGTGATGGCTTCATCAAACCGGTCACCGCCCACACGCACGGATTCGGAATAGACCACGCCGGACAGCGAAATGATGGCGATTTCGGTCGTACCACCACCGATATCAACCACCATCGAACCAGTAGCTTCCTCGACCGGCAGACCGGCGCCGATCGCAGCCGCCATCGGCTCCTCGATCAGAAAGACTTCACGGGCACCTGCCCCTTCGGCAGATTCCTTGATGGCGCGACGCTCAACCTGCGTCGACATGCAGGGAACACACACCAGTACGCGAGGGCTGGGCGTCAAAAAGGTGCTTTGATGCACCTTTCGAATGAAATACTGCAGCATCTGTTCGGTGACGGTGAAGTCGGCAATGACGCCGTCCTTCATCGGACGAATGGCTGTGATGTTGCCGGGCGTACGCCCCAGCATCCGTTTGGCATCAAGGCCAACAGCGGCCACGCTTCTCATGCTGCCGGACTGGCGAATGGCCACGACCGAGGGTTCATCAAGCACGATACCGCGACCACGTACATAAATCAGAGTATTGGCCGTTCCCAGATCGATCGACAGATCACTGGAAAACAACCCCCGTAAACGTTTAAACATGAAAGTCTTTCACCTGGGCCAGACCGGAACTTGTGCGGATGCAAACGGTATCATCGCCGTCATGATGCGGCAAGCAGCCCGCCTGCCATGCTGTCGCTGCTTATGATACCTTCTTCCTACAATGTGGCCTCCCTTCTTTTTGTTGGTTTTATGCAGCCCGATCAGAAGTCGGACGTCACGCTTTTGCAATTCAACCCTGCATTGTTCAAAGGTAGAACCGCCATGGCTATTGAACACGCCAATGTTCTGCGCGCAGCGCATCTGGCCCGTCTGGGCGTGAGTGATGCCCAGGCGGAACGCTATGTCGATGATCTGTCTCGCATTCTCGAGATGGTAGACCGGCTTTCCGAGATCGACACCGACGGTGTCGCACCGCTGTCTCACCCGCTGGATGCTACCCAGCCACTGCGTGCCGACGAGGCAATCGAAGCTGACCGCCGCGACACCTTCCAGAAGATCGCCCCGGCCACGGCAGACGGCCTTTATCTGGTGCCGCGCGTGGTTGAGTGATTGACTGACGCCCCCTGACCGGCCTGACATGCGACAGATCAGAGATACTGCCCCGACCCCGGGCAGCCAAGGAGTTAAAAGCCCCCATGCATGACAAGACACTTGCCGAACTGGCCCGCGGCCTAGCTGCCGGTGACTTTTCCAGTCGTGAGCTGACGAGTTCGCTGCTTGAGCGCATCAAGCGCCATGACCCCGCGCTCAACAGCTTTATCACTGTCACCGGCGAGCAGGCCATCAAGGAGGCCGAGGCTGCCGATGCCCTGCGTCACAAGGGCGAGGCCGGCATCCTCAGCGGTCTGCCGCTGGCCTACAAGGACATTTTCTGCACCGAGGGCGTACGCACCAGTGCCGGCTCGAAGATGCTGGATAACTTCATCGCCCCCTACAACGCCACCGTGGTGGAAAAGCTTCGCCACGCCGGCACGGTCAGCCTTGGCAAGACCAACATGGACGAGTTCGCCATGGGCTCGTCCAACGAAAACAGCTATTACGGTCCGGTCAAAAACCCCTGGAACCCGACGCTGGTTCCCGGCGGTTCATCAGGCGGCAGTGCAGCCGCCGTCGCGGCCGGTCTCGTTCCGGCTGCACTGGGCACCGATACCGGCGGTTCAATCCGTCAGCCGGCGGCCTTTTGTGGTATTACCGGTCTCAAGCCGACCTACGGGCGTGTCTCGCGCTACGGCATGATCGCCTACGCCTCGAGTCTTGATCAGGCAGGTCCCATGGCCCGTACGGCCGAAGACTGTGCGATGCTGATGAATGCCATGGCCGGTCATGACGCGCGTGACTCCACCAGCGTGTCACGCAACGTGCCTGACTACACCCAGGGGCTGGACAAGCCGCTCAACGGCCTCAAGATCGGTCTGCCGGTTGAATACTTCGGTGAAGGTCTGGCGCCCGAAGTCGAGACAGCAGTGCGCGAAGCGGTCCGAGTGTATGAATCCCTTGGTGCCCAGGTCATCGATGTCAGCCTGCCGCATACCAGCATGGCGATTCCGGCCTATTACGTCATCGCCCCGGCCGAGGCCTCCGCGAACCTGTCACGCTATGATGGCGTGCGCTTTGGGTATCGCTGCGAAGACCCGGTCGATCTCGAAGACCTCTACAAGCGTACCCGCGCCGAAGGCTTCGGGGACGAGGTCAAGCGCCGCATCCTGATCGGCACACACACCCTCTCCGAAGGCTTTTTCGATGCCTACTACCGCAAGGCACAGCAGATTCGCCGCCTGATCCGTCAGGATTTCCTCGACGCCTTTGCCCGTGTGGATGTGCTCATGGGACCGGCTGCGCCGACGACGGCGTTTGAGCTGGGGTCCAGGGCCGACCCGGTGCAGATGTATCTGCAGGATATCTACACCATCGCCATCAACCTGGCCGGCATCCCGGGTATCAGCGTACCTGCCGGTCTGGTCGACAATCGTCCGGTAGGCCTTCAGATTCTGGGACCGCATTTCGGCGAGGCCCATCTTCTCAACGTGGCGCATGTCTATCAGCAGGCCACGGACTGGCATCAGCGCCGGCCCGAGATCAAGGAGTAACAACATGCAGTGGGAAGTCGTGATCGGGCTTGAAGTCCACGTGCAGCTTTCGACCTGCTCGAAAATCTTTTCCGGCGCCTCGACCGCTTTTGGCGCCGAGCCCAATACCCAGGCCTGCGGCATCGACCTCGGACTGCCGGGCACGCTGCCGGTGCTCAACGAAAACGCCGTGGCCATGGCAGTGCGCTTTGGCCTGGCCATCAATGCCGAGATCCCTGAATACTCGGTGTTCGAGCGCAAGAACTATTTTTACCCGGACCTTCCCAAGGGCTACCAGACCAGTCAGATGGCCCATCCGGTGGTCGGCCGCGGCGAAGTCGACATCACCCTGGGCGATGGTACGGTCAAGACGGTGCGCATCCATCATGCCCACCTTGAGGAGGATGCCGGCAAGTCGCTGCATGAAGACTACAGCGGCATGACCGGCATTGATCTCAATCGGGCCGGCACGCCACTTCTGGAAATCGTCTCCGAGCCCGACATGCACAGTGCCGAAGAGGCTTCTGCCTATATTCGCGCCATTCATGCCATCGTGACCTATCTGGGCATTTCGGATGGCAACATGGCTGAAGGCTCGATGCGCTGCGACGTCAACGTCTCGCTGCGCCCGAAGGGCCAGGAAAAGCTGGGCACCCGCGCCGAGATCAAGAACGTCAACTCCTTTCGCTTCGTCGAGCGCGCCATCGCCTATGAAATCGAGCGCCAGAGCGAGATTCTTGAGGAAGGGGGCGTCGTCGTTCAGGAAACCCGGCTCTACAACCCGGATCTGGACGAAACGCGCTCGATGCGAACCAAGGAGGAAGCCAACGACTATCGTTACTTCCCCTGCCCCGATCTGCTGCCCCTGATGCTGGATGAAGCCTATGTCGAGCATCAGCGTTCGCTCCTGCCGGAGCTGCCGAGCGAGAAGCGTCAGCGCTTTGTCGACGCCCTTGGGCTGTCTACCTACGATGCCGACGTTTTGACCGGCTCACGCCCACTGGCCGAGTATTTTGAAGCCGTGCAGCAACACTGCGGGGATGCCAAGCTCGCGGCCAACTGGGTACAGGGCGATCTGCTGGGTCGACTCAACCGGGATGGACTTGACATTACCGAAAGCCCGGTCAGCGCCGAGCAGCTCGGTGGTCTGCTCATGCGTCTGGCCGATGACACCATCAACGGCAAGGCGGCCAAGCAGGTCTTTGCCGATCTGTGGGAGTGCAAGGGCGAGACGGCCGACGAGATTATCGACGCCCGCGGCCTCAAGCAGGTCACCGATACCGGTGCCATCGAATCCCTGTGCGATCAGGTCATTACCGATAACCCGGTACAGGTGACCCAGTACCGCGAAGCGACCGAAGACAAGCGCGGCAAGATGATCGGCTTTTTCGTCGGTCAGGTCATGAAGGCCTCACGCGGTACGGCCAACCCGCCGCAGGTCAACGCCATGCTCAAGGAAAAGCTTGACGCCCTGCTGTAGTCTCTTGCCATCACAACAAGACATGACGCAAGTAAGCACCGAGCACAAAAGGGGCGCCAGCAGGCGCCCCTTTTTCCTATCGTTCATGTCTTTTTGATCACATCATTACCGAGCGGCCACAACGGGCCATCACTCCTCGATCGGTGGGGTCGGCAAAATGCACATATCGTGGACTTCCACGTGTTTTGGCTGGGTCAATGCAAAAACCACCGAGCGGGCAATGTCATCCGGCGTCAGGGCATTTTCCTGCGGCTCATCGAAAAAGGGCGTATCCACCACGCCCGGCTCGATCAGCGTGACCCGCATGCCGCTGCCCTTCACCTCCTCGCGCAGATTGTAGGCCATGCTCTGCACGGCGCTTTTGGTCGCGCCGTAAAAGGAGCCCGGCATGACCCGGCGTCCGGCAACGGACCCCGTGATCAGCACATGCCCACGGCGCTTTTTAAGCTCGGCCATGGCCGCACGTACCGTCAGCGCTGGTCCCAGCACGTTGGTCAGCAGTACCTCGCGCCACTCTTCCGGGTCACTGCCCCCATAGCCCCGTCCCTCAAGACCACGCCCTGCATTGGCAAACACGGCGTCCAGACCACCGAAATGCTCAACCACCGAGGCCACCAGCTGCTCCTGTGCCTCCCACGACTGGACATTGCAGGTAAACGCCATCGAACGAACGCCGTATTCCTGCTCAAGAGATTCGGCCAGTGTTTCAAGACGTTTGGTACTGCGCGCTGCCAGTGCCACGTTATAGCCGGCCTGTGCCGCATGGCGGGCGCTGGCCTCACCGATGCCGGTGGACGCGCCTGTAATCAAAAGTGTTGGATTGGCCATCTCTGCCTCCTGTGCGACCGGACCCATAAAATCCTGAGATCAAGAATGTGCAATGAGCCTGGCAAGCTCCTTCGAAGCGCGCCACCAGCACGTGCGGAAGGATTGCCTGCAAACCAGAGACAGCCCATCTACCCTTTCAGCGACCATGACAGGCACCGTGCTTTTCGGCTATTTTGGAGTAACCCCTTTTATTGTCCTGTATCAATGAATGACCTGGCGTTTACACGCAAGCGCCAGGTGACCACAACAATGGATGTCGGTCGCAATCGCGCGTCAGACAAGGAGAAATTCATGACCGGCCTGACGTCTCCGATCGTCGAACGCCACTCCGTAGAGGACGTACCATACGCCTCTCTCAATCATGACATTCACACCACCCTGACGCAGGCGCTCAAGGATGACGACCGCCAGGGCATGATTCGTGATGCCATCAATCACCACCTGACTGCCGCCGGTGGCTATCTGCGTGCCCGGCTGGGCTATCACACCGGCCGGGCGCTGGGGCTTGCCCATGAACAGGCGTTGATCTGTGCCTGCATCAGCGAGCTTTTACACAACGCATCCCTCATCCACGACGACGTGCTCGACCACGACAGCATGCGACGCGGCCAGCGAAGCGTCTGGCGCGTCTGGAACGAAGGTGTGGCGATCTGTCTGGGTGATCTGTTCATTTCCGCCGCCTACGGCCTGATGAGCGGGCTGAGCCCTCATGCCGAACGTCTGCCAGTGCTGCTGTCCTGCGTGCATTATCACGTCCAGACCACCATTCACGGCCAGGCCGAATGCTTCAGCCTGGCGATGGGCCCCGAGCCCGACTTCGAGCAGTGCAGCCAGGCTGCCTGCGGCAAGTCCGGCCCGCTGTTTGCGCTCTCGCTTGAGGCGCCGCTTTTGCTGACCGGCCATGAAAGCGCCATCCACAACGCCCGCGAGGCGGCGCTGACGTTTGCCACGATCTACCAGCTTATCGATGACATCGAGGATTTTGACAGCGACATGACCGATCAACAGCAAGGTGCCTGCAATATGCTTCACGCGCTGGGCAACCGTGGCGATGCCACCCCAATGGCCTCGGCGCTGGATTACGGTCGCCACCATCTGAACCGCACGCGCCAGCTGGCAGGCACCCTGCCCGACGGCTGCGGACAGGCTCTGATCGAGGAAGCTCATCGACTCGAGGAGAAACTGATCAGCGTCACGGGTGGCCGCTCATGAGCCGTGCTCTGGTGATCGGCGGTGGATTTGGCGGCATGGCTGCCGCCCTGCGGGCGCGCAAAAAGGGCTATGACGTCACGCTCATTGAACGCTGTGAATCGCTTGGCGGTCGGGCCCAGGTCTTTACCGATCAGGGCTTTCGCTTTGACGCCGGCCCTACGGTGATCACCGCGCCCTTTCTGTTCGAGGAGCTCTTTGAACTTTTCGGCAAACGCCTGGAGGACTATGTCGAGATGGTCGCGCTCGACATCTGGTATCAGTTTTATTTCCAAGATGGGCGCACCTTCGATTACGGCACTGACATGTCGGCGACGCTCGCCAGCATACGCCGCTTCAACGAGCGCGACGTTCAGGGCTATCAGAACCTTTTAAAAACCTCAAAAGAGATCTTCGAGATCGGCTTCGAGCAGCTTGCCGACCGCCCCTTTCATCAGTTCTCGACCATGGCCGCGCAGATTCCGGCCCTTTTGAAACTGAAAAGCTATCGATCGGTATGGCAGATGGTCTGTGCCCACATCGAGGATGACAGCCTGCGTCAGGCCTTTTCGATTCCACCGCTGCTGGTGGGCGGCAATCCCTTTCGGACCACCAGCATCTACGGCCTGATCCCCTGGCTTGAGCGCAAATGGGGCGTGCACTTCCCCATGGGGGGGACCGGCGCGCTGGTGGCGGCACTTGAGAAGCTGATGCGCGATGTCGGCATCACCATCGAGACTGGCACCACCATCAAGCGCATCCTGAGTGAGCACGGGCGTGCCAACGGCGTGGAACTTGAAAGCGGTGAGAAGCTGCCGGCCAACGTGGTCATCAGCAACGCCGATGCGGCGCATCTATATACCCACATGGTGGACCAGGTCTCGACCAGCGCGAAACTCAAGCTGGCCGGCGCCAAATATTCGATGGGCCTTTTCGTGCTCTATGTCGGCACCAACCGGCAGTTTCCTCAGGCCGAGCATCACACCATCTGGATGGGCCAGCGCTATCGTGAGCTGCTTGAGGATATTTTCGAACATCGCGTGCTGGCCAACGACTTCTCGCTCTATGCCCATCGCCCGACCGCGACCGACCCCTCCTTTGCGCCGCCTGGCTGTGATTCCTTCTACATCCTCGCTCCGGTGCCGAACCTGCAGGGCAATGTAGACTGGTCACGCGAAGGCGACAAACTCGGCAATGCCATCATCGATGCGCTCGATCGCACCACGATGCCGGGCTTTCGCGAATCGATCGTCACCCGCTTTCATATGACCCCGCAGGATTTCAGCGAGCGCTATCTCTCAATGCATGGCACCGGCTTTTCGATTGCGCCCATTTTCCGCCAGTCGGCGTGGTTTCGCTTTCATAACAAGAGCGAAGTGCTGGAAAACCTTTACCTTACCGGCGCCGGCACCCATCCTGGCGCCGGGCTGCCGGGCGTGCTGTCGAGCGCCAAAGTGGTGGATCACCTGCTGCCGGATGCCGACGCATGACGCAGTCCGCCCAGCACGCCAGTGCCGAGGCCATTCTGGCCAGACACGGCAAGTCGTTTCGCTTCGCCAGCTACTTCATGGAGCGAGACGATGCCCACGACGCTGCGCTTCTATACATGGTCTGTCGCGAGCTGGATGATCTGGCCGATCAGGACATGCCCACTGACGCCGAGAACGAAAGCGCCCATGCGCGTCTGATGACCGTGCGCCGCGAGCTCCTGGCCGGCAGCGGCCATGACCCGCTCACGCATGTGCTGATCGACCTTCAAACACGGCGTGGGCTGGATACTCGCGCAGCCGTGGCGCTGATCGATGCCCTGATCGAAGATGTTCGTACCCCGGCCCTGATTGGCGATGAGCGGGAACTGATGCGCTACTGTTACGGCGTGGCCGGAGCCGTTGGTGTGTTGATGTGTCCGGTGGTCGGTGCCGATGACAGCGCCATTCCCCACGGCATCGATTTGGGACTGGCGATGCAGATGACCAACATTGCCCGCGATGTGCGAGAAGACGCCGGCATGGGCCGCCGCTACCTGCCGGCCGACTGGGTGGATCATTTGTCACCTGAAGAGATGATGCGTGCCGATCATGATCAGCGCGCGCGGGTCGCTCGCGCCATTGATCGTCTGCTGACCCTGGCCGAGACCTATTACGCCAGCGCCGCCGACGGCTTTGACCGTATTCCCGGCAAAAACCGGCGTGCCATTGCCGTGGCCGCCGACGTCTATCGCGCCATCGGCCTGCGCCTGCGCCACGAACGTCTGGCCTGGTGGCAGGGGCGCGTCCACGTCTCGCTGCCGGGCAAGGCATGGATCGCCGCCCGCCGTCTCGGTGGCCGCGGTGCCATCAGTGCCAGCCACCGCGACAGCCACGATGCGTCGCTGCATCGCCACATTGCCGACCTGCCCGGCGCCCATGCACTTGATGCGTCATGAGCACTGATGCCCTTGATCTCGTGATTCTCGGCGGCGGCTGCGCCGGGCTGAGCCTTGCCTATCGACTCGCCCAGCACCAGGGAGCACCGCGCACCCTGATCATCGACCCGCGCGGTGACTACACCAACGACCGCACCTGGTGTGGCTGGCCGGTTACCGCGCACCCCTTTCAGGATGATGTTCGCGCCCGCTGGCATGACCTGACGCTTCATACCCGGGAGGCCAGCACCACGGTTAAAAGCCGGCGCTACCCCTATGAAATGCTCGAAGCCGAGCGTTTTTATAGCCGAACGCTGGCCGCTGTTGAGGCGCACCCATCCATCGCAAGAATGCAGGACCATGCAGTCGACGTCGAAGATCGCGAAGACGGCGTGACCGTGACGCTGGAAAGTGGCGAGACGATTCAGGCCCGTTTCGGCGTGGACACGCGTCCGCATCCGAAACCGCTGGCCTCGCCGTGGCTGTGGCAGGATTTCGCCGGCATCAACGTCCAGGCCGACAACATCCCCCAGCACGCCGAGCTGATGGACTTTCGTGTCAGCGATGACCCGCAGGCCGGCATCGACTTTCTCTATGTGTTGCCCTACGCGCCGGATCAGGCTCTTTTCGAGTGGACACGCTTTGGTCGGCCACCCACCAGCCCGATTACGCTTCAGGGCAAACTGGAAAATTATCTGGAAACCCGTTTTGGCACGGGGGGCTGGCAGGCACTGCGCCGTGAAACCGGCACGCTACCCATGGCGCCGCCGACGCGCGCCAACGGCCTCTCGGTGGTCGTCACCGGTGCCTATGGCGGTGCCATGCGCGCCGCCACCGGCTACGCCTTTCATGCCATTCAGCGCTGGGCCGATGAGTGCGCCGATGCACTGCTCAAGGGGCAGCCGCCGGCAGGCGCCCGACCAGGACGGATACTGCCGCATCTGGATCGTATCTTCATGAGCACGCTGGCACGTCACCCCGAGCGCGCCCCCGAGTTCTATCGGATACTGTTCGAAAATGCCTCGACCGATCGACTCATCCGCTTTCTAAGCGGCGTCCCCAGCGTGCGCGATACCCTGTCAGTGATGAATGCCCTGCCCTGGGCGCCCTTGATCGCAAGTACGCTGCGTCAGGCACTGCCCGAACGCACATGACTCACGCTGGCATCCGTTCGAGATAGCGCTGCAATTTGCGCACCGCTTGCGTAGTATCCTTGAACATATCCTGTTTCACCTGAGCCGCTTGATCATGACCGATACCCTTGCCGTTGATACCCATGAAGCACGCCAGTTTCTGGAAGATCATCCTGATATTACCCAGATCGATGTCCTGATCAGTGATCTCAATGGCGTGCTGCGCGGCAAGCGCATTCCGCGCTCAAGCCTTGAAGAGGCCTATAGCAGCGGCATCAATCTACCGGCTTCCATTTTTGCACTCGATATCACCGGCAATACGGTTGAGGAAACAGGTCTGGGGCTCGACAGCGGTGATGGTGATCGGGCCTGCTTGCCGATCGGCGGTACGTTGGTGCCGGTCTCCTGGCATCAGCGCACGCCGACGGCGCAGCTTCTGATGACGATGGTGGAGCCCGACGGTAGCGGCTGGCATGCCGACCCGCGTCAGGTGCTGGCACGGGTGCTTGAAGGCTTTACCCGTCAGGGGCTGACGCCGGTGATCGCCATCGAGCAGGAGTTCTACCTGCTTGACGCAGAGCGCAATGACCGCGGCCAGCCTCAGCCGCCACGCTCGCCGCTGACCGGTGAGCGTGCACGCTCCAGCCAGCTCTACTCGATCAGCGAACTTGATGAATACGCCGACTTCATCGACGCCATTCACGAGGCCTGTACCCAGCAGGGGCTCCCGCTGGATACGGCGCTGAAGGAGTGCGCACCGGGTCAGTTCGAGATTAACCTGCGCCACCGCAGCGACGCACTGCGCGCCTGTGATGACGCCGTCATGCTCAAGCGCGCCATCAAGGGGGTGGCTCAGCAACAGGGGTTCGAGGCGACCTTCATGGCTAAACCCTGGGGCAACGAAGCCGGCAGCGGCACCCACGTGCATATCAGCCTGCTCGATGAACAGGGCCGCAACGTCTTTGCCGCCGAGGACAAAAACCCCATGGGCAGCGCGCTGCTGCATCAGGCCATCGCGGGCGTCCTGGAACTGATGCCGGCTTCGATGGCGATCTGTGCCCCCAACCTCAATGCCTTTCGCCGTTTTCAGCCCGGGCTTTACGTACCGATGACGCCTTCCTGGGGGCTGGATAATCGCTCGGTAGCGGTACGCATTCCCTCAGGGCCGACAGCCGCCACGCGACTTGAACATCGTGTCGCTGGTGCCGACGTCAACGTTTATCTGCTGTGTGCGGTACTGCTGGCGTCCATGGCGCACGGGCTCGATGAAGCGCTGACACCGCCGGCGCCGATCGAGGGCAACGCCTACACCCAGCTCGAGGCCACCCTGCCCGACTCCTGGGGCGTGGCGCTGGAGCTGTGGATGGAAAGTGACGTACTGGGCGAGCGACTCGGGCGAGCCTTTCAGCATATCTACTATGCCAACCGACAGGCCGAGCGAGCGCTGGCGCAGCGCACCGTCAGCGCGCTGGAATATGACTGGTATCTGCGGCTGGTCTAGGCGCTAAGCAGCCATGGACTGACCCTGCCTACCGTATGTGCAGAATCGAGAAAAATCCCATGAGGTATCAATGAACAGGCGTCGCTCAAGCGTGCCGGCCTTCTCGTTGGCCATGGCAGCAGGGGCTGCGATCTGGGCGCTGTCTCCTTTGGCAAGTGGTCACACGGAGCCCTGGGACAGCGCCCTCTATTACAGCGTGGCTCTGGTGCTGGCTGGTATCGGGTCAGCGCTTGTGACGTCCGGGCCCCTATCGGCTCTCCATGCCGGCTGTCTCATCGGGCAGATACTTTTTGCAATGACGTTACTGCCGATCGAGCCACTGTTTGTCGTGGGTATCGGATTTATGCTGGCATGGTCGCTGCTGTTTCTCGCCAGCGCCGGGCTTTGTCTTGTCGTTCGTCCCATGCTTATCCGCGCGTTCAGACAACGGTTCTAACCCAGCCGCAGCAATGCCACTCCGGACAAAATGATCACGCCGGCCACCAACCGCTGGCGACTCAGACGTTCCCTCAGAAAGAGTGCCGAAATCGCGAGCGCAAAGAGCACGCTGGATTCACGCAGCGCCGCGACCAGCGCAATGGGTGCCTGACTCATCGCCCAGATGGTCGCGCCATAGGCGGCCATCGACATCGCTCCCCCGAGCAGCCCGACGCGATAGTGCTCAGCAATGGCGGTCAGCGTCCGGCGACCACGCATGGCCCATAACAAAAGCCCCATGCAGAGGCCGTTGAGTGCGAAAAGCCAGAGCACATAGCCGATGGCATCATGATTGGCACGCGCTCCCAGTCCGTCACTGAGCGTGTAGGAGGCAATGAAGGCAGACGTCACGAGTGCACTGGCCAGCCCGGCGCGAGGCAGCCCTGTCCGGCCGGCACCGCGTACGGCCATCCACCAGATACCGCCGGTCAGCAGTGCCACCCCACCATAGCCGATCAGTGAAGGCTGATCCCCCAGCGCCATCAGTCCGACCAGTGCCACAATCAAGGGCGCCGACCCGCGCGCGATGGGATACACCTGACCAAAATCACCGCTGGCATAGGCGCGCGCCAGAAACACGTTATAGCCCACGTGCAAAACGGCCGAGAGCCCAAGCCAGGGCCAGGCCGCGGCACCGGGTACGCTGACGGCAGGCAGCATGACCAGCGCCAGAACGCCCGCGCCGACCTGAATCAGCGTGACCGCCAGCAGGCGATCGAGCCCCACGCGCACCAGGGCATTCCAACCGGCGTGCAGCGCAGCAGCGCACAGGACGATGGTGAAAACGTGTGCACTCATCGGAAGGAGACGCCAATGTCACAGGGCGCGACCATCACATGCCCAGCCGGTCGCGCAGCGCGTAGTACCAGGCACCCATGGCGGAAAACGGCACGGCAAATCGTCGTCCGCCGGGGAACGGCAGATGACGGATACCGGCGAAGGCGTCAAAGCGCGTACTGTCGCCCTTGATGATCTCCCCCACCAGCCGTCCGGCCAGATGCGAGGACGTCACCCCGTGGCCGGAGTAGCCCTGGGCGTAATAGACGTTATGGTTGAGCCGCCCGAACTGCGGCAATCGATTAAGCGTCAGCAGGAAGTTGCCACTCCAGGCGTAATCGATCCTGATGCTTTCAAGCTCGGGGAAGGTTTTCAAAAGCTTGGGGCGAATGGCACCCTCGATGCTGGCCGGGTCGCGACCACCATAGGTCACCCCGCCGCCGTAAATCAGGCGGCGCTCGCCCGATAGCCGGTAGTAGTCGAGCAGATAATTGCTGTCCTCGACGGCACGGTCAGTGGGCAAAAGCCGCTGTGCGGTTGTCTCGTCCAGGACTTCGGTGGCGATGACCTGGGTGCCGCAGGGCATGGAGCGGTCGGCCAGCTCGGGAATGACATCGCCCAGGTAGGCATTGCCGGCGATCACGACACGCTCGGTTTCGATCATCCCGCCGGCGGTATGAATTTTCACCCGCTCACCGTGCTCAAGGCGCGTCATCGGTGAGTGCTCGAAAATGACACCGCCAAGGGACTCGAAGGCTGCTGCCTGTCCCAGCACCAGATTGAGTGGATGGAGATGCCCGCCGGAGTGATCGAGCAGCGCGCCCGTATATCGCGCGCTGCCAATCTCGCGACGATAGGCCTCGCCTTCCAGCAGTTCCAGCTTGCTGTGGCCGTACTTTTCCCACAGCGCCTTGTGATGTTTCAGAGCCGCCAGCTGCTTGTCATTACAGGCGGCAAAAAGGTTGCCGTTTTTGAGATCGCACTGGATGGCGTATTGCTCGATGCGCTCGCGGATGATGCGATTGCCCTCGAAGGCCATGTCGCCGAGTGCCCGGGCAGAAGCCTCTCCAAAGCGCGCCTCGATCATGTCCATGTCGCGGCTGTAGCTGTTAACGATCTGACCACCGTTGCGACCGCTCGCCCCAAAACCGACACGCTGCGCCTCGAGCACCGCGACGCGAAAGCCCTGCTCGGCCAGATGCAGGGCGCTGGAGATACCGGTAAAGCCAGCGCCAACCACACAAACATCCACGCCTCGATGGCCGGCAAGTGCCGGGCGCTCGGGGGTCGCATTCATGGTGGCGGCATACAGCGAGCGGGTGTGGCCGTCGCGGTGACTTGATGTAGATTCAGGCTGGGTCACGACGTTTTACCTTGCATCACGGCCCGGGACTTCGGGCCGTTGTGGTTTAGCGACTGCGCATTTCATTGTTGAGCTGTGACAGCGTCCCTAACTGCGCCGTGTCGATCCGGGGCACAAACACCAGTCGCGAGCGCTCCTCTTCACTGAGGGCCGAGGGAGGTTGCTTCAAGGCATCATCAAGCTGATCAAGTGCGGCCGCATTGGGCGTGGCGTAAAAGGTATAATTGCTGATGCGCGCGGCCACATCAGGCCGCAGGGTATAGGCAATGAAGGCCTGCGCCAGCTCGGGATGCGGCGCCCGCTTTGGAATCACCAGCGTATCGATACCGCGCTGGGAGCCTTCCTCGGGTACGAAAAAGCGCAAGTGGCCGTAGGTCTCGGGGTCCTCGGCCTGACGCCAGGCAAGGTCACCGTTGTAGGTCATGCCCATGGCGCTCACGCCGCGCACGATCTGATCGATGGTCGCGGTGCTGTCGGTAAAGCCGATAAAGTTCGACCGGCCCTTGGTGCTCATCAAAAGGCGCGCACTGTTCACCCACTGGTCCTTTTGCGTACAGTCAAAACCGTCGCCCAGCGAGGCGCAGGCAGCGCCGAACAGCACCTGTGGGTCGCCGCCCAGCAGGGTAAAGGGCGCACTTGAGTTCACGTCAGGATCAAACAGCGCCGACCAGCTGCGCGGTACGTCATCGAGTACCCGGCTATCATAGACGATTCCGGTCACGCCCCACTGATAGGGCACGCTATAGTGATTGCCCGGATCATAGGCAGGATCCTGAAATTCCGGTAGCAGGTTCTCAAGGCCCGGCAGATGATCATGGTCCAGCGGCTGAATGAGATCGGCGGCAATCAGGCGGGGGACAAAGTAGTCGGTCGGCACCACGACGTCATACTGGGCATCGCCGCCGCTGCGCAGCTTGGTGAACATCTCGGCGTTGGAGGTGAAGAAGTTCTGCACGATGCGAACATCATGTTCGCGCTCGAAATCCTCCAGTACCTGCGGTGGCATGTACTCCGTCCAGTTGAAGAGATAAAGCGTATCGGCATGCTCTTCGCCGGCACTGGCTGCCAGGCTCACGCCGGCCAGCATCAGGGCGCCGGTTCGCCACCACCATGATCGCGTCATTGCTCTTTCTCCCTTAATGATCCCTTTATGGATATTGTTGTGTGGTTCAAAGGCCAGGGTTTATCTGAAAAGTCGGTGAGCGAAGACAAGACAAGGCAAAAATTGGCGAAGAAACGGAGTTTACGGGGTGTAAATGAGTATTCTGAGCCATTTTTTAGCGCTGTATTGTCGAGCGCAGGCACTTTTCAGGCCAAGCCTAGACGCGCAGCAGCAGATGCTCCCTCTCCCATGAGCTTATCACCCGGTAATAGGCCAGATGTTCGGCGCGCTTGACCGCCAGGTAGCTCTTGACGAAGCGTTCGCCAAGCACATCTGCCAGCGCCTCACAGGCATCAAGTGCATCCAGTGCCGGGCCGACATCATTGGGCAGCGCTACGCCGCCGGTCCAGGCCGTGCCGGTCAGCGGCGGGCGCGCCTGAAGTCGGCTCATCATGCCCAGATAGCCGCAGGCCAGCGAGGCGGCCATCACCAGGTAGGGGTTGGCATCAGCGCCGGGCAGGCGATTCTCGACCCGTGTGGCCTCGGCATTACCTACCGGCACCCGCAGCCCGACGGTGCGATTGTCATACCCCCACTCGACATTGGTGGGCGCCGAGCCACCATATTCACTGGGCATCAGCCGCCGCCAAGAATTGACGTTGGGGGCAAAAAACGGCATGGCCGCGGGCATCCAGCTCTGTAACCCGCCGATGTAGTTCATGAAGAGTTCGCTGGGCTGGCCGTTGTCGCCGGCAAAGAGATTTTCTCCGCTTTCGGCGTCCACCAGACTCTGGTGAAGATGCATGGCACTGCCCGGCTCATTGGCCATGGGCTTGGCCATGAAGGTGGCGTACATGCCGTGGCGCAGTGCAGTTTCGCGCAGTGTGCGCTTGAAAATTACCACCTGATCGGCCAGATAGAGCGGATCACCGTGCTGGAAGTTGACTTCCATCTGCCCGGCGCCTTCCTCGTGAATGAGGGTATCGATGTCGAGCTGCTGAGCCTCGCAGTAGTCGTACATCTCCTCAAACAGCGGATCGAATTCGTTGACGGCATCAATGGAAAACGACTGACGCCCGCTTTCCTGCCGCCCGGAGCGCCCGATCGGCGGCTCCAGTGGATAGTCCGGATCGGTGTTGGTCTTGACCAGATAGAACTCGACCTCGGGCGCAATCACCGGCTTCCAACCGCGGGCCTCGTAAAGGGCCAGCACCCGCTTTAGAACGTGACGGGGCGCGATCTCGACCGGCTCGCCATTCATGTAATAACAGTCGTGGATAATCTGGGCAGTGGGGTCTTCCGCCCAGGGCACCAGGTAGGCGGCGGCCGGGTCGGCAATCAGCTGCATGTCGAGCTCGGCGGCATTCCAGAAGCGCAGAGCCTCGTCATCGGGATAACCACCGGTCACCGACTGGATAAATATCGAATCCGGCAGGCGCGGTCGTCCACCGTTGAGATACTTCCCGGCCGGCATGATCTTGCCCTTGAGAATCCCGGTCAGGTCGCTGACCAGACATTCCACTTCGGTGATGCGATGCTCTTCAAACCAGTCCGTCAGTACCACCGGATGATGCTTTAGCGTCATGTCGGCCTCCCCAGCCGAGCCTGATCACGGGTATCAAAAGGGCTGCCAGCCCGAATGGCAGGCAGTCCGTCACGTGCCTTAACGTGACTGCACTTCATTCCACAGCTGCTGATAGCGCTGCAGGTCCTTGCCCGACAGCGTGGGCGTGAACTTCAGCCGTGCCATGTCCTCATCGCTGGGCAATGACGGGGGCTGCTTGAGCACGTCCTCAAGATTCGCTACTGCTGCTTCATTGGGCGTGGAGTAGAACGTGTAATTCGACAGCTGCGCCCCGACCTGCGCATCCAGAATGAAATTGATGAACTTGTGTGCCAGCTCCGGATGCGGCGCACGCGCCGGAATCGCCATGGAGTCCACCCACAGCTCCGAGCCCTCTTTCGGAATCACGAATTCGGTATTGGCGTAGCCTTCAGGGTCATCTTCCCTGTACTGCAGATAGTCACCGTTGTAGGTCACCCCAAGAGCATTCACACCGCGTGATACCTGGCCCAGCACCGGTGTCGAGTCGGTAAAGCCGGTAAAGTTGGCGCGATGCTTGGTCTTGAGCATCAGTTTGGCCGCATCAACCATGTCCTGCTGATCGGTGCAGTTATAGGGCTTGCCCAGAAATGCGCATGCCGCACCGAACATGACCTGGCCATCCTTGAGCATCGAAAACGGCTGGCTGTCGTTGGCCGACTCGTCAAAGACCATCGACCAGCTCGGCTTTGCCTCCGGAAAGGTTTTGGTGTTGATAATCAATCCGGTCGAGCCCCACAGATAGGCCGCGGTGTACTGATTGTCCGGGTCATAGGGCGGGTTGACGAAGCGCGACATCAGGTTGGACATGTTGGGCAGTTGCGATTTGTCCAGCGGCTGCAATAGCCCCGCCTCGATCATGCGCGGCACGAAATAGTTCGACGGCACCACGATGTCATACTGCGAAACGCCACCGGCCTGCAGCTTGGAAAACATCTCGCCCAGCGAGCCGTAATAGTTCTGCACGACTTCCACATCGTACTGCTTTTCGAACGCCTCGATGATTGCTGGATCCATATAGTCGGTCCAGTTGAACACGTAGAGGCGCTCGGCCGCACTGGCGGCATTCGAGAACATGGCGGCGGCAATGGCGCCGGCGAGCAGTGCCGGGCGAGGTGAAAATAGAGTCATTGTCGGGTCCCCTGGGTGATCGTGATATGACGTTTTTTTATGAGACCGCCGCAACGCTTACGCGCGACGACGGTTGAACAGCAGACTCAGTACGGCCACCAGCGCTACCGAAGCAATCATCAGCGTGGCAATGGCGTTGATCTCCGGGGAGATGCCGCGGCGTATGGCGCCCCAGATATAGATCGGAAGCGTCGCGCTTTCAGGCCCCGCCGTAAAGAAGCTGATGACGAAATCATCCACCGACAGCGTAAACGACAGGAAAAAGGCCGACAGCAGCGCAGGCTTGAGCGTCGGTAAAATGAAATGCAGCATCCGCTGCCAGGGGCTGGCGTAGAGATCCTTCGCGGCATCAAAGAGCGTCGCATCCAGACCCACAAAGCGGGAATAGACAATGAGCGCCACAAACGGAATCTGAAAGGTCACATGGGCAATCACCATGGTGCCCAGCCCGGGCGACAGCAATCCGGTCAGGCGATTGATCTGCACGAAAAACGCCATGTCGGCGATGCCGAAGACGATGTCCGGCATCACGATCGGCAAATAGATCAGCACGATTAAAAGCCCGAGCCGGCGTGCCCGATGCTTGTAAAGTCCATAGCCGATCATTGCGCCCAGAATGACCGCAATGATCGAGGAGATGACCGCCAGCAGCAGTGTGTGACTGATGGCGTTGATCACCACATCGTTGTGTATCAGGCGCTCATACCAGCGCAGCGAAAAGCCACCCCAGCGCGCCGAGGTGTTGATGCTGTTAAACGAAAACACCATTACCACCAGCAGGGGCGCGTAGAGGAAAATCAGCGTCAGCCACCAGAAAACGGCAAGCCCCTTCCTGAAACTCCGGTTTTGCATGCCGTTCTCCTAGATCACCATCTCGGTACCACCGCCCAGGCGGCGACCCATGCGACGCAGTATCACCAACCCCAGGAGCGTAGCCAAAAGCATCAACAGCGCCCCGGCCGCGCCCAGCGGCCAGTTGGCCGCCTCGCCGAACTGGCTTGCCACCAGATTACCCAGCATCTGCGAACGCCCGCCGCCCAGAAGCTCGGGGATGACGTACATGCCAAAGGCCGGAATGGCGACCAGTACGGAGCCTGCCAGCAGTCCCGGCAGGGTCTGGGGGAGCACGGCGACAAAAAAGGTCCGCAGCGGCGAAGCATAGAGATCGCGTGCCGCCTCGATCTGGGCGTGATCAAGCTTTTCAAACGCGGCATACAGCGGCAGCACCATGAAAGGCAGGAAGTTGTAGACCAGCCCCAGCGTCACGGCAAAGTCGGAGGGAAACAGTCCCATATTAGGCGCAATCAGCCCCATGTTTTCCGCAAGGGTCGACAGCGGTGTGCCCGGCGAGAGCAGGTTCATCCAGCCAAAGGCGCGAATGACCTGATTGGTCCAGGACGGCACCACCACCGCCAGCAGCATGATCGCGCGCAGCCGTGGCCGGCACATGGAGATATACCAGGCCACCGGATAGGCCACCAGCACTACCAGCCCCAGCGAAATGAGCGACTGAAAGACCGAGCGCCAGAGCGTATAGAGATTGCCCGGGCTCCAGCCCAGAAAGCCAAAACCGGCCAGATTGCGAAAGGCATCCAGCGTCAACGGCATCTGCGGCTGGCCAAAGCCGCCATTGGTCATGAAGGCCACCGACATCAGATAGGCACTGGGCAGCACCAGAAAGATAAATATCCACAGGGCGCCGGGCAGGACGCTTACCAGAAGATGGCGGGTCTCCCGGCGGCGACGACGGCGCCAGACCACATCCACCTGGCTCATGCGCCCTCCTCGTCATCGCTTAACATGACGAC
The DNA here is from genome assembly GCF_002157205.1 of Kushneria marisflavi. NCBI lineage: Bacteria > Pseudomonadati > Pseudomonadota > Gammaproteobacteria > Oceanospirillales > Halomonadaceae > Kushneria > Kushneria marisflavi. Next base: position 3,337,745 of record NZ_CP021358.1, on the reverse strand, counting down.
GTCTTCCGGGTAGATCTCGACTTTCACCTCATCACCGACGCGAAAAAGGCGCTCACCGGTATTGGAGATTTCGGCAATCAATTCATTGTGCTGATCGCCGCTCTGGTGTGCCAGGCGATATTCGACGTTACTGCCGCGGTAAAAGCGCTCCACAACCCGGCACACAAGCGTGTTGAGCTGCTTGCCCGGCTCGACGCTCGGCGCATTGGGCGAGGTCAGCTCCAGAGTTTCCGGGCGAATCAGGGCAACACTGCCTTCGCTTTTGTCTTCGGTTTCCAGCGCACCGATCGGCGTGGTGACCGTCATGCCCTCTCTTGCCGAGATCGGAAAGAGATTGTCATGGCCCATGAAGCGCGCCACGAACAGATTGGCCGGGCGCTCGTAAACCTCCTGCGGCGTGCCGATCTGCTGGATGATCCCATCGTTTAACACCGCAATGCGATCGCTCATGACCATGGCCTCTTCCTGATCATGGGTTACGAAGACAAACGTCATGCCCAGTCGCTTCTGGGTACGCAGCAGCTCGACCTGCAGCTGACTGCGCAGCCCGGCATCCAGTGCCGAGAGCGGCTCATCGAGCAGCAGCACATCCGGCTCGCAGATCAGCGCACGGGCCAGTGCGATTCGCTGTCGCTGACCGCCGGAGAGCTGATCGACCCGACGATCCACCAGCGAGCCCAGCTTGATGAACTCGGCGATCTCCACCACCTTCTGTTCACGCTGGGTGCGTGCCATGCCGCGCATTTTCAAACCGAAAGCGATGTTGTCGCGCACTGACAGGTGCGGGAAAAGCGCATAGGACTGAAAGACCGTATTGACGCTGCGCTTGTGAGGCGGCGTATCGGTGACATCCACCCCGCCAATGGCAAGCGTGCCGCCGCTGGGCTCATCCAGCCCCGCCAGCATGCGCAAAAGCGTGGTCTTGCCACAGCCGGAAGGGCCCAGCAGGGTAAAGAACTCGCCGGCACGAATGTCCAGATCCACGCTTTCCAGCGCCACCACTCCGCCCGGATACTCCTTGCGAACGCCTTTCAGGCTGATGGAGGACGCCTCGCGCGCCGCACTGGCCTCGCTACCCGGGGTGCTTTCGACTGATGAAAAAGGCCCGCCGGGTGCGGCGGTCGGTGAGCGTTCTGCCATCGAACAGGGTCCCCCTGAAATTGTCCGTACGTGTCTTTTGGGCATCGAATGCCGGCGCGATGGCGCCCTACAGCCGATCCCTTAATCGATAAAAGGTGGTCGCCAGTACCAGCAGCGGGGTGCGAAGCCGCGAGCCGCCGGGAAAGTCGAGATGCTTCATGCCGGCAAATAAATCAAATCGCTCGGACTGTCCGGCCACGGCCTCGGCCATGAGCCGTCCGGCAAGCCCTGCCAGTGCCATGCCATGGCCTGAATATCCCTGCACAAAATGAATATTATGATCCAGCCGACCGAAATGTGGCGCCCGATTACGCGTAATCGCGACCCGACCGCCCCAGCGATAGTCGATGGACACACTCTCAAGCGCCGGAAAGAGCTCGCGCATCTTGCGTTGCATGATCTCGACCAGACCATGTGGCTCACGTCCGCTGTAGCTGACCTGGCCGCCGTAGAGTAAACGACGATCACGGGAAAGCCGATAGTAGTCCAGCACAAAATTGGCATCCGAAACAGCGTCACGCCGCGGCAGGGTCTGAGCCATCTGAACCTCCGACAGACACTCGGTGGCAATGATGTAGTTCACCACCGGCATGATCTTGCGCTCAAGCGCCGGTAATAGTCCGCCCAGATAGGCGTTGCCGGCGACCAGCAGATGATCACATTCGATCTGCCCCTGGTCGGTATCGACCCGAACGGTCTTACCCTTCGTCACGGCCTTCACGCGGCTGTGCTCGTGAATGACCGCGCCGGCATTTTGTGCGGCCCGGGCCAGCCCCAGCGTATAGTTGAGCGGATGTAGATGACCGGCCTCGCGCTCATAAAGCCCACCGAGATAGGCATTGGTGACCACATGGTGGCGCAGCGCATCGCCCTCCAGCCACTCAAGACCGTCATAGCCAAAGCGCCCGGCCATCTCGTCCCGCCAGGCCTTCATGGCCCGTTCGTGGCGCGGCTTGATCGCGGCGTGAACGTAGCCTCGCGAATACTCGCAGTCGATGTCATGACGCTCGATCAGCATCTCGGTCAACCGCACGGCCTCACGACTCATCATCCAGATATCCTGCGCTGCCTGATGCCCGAGCGATTTTTCGATGACCGACAGCTCGGTGCCCAGCCCCGGCAAAATCTGCCCGCCGCTGCGACCTGATGCGCCCGCCCCGATCTCACCCGCCTCCAACAGTGCGACCCGATAACCCCGCTCGGCCAGATGCAGTGCCGCGCTGCACCCGGTCACGCCACCGCCGATGATGGCCACATCAAAGCGCTGCGCACCGCTTAAAGGCGCGGCGGCGTCCAGCGTCAGATTACGGGAGTGGGCATACCAGCTTCTGCTATTCGGGGTCATGAAGGTATTCCAGGCAGAACGGCCAAGTGCAGGCACGGCATATAATATTACCAGGGCCCCGGATGATCAGTCGCCCGACGATCCCCAAAACCAGAAAGCCAAAGCCAAAGCCAAAGCCAAAGCCAAAGCCAAAGCCCATTTACGATGACAGGGCTACGTGGCAGATGTATAGGAAGGCCACTCTTTATCGCCTCATGCTTTGCATATGCCAGCAGCATACTTTAGCTGCTTTTGGGATATCAGAAGAGATATGGTCGCTGTTTAAGCGATTTGGGAGAGAAGAGAGCAACTCAAGTGGTGGTGAAGTACATGAATGGGTGGAAGTCAACGGATCGACTCGCCCCTCATATTCTTTAGTTTTTCGCATCGAGCCACACACTCAAACCACGGTTGGCCGGACCAGTTCCCGGTGTCATCATGCCTAAACCAAGTCTCGTTTTTGCCGAACCAGTGCGGCCACCGGGGCGTGTTCTTCAAATAACCGTAAGCATAAGCGGAACCGTCCGGGTGAATATAAATACGCTCCAGATATTCCGCACCGATGCCTCCCGGCTCACAATGCTCCGGGTGATCTTGGCCATCCTTTGTCTGACGACACCAAGCCTGGTCGAACTGCTCGGAACCGATCAGATATTCTCCATACACTTTATGGGTGACCTGCCAGCGATAGCTTTGCTTCAACGGAGGCATTTCCACCCCATTGTTACGGGGAAAGTTAACCGCAGCACGTGGGGCCTCACGGTCATCTATAATGGCAAAGACCGGATACTCCATAGAATCGACCTGAAACTGCTCATGAGGCGCGACGAAATCACGCCCATCACCACTGGTCGCAGCGCCATAATCGGCCATAGTCGGGCAACCGCTGAGAGTAGCCATTAAAGTAACGCCGCCCCCCCCTGCTAGCCACTGCCATATTCCGGAACTTTCGGCAATTACGGTTCGGGAATCAGTAATCTTTTGGATAGAGTTGGGGATTGTCATCGACAAATGCCTTGTAGTTATTAAATGGATGTTGAGATGGTGTTAGCGGCGCCACAATCGCATCTGGATTGAAAAACTTGCCAAAGTAACCGCCATTGATCAAATCCCCGGAGCCAATGGTTAGATGCGCACCGGGCGCTGCAACATTGCCGAAGGGTAGAGAAAATAGTTCAGCGCGTTCCACCAATCCGTTACTAACCAGATAGTTAGAGGTCAGTGTTCCCAAACTATGTCCTGTTAGCTCACCCCCAAACCCTTGATCCATTAAATAAGCTCGAACGGAAGTATCAGGCAACCCTTGGTATCCAAGCGCACTATCAATCAAATTAAATGGTACTCCCGGTAGGCCACTATCCATAAATCCGCGTGCCCCCTTGAAATACGTCAGTGTGAATTCTTGGTCGTCCGACTTATAACGATTGCCGATCCCGGGCAGTTGATCGCCTGCTATCGAACCGGCCATCAATACCCAGTTCAGCTCCTCGGCATTCAGGCCCACACCTTTGGCCAGCTTCTCGGCGATGCGACTATAAGTCTTCTGCATGGCCACACCGCCAACCACCTTTCCGGCATCCAGCAAAACACCTTGCGAGATCTGTTGCCCGAGGTCGGTTGCCTTGCTCAAGGGATTGCCGTAATAGGTACCCGCTGCCAGATAATTGGCAAGGCCACCCGTTATCGCGCCATGTAGCGCGGGGTCTTGCCAATCCTGACCCTGACTCGCCGCTCCGGCAGCAGCACCGACTGCCCCGGCAATGACCCCTGAAAGGGCCGCATTGGCCCAGCCGGAGGCGGCGGCGGTGGTTCCAGCCGCCCATACCGAGGTCGCCGTAGTCGCGGTAGCCGCTGTCGTAGCTCCTGATAGCATTCCTATCGCCGAACTGGCGGCACCAGACGTCGCAGCAGCTGCGATAATGGCCACGGCCATGCCCACAGCGGGACTCACGCCCGACTGCTTATAGTCCCAGCTGTCGTGGATCTCTTTCACCTGACGCCAGTCGACATCGCCCTGCGCCTCGGCCTGTTTCAGCCAGGCAAGTTCAGGCTCGGCGGCGACCATGGCATCGATGGTCTGACTGACGCTCTGCTGGTCAATGTCACGCACATCGATATTGACGCGGTTGGCGGCGTTGATGGCCAGCTGCCCCTGGGCGACCAGCTCGCTCTGGCGCAGGGTCTCATCGGTGTTGCCCTTGCCCTTCGCCGACTGCCACGCCCAGTTGCTCTTGCTCTTTTCATGGGACTCGCTGTGGCTATCCATGGCCCCGGCAAAGGTGATGTCACCGCCGCTGCTCAGGGTCAGATTGTTGCCGGCGTCCAGCCGCGCCTTCTGATAGACCTGGTCGTTGCCGCTGACAATGGCGAGATCGCCGCCGCTTTCCACCGTGGTGCCGACCGCGCGGGTATCGGTGACCTCGTCGCGCTTCATCTTCTTGCTGCTGACCAGCCCACCGCTTTTTTTCTTCTTCTGATAGAAGTAGTAATCCTGATCGTTGGCGGCGATGAGCTGGACGTCGTTGCCGCTTGCGGCAGACTCTTTACGGTCTGCCAGAGACCTTGCAAAAAAGCCACGACCCGCAGTTTTCATTACGCCACGCCGGGCGAACTTGCCGCTCACCTGAAGGATTATCTGTGGGCCTATAATAGTGCTTGGCCGCTACGTTCTCTGAAAAACAAGACGCCTATCGGATTTATCCTTGAAAGGTGGTAGGACGAGTCCGACAGGTTCCATCATGATCCGAACCACTACTTCCCGGGACCAAACACCTAGAAAAGCTTAATCCCGATGCCAAATTGATGCGACAACTGGAAGCTTTTTGCCGAGGGCAGCTCGGCATAAAGGTTGTCTTGGGCGATTTCGGGGATAGGATTGCGGGTGGGCGACTACTGGAATCCGGTATCAGTGCGTCACTGATACCGGACTATCGCATCGTCAGCCGGGGAGTGAAAACCTTAACTGACTGGCATTAGCGCTCAAGGCGCGACTTTTAAAAAGTAGCTGTTGTTTAACGACGCCACTGGCACACTGGACAGTGCGGGTCACGCCCCAGGCCGAAATGTCGCCACTGGCCGCTAAGTCCGTCGAAGGTGGAGAGGCCCTTTTGAGAGGTGCCGCAACCGCTCAGGAGCTTTAACGCTTCAAGGGCCTGATAGCTGCCGATCATGCCAACCAACGGGGCAATCACGCCGCTTTCGGCGCAGGTCAACTGGTCTTCATCGCCGCTGTCGCCATAGAGACAGGCATAGCAGGGAGCAGCGGAGTCACGAACATCAAAGACGGCAAGCTGCCCCGAAAAGCGAATGGCCGCGCCGGAGACCAGCGGTGTGCCGGCCGCAACGCAGGCACGGTTAATGGCATCGCGACTCTCAAAGCGGTCCGTACAATCCAGCACAACATCGGCATGTTCTACCGCATGCTGGAGCGCTTCCCCCTGCAACCGCTCGGTAATGACCTGCGTTCGGCAATGGTGGTTGATCGCACCAATACTCTCGGCCGCAGACTGCGCCTTGTAATGGTCGATATCCGCCTCACCATGGGCAATCTGGCGCTGAAGGTTGGAAAGATCGACCCGGTCATCATCGGCCAGCGTCAGCGTCCCCACACCTGCAGCGGCCAGATAGAGTGCCGCCGGTGATCCCAGTCCGCCCAGCCCGATGATCAGTGCATGGCTTTCCGTAAGCCGGACCTGACCGTCGTAATCCAGCTCGCTCAGCATGATCTGACGGCTGTAGCGCATGAGCTGTTCGTCGTTCATGAGCCTGTCCCGTTCAATAATTCTGATGAAGCCTCGAACCACTGCCCCAGACTGATGCGCTCACGCCCGCCCAGATCACGACAGGTACCAACGCATTGATAGCCGGCGTCGACCAGTGCGGCCCTGACCGGCTCACCCTGCTGGAAACCGTGTTCCAGCAACAGCCAGCCTTCAGGCGTCAGAAAGGTGCGAGCGGTGTCGATCAGATGCAGCAGATCGCCCAAACCACTTTGCTCGGCCACCAGCGCCGAGCGGGGTTCAAAGCGTACGTCACCCTGCCCCAGATGCTCATCCAGTTCATCGATATAGGGCGGATTGCTGACGATCAGCTCAAAGCGTGCCGAAGGGTTCAGTGAGGAGAAGAAATCGCTTTCCTCAAAGCAGACATTGGTGATGTCGAGCATCTCGGCATTGCGTCGTGCCAGCGTAATCGCCTCCGGCACGATATCGAGGCCGGTGACGTGCCAGTCGGGACGCTCGGAAGCCAGCGCCAGAGCAATGGCACCGCTGCCGGTGCCCAGATCCAGCACCCGACCGCTGCCGGTCACCGCCATGCGCTGTAGCGCCTGCTCGACCAGCGTTTCAGTGTCCGGGCGCGGAATCAGGGTATGAGGAGAGACCGCCAGACGCAGGCCGAAAAATTCTCGATAGCCCAGCAACCAGGCCACCGGCTCTCCCTGTTCACGCCGTTCAACCAGATTATTGAATTGCTCGAGCTCGACGCCCTCAATCTCGCGATCCCCCCAGGTGTAGAGCCAGGTACGTGAACGACCCAGTACATGAGCCATCAGCAGCTGAGCGTCGAGATGGGGGGTGGCCGTCTCGCCCGAGGCGTGATGGGCAAGGCGGGTCACAGCCTCTGACAAAGCCTGATCAATGCGCATGACAGCTCTTTTCAACCATTCTCGTCAGCCGTTCTCGCCGGTCATGGCCGCCAGCTGATCAGCCTGATATTCATGGACCAGCGGGTCGATGATGTCATCCAGCGCTCCGGTCATGACCTCACCAAGCTTGTAGAGCGTTAGATTGATCCGATGATCAGTCACCCGGCCCTGTGGAAAGTTATAGGTGCGAATGCGTTCGCTGCGATCACCCGATCCCACCAGCGAGCGGCGGGTGTCGGACTGCTGCTGCTGTCGAGTGCTTTCGGCGCTCTGCTTGAGGCGCGCCGCCAGCAGTGACATGGCACGTGCACGGTTCTTGTGCTGGCTGCGTTCGTCCTGGCATTCCACGACGGTGCCGGTCGGCAGATGGGTAATGCGGATCGCGGAATCGGTGGTGTTGACGTGCTGACCGCCGGCGCCGCTGGCGCGAAAGGTATCGACGCGCAGATCTGCCGGGTTTAGCTCGACTTCGGCCACCTCGTCGGCCTCGGCCATCACGGCGACCGTACAGGCCGAAGTATGGATGCGGCCCTGTGACTCGGTCGCCGGCACTCGCTGCACCCGGTGGGCACCGGACTCAAACTTGAGCCGGGCATAGATATCACCGCCGGCCACGCGGGCGATGATCTCCTTGAAGCCCCCCTGCTCGCCGTGACTGGCACTGATGGTCTCCATCTTCCAGCCGCGGCTTTCAGCGTAACGCGAATACATGCGAAACAGATCACCGGCAAAGAGTGCCGCTTCATCGCCACCGGTGCCGGCACGCACCTCGAGATAGACGCTGCGCTGATCATCCGGGTCCTTCGGGATCAGAAGCTGCAGCAGCTGAGGCTCCAGGGCTTCAAGATTTTCATCGATCTCGACGATCTCGTCATGCGCCATGGCACGCATGTCGGGATCGCTGTCTTCGAGCATCTGGCGGGCACTGTCGCGATCAGCCTCAAGGGCGCGATAGCGCGCCCACTGGCCTACCAGCTCTTCGAGATCGGCATACTCGCGCGAGTAATTGCGAAAACGGGTCTGGTCACCGATGACACCCGGGTCGGAAAGCAGTCTGGAGAGTTCTTCAAAACGTTCGGAAAAGCCGTCGAGACGGTCTCTGAGCGAGGCCTTCATGGTGATTCCTGGTGCAACGCGCTGTCGTCGATCAAGAGTTCCTCCGCAGCCTGTATCAGATCCACCCGCTCGGCACCGGAAGCCGCGCGAATGCGTGAAGTCGTGCCATGCAGCAGCCGATTGGTCAGCTGCTGCGTCAGTTTCTGGATCACCCGTTCAGGGTCCTGCCCTCGCGACAGGGCCGCCAGCGCCTCGGCTTCGGCCTCGGCACGCAGACGCTCGGCCTGATGACGATGGCGCCGGATCAAATCGCCGGCACTGCGTACGCGCCGCTCATGCTGCCAGGCCGAAACGTTGGCCAGAATCATCTCTTCGGCCTGATCAGCGGCAGCCTGACGCGAGCGACGATTCTCACTGATGACGTCGTTAAGATCATCAATGCTGTACAAAAAGATGTCGTCAAGCTCGCCCACCTGAGGCTCGATATCCCGCGGGATGGCAATGTCCACCATGAAAATGGGGCGATGCTTGCGCGTTTTCAGCGCCGACTCGACGATGCCCTTGCCCAGAAGCGGTGTCGGGCTGCCGGTCGAGGAGATCACGATGTCGGCACACACCAGCGCATTTTCCAGCTCATCCAGGCCAATGGCCACACCGCCGACTTCATCGGCCAGCGTCTGCGCGCGCTCTCGCGTGCGGTTGGCTACGATAATGCCCTGAATACCGGCCTCGCGCAGATGGCGCGCCACCAGCTCAATGGTTTCACCGGCGCCGATCAAAAGCGCCCGGGACTGGCGAATATCGTCAAAGATGCGACCGGCCAGATTGACTGCAGCATACGCTACCGAGACCGGATTCTCGCCGATACCGGTTTCGGTTCGAACCTGTTTGGCCACGGCAAAGGTGTGCTGAAAAAGACGCTCAAGGTCGCTACCCAGCGTGTGATGGGTTCTGGCGAGCTGATAGGCGCCTTTGATCTGACCCAGAATCTGAGGCTCGCCCAACACCATCGAGTCCAGCCCGCAGGCTACTCGCATGAGATGACGCACGGCCTCACCATCACGATGCCACCGGGCACAGTGCTCAAGTGAATCGATGGGCAGGCGATGAAAGTTGCCGAGCCATTCAAGTACCAGACGCTCACCTCCCCCATCGAGCCGACAATAGATCTCGGTTCGGTTGCAGGTCGACAGAATGGCGGCTTCCTCGACCTCATCGAGGGAGGTCAGGTCTTCAAGCGCCAATGCCATCTGACTGGAAGAGAAGGCAACCTGCTCACGTACTTCAAGGGTCGCACTTTTATGATTGATGCCTAGAGAAAGAAGCATCGTGATACCGTATTAGCTGTAACGTTCGTGTAGAACGCTGAGACACGACTGGATAATGTGTCAGGTATCCAATCCTGCCAGGTCAGGTCCGTTATCGGTGATACAGTGCGTATTTCCTGCACGAGCAGCACCGGAGGATTGCATACCCACGGTGCTCGCACTTCATGGTCATGCATTCTAACATAGCCCCGGGCACCATGGGATGGAACGCTTTCATCACCCTCATAGCCCCCGCAGGTTTCGCCATCAATGAGGACACGGATGCGCCAACGCACACTATGGCTATCGATGGCCGCCCTGTTGCTGCCCACCACACTCTGTCCGCTGTCCACCATGGCAGCGGACACATCGACCTCCCCTGACGTCAGCGTTCGGGCGTCTGATGACATGACCCGAGCGCAGGACGAGGCTGCTCCGGAGCGGCTTGATGGCGCCACCTTCGGAGCTCTATTGGGCGCCGATATTGCCGCCCAGCGCGGCGATACCGGACTTGCCGCCCGCACCTATCTTCAGCAGAGCCGACGTCACAGCGACATTGCCCTGGCGCGGCGCGCCACACAGATGGCCCGCTTGAGCAATGATCCACAGCTGGTAGTGGCCGCAGCCAATCGCTGGGCAGCGCTGGACCGCGAAAGTGCGACACCACGTCGCATCCTGGCCGCTGCAGCGGCCGGCCAGGGAGAGTGGGCAACGGCCATGGCGCTGCTGCTGGAAGTCGATGCCAGCGGTCAGGACGCCGATCTCGAATCATTTCTGGAAGAGGCCATTACCAGCGGTGCCAGCCCCGAAGAGCTGCAGGCTCCGCTTGAAAGTTATCTCAAGCGCCATCCCGACCAGCCTCACGCCCTGATTACTCGCGCCCTGCTTCAATCCCTGCAGGGCAATAACGACGCAGCCGACCAGGATCTTGAACGGGCGCAGACGCTGGATGCCAGCCTCCCGGCCCTTTGGCTGGCGCGCAGCCAGATCGCACTGGATCACGAAGATGCTGCCAAAGCGCTTGAATATGCCAGACGCGGACATGAACTGTCCTCTGACGACAACCGCTTTATCCTGGCCATGGCGCAGGCCAACCTCGCCATGAATGATGTTGATGCTGCTGAAAAGCAGTTCGACCGCCTGATGCAGGACATGCCCGATAACCTTCAACTGCGCCTGGCACTGGCTCGGCTCTATCTGCGCAATGACCATCCCGAGGCGGCTCAGCGACTGCTGAAACCGGCATTGGAAGATGATGGTGCCGCCACCTCTGGCGAGCTTTACATGCTGGCAGGACTTGCCAGTGAACAGCTCGATGATCTCGATCAGGCACTGGCGCTTTATGCCCGTGTCCCGGCGGGCGAAGATTTCATGGCTGCTCGCGTACGCGGCGTGCAGTTGCTTTCGGAGAAAAAGCGTATCGATGACGCTTTAAAGTGGCTACAGACTCAGGAGAGGGACTATCCCGATCAGTATGCCTCGCTCATGCAGCTGTCATTGACGCTGCTGGATCAAAATAATCAGCGCTCGCGCGCCGATCAGTTGCTCGATAGCACCATCAAGGCACACGCTCCCGACAATGACAGCCTGCTTTATCTACGTGCCATTCGTGCCATCGAGCATCAGGATCTCAAGGCCATGGAACGCGACATGCGCACCCTGCTTGACCGCGACCCGGACAATGTTGATGCACTCAATGCCTTCGGGTACACCCTGACCGAACAGACCGATCGCCATGAAGAAGCACTCAGGCTTCTGGAGCGCGCGCACCGGCTGGCGCCAGACTCGGCCCCGGTCGTGGACAGCCTGGGCTGGGTGCACTTTCATCTGGGCGAGTTTGACCAGGCCATCACCCTGCTCAAGCAGGCCTACGCCATGATGCCGGATGAAGAAGTCGCGGCTCATCTATCAGAAGCGCTCTGGGCCAGCGGCGACAGCGAACAGGCACGGCGCATCATCGCAGGTGCCATGGCCCGTTTTCGCACGCACCCCACCATTAATGATCTGCTAAGCCGCTATCCGCTGCTGACCCCGCTCAGCCCGCCGCCACAGGCAACGACTTCATCCACTGTCACTTCCCAGGAGACCACCCCATGACATCAGGCACTGCGATCGGTCGCACGCTACAGTTTCTGACCCTCGCCCTGATCGTTCTTCTGGCCGGCTGTGCCACTCAGGCACCCTCCCAGAAGGAAGACCGTTACCCCGGTGACTGGCGCACCCAGCAATCACAACTTGAAGCTCTGGAGACATGGACGGCCGCCGGCAAGGTCGGCATTCGCACCTCGGACGACAGCCAGAGCGCCAATCTCGACTGGACCCAGCGCAATGATCAATACCGCATTTCGGTCAGCGGTCCCTGGGGCGCCGGACGCAATACGCTGGAAGGCAATGATCGACAGGTCACCCTGACCAATGGCGATGGTACTTTCCAGGCACCAACGCCCGAAGAACTGATGGCACAGCAGATGGGCTGGTCGCTGCCGCTCTCCTCGCTGGTCTACTGGGTACGCGGTCTGCCGGATCCGCGTGGCCCGCACCAACTGAGCGAAGATGATGTCGGCTTCCCCAAAACGATGGACCAGGCTGGCTGGCATATCGATTATCGAGACTGGAGTCAGGCAGATGGCCTGTGGCTGCCACGACGCATCGTCATGACCTATGACGACATCCGCACCACGCTGGTCATCAATCGCTGGCAGCCCGGCCAGGCCGACCTGCCATGACAGATCCCGCTACGATAGATGAGGTCTCGCTGAGTCTGCCGGCACCGGCCAAGCTCAACCGTATGCTGCATATCGTGGGCAGGCGCGACGATGGCAACCACGAGCTGCAAACCCTGTTCCAGTTCCTGGATCATGGTGACACGCTGCATTTTCGCCTGCGTCACGACGATGCCATCACGCTTTCGCCGGCGCTTGAAGGGGTTCGTACCGAGGACAATCTGATCGTACGTGCCGCCCGCCTTTTACAGAAGTTCGCCGACCGCCCCCTGCCGGGAGTGGATATCACTCTCGACAAAAAACTACCCATGGGCGGCGGCCTGGGGGGTGGCAGCTCCAATGCGGCCACGACCCTGCTGGCGCTTGATCATCTCTGGCAACTTGAACTGGAAACCGACACGCTGGCAACGCTTGGGCTGTCGCTGGGCGCTGATGTCCCTGTTTTCGTGCGCGGCTTTGCCGCCTGGGGTGAAGGTGTTGGCGAACGACTGATACCGGCGGCGCTGGATACGCCCTGGTTTGTCGTGGTTCACCCTGGCGTGAGCGTGTCGACAGCCGGTGTCTTCGGCCATCCGCAATTGACACGCGACACCCCCTTGATTAGTATGTCGCGCGCCCTGCAGGGAGGTCACAACGACTGCGAGGCCGTGGTGCGAAGGCTTGAACCGGGTATCGGTGAGGTCATTGACCTGCTTCGTCAGTACGGACCCGCCATGCTGACCGGAACAGGCGCCTGCGTTTTCTGCCCTTTCGAGAGCGAAACGTCAGCGCTTGAACTGGAAAGAGAGATACTCTATGGTGTCGCTCGGCATGCGTACCCGAATCGCTGGAACGTTTTCAGGGCACGCGGTTGTAACATCTCTCCTCTGCATCAGGCTCTGAACAGGCTTCGAGTATCCCAGGATACCGGAGTATCATGAAGTATTGAACGTCAGCGCTTGCATCAAAGGTTACTGGGGTATAGCCAAGTGGTAAGGCACCGGTTTCTGGTACCGGCATTCCCAGGTTCGAATCCTGGTACCCCAGCCATCTCTTTTCGATGTCACTCACGTTTGACTTCAAACCACCCCGATTTTCTACAAGCGTCCAAAGGTGGCTGCGCGTGTCTAAACTGATGGTCTTCGCGGGGAACGCCAACCCCGAGCTTGCCCGCAAGGTGGCCGAGAGTCTTGATAATCGTCTGGGCCATGCCACGGTCGGACAGTTCAGCGATGGCGAGATCGCGGTCGAGATCAACGAGAACGTGCGCGGCAAGGACGTTTTTATCCTCCAGTCGACCTGTGCACCGACCAATGACAACCTGATGGAACTCATCCTGATGGTGGATGCCCTGCGTCGGGCAAGTGCGACTCGTATCACAGCTGTCGTCCCCTACTTTGGTTATGCTCGCCAGGACCGCCGTGTTCGCTCGGCGCGAGTCCCGATCTCTGCCAAGGTCGTGGCCGACATGATGGTCAAGGCCGGTGTGGATCGTGTCATGACCATGGATCTGCATGCCGACCAGATTCAGGGCTTTTTCGATGTCCCGGTCGACAACGTCTACGGATCGCCCATTCTGCTTGATGACATCGAGCGCCAGAATTACGACGACATTGCCATTGTCTCACCCGACGTTGGCGGCGTTGTCCGTGCCCGCGCCATCGCCAAGCAGCTCAACGCTGACCTTGCCATCATCGACAAGCGTCGCCCGTCTGCCAATCAGGCGCAGGTGATGCATATCATCGGTGATATCAAGGATCGTACCTGCGTACTGGTTGATGACATGGTTGATACCGCCGGCACCCTGTGCAAGGCCGCCGAAGCACTCAAGGCCCACGGCGCCCGTCGCGTACTGGCCTATTCGACTCATGCCATCCTGTCGGGCCCGGCCGTGGACAACATCACGAAGTCACAGCTCGATGAGCTGGTCGTGGCGGACACCATTCCGCTGTCCGAATATGCTCGCCGCAGCGGCAAGATTCGCCAGCTGTCGGTCGCCGGTCTGATTGCGGAAGCCATTCGCCGCGTCAGCAACGAAGAATCCGTCAGCGCGATGTTTCATTAAACTCGCGCCGGTAACCGCTTTCGCGTGATGCGAAAGCCCGATAAAACGGCACAGGTCTGGTCGCGGGCCGTGTCGTTTTCGACTTGAACCAATGAGGGTCCAACCCATGAAACATGATTATCAACTGACCGCTGTCGCTCGTACGGCGCTGGGGAAAGGTGCGAGCCGCCGCCTGCGTCGTGCGAACGAACGTGTCGCGGCCATCATCTATGGCGGCAGCGCCGAGCCGCAGCCGATCGCCATCGACAAGCCGGCCTTCTACAAGGCGCTTGAAGAAGAAGCCTTCTTCTCCTCCATCGTCAACATCGACATCGATGGCAAGAAGGAGCAGGTAGTTATTCGTGATCTGCAGCGTCACCCCTACAAGGAACTGATCACGCACGCCGACTTCATGCGCGTTGACGCCACTCACGAACTGACCATCACTGTTCCGCTGCACTTTGCAGGCGATGAAGAGTGCAAGGGCGTTCGCGAACAGGACGGTGTTCTGCACGTACTGGCCAACGACGTTGAAGTCAGCTGCCTGCCGGCCGACCTGCCCGAGTATCTGGAAGTCAATGTCGCCAACATGGAGCTGGGTGACACCCTGCACCTGTCCGACATTCCGATGCCGAAGGGCGTCACCGTCGTGGCGCTGACCCACGGTGAAGACCACGACACCGGTATCGTCACGATCACGCATCCGGATCGCGGCACCGATGACGCTGAAGGTGAAGGTGAACCGTCCTCCGACGTTCAGCGCACCGAAGCCGATAACGGCGGCGAGGGCGAACAGGTCTAAGGATGGCACCTGCCATCTGATGCCTGACGGCCGGTCGGGCCGGGCCCAGCGCTCGGCTCGACCGGCCGTTTCGTATTCTGGCCTGCATATACCGCAGGGCGTTGTGATGACAAAAAGCGAGAACGCCTCATGAGCGACATCAAAGCGATCATAGGTCTGGGCAATCCGGGCGCCCAGTACACGCAGACCCGCCATAATGCCGGTTTCTGGCTGATCGATGCGCTGGCCGGCCGCTATCACGCCACGCTTCGTTCCGAGCGCAAGCTGCTGGGCCATTACGCCCGCGCCAGCATTGAGGGCCGGGACATTCATCTGCTGGCCCCTTCTACCTGGATGAATCACAGCGGCCAGTCGATCGGCGCACTGGCAGCCTTTTATAAACTGCCCCCGGAGTCGCTTTTGGTGGTCCACGATGAGCTGGACCTGGCACCCGGGCTGGCACGCTACAAGCAGGGTGGCGGCCATGGCGGCCACAATGGGCTGCGCGACACCATCAATGCTCTGAGTCAGAACAAGAATTTTTATCGCCTCAGGCTCGGCATTGGCCATCCCGGCAGTGCCAGCCAGGTAGTCAACTATGTGCTGGGCGCTCCCGGCAAAAGTGAACGCCAGGCTATTGATGAGGCTATTGATGCCTCACTCGAAACCCTGCCATTGGCACTGGCCGGTGACTGGGCTCGCGCCATGAATCAACTCCACAGTTTCAGCGCAGCCTGAGCGGCGCGATTACCATCGCAGGAGTTGCCTGTCATGATGCTTGAACGCATGATCCCGCTGGCCTTTGTTGGCATCTGGTCAACCGGATTCATCGCCGCGCGACTGGTAGCGCCGTGGACCGATCCGCTCACCTTTTTATGCTATCGCTTTGCGCTCAGTGCGCTGGTCTTCGCGCTGATTGCGCAGGCCGTGGGCGCTCGCTGGCCAAGCGGGCGAGCGGCATGGACCAGGGCACTGGTGGTCGGTGTTTTGCTCCAGAGTCTCTATCTGGGCGGTGTTTTCTGGGCCGTCAATCGCGGCCTGCCAGCAGGCGTGGCCGCACTGGTGGTCGGGCTTCAGCCGCTGGCCACCACACTTTTTGCCGGCTCTATGCTCGATGAGCGCCCGGACACGCGCCAGTGGCTGGGCGTTTTCATTGGTCTCGTCGGTACCCTGCTGGTCCTGCTACCCGGCCTGCGTACGGACCTCGGCGAGATTGACCCCCTGCCACTGGTAGCCGTATTGATCGCCATGCTGAGCATTACCCTGGGCACCATCTGGCAAAAACGAACCACTCCCGGGTCCGATCTCCGTACCAACGCCGCCGTTCAGTTTATCGGCGCTTTCTTGGTGACCCTGCCCGTGGCATTGATGACCGAAAGCCTGCGTTTTGAATCAAACTGGCAATCATGGACAGGCCTTTTATGGTCGGTATTTGGCCTATCGGTAGGTGCCATCTCCCTGCTGCTGGTCATGATACGTCGAGGCTCGGTCTCAAGCGTGGCATCGCTTTTTTATCTGGTGCCCCCGGTCGTCGCCCTTTTGAGCTGGCTTTTGTTCAATGAAACGCTGGGTGCCCTGCAGGTAGGAGGCATGCTGCTGGCCGCATGTGGCGTAGGCCTTGTCAGCCGCCGCACCACATCTACACGGTAGCAAGGGCCCCTCGGCAACAGGTAAACTTCGCATCATCGCGAGCTGCACGGCGGCTCGAATCAATAACATCGCCCTACAATGCAGGATGCATCTCCATGGGATTCAATTGCGGTATCGTCGGCCTGCCCAACGTGGGTAAATCGACCCTTTTCAATGCTCTGACCAAATCAGGCATCGATGCAGAAAACTTTCCCTTCTGCACCATCGAACCCAATACCGGTATCGTCCCGATGCCGGACCCGCGCCTTGATCGGCTTTCCGAGATCGTCAAGCCCGAGAAGGTGATTCCGACGACCATGGAATTCGTGGATATCGCGGGCCTTGTCGCAGGCGCTTCCAAGGGTGAAGGACTGGGCAACCAGTTTCTGGCCAATATCCGGGAAACGGATGCCATCGCACATGTGGTCCGCTGCTTTGAGGATGACAATGTCATCCACGTGTCCAACCAGGTCGACCCGCGCGCCGACATCGAGACCATTAACATCGAACTGGCGCTGGCAGATCTGGACAGCGTCGAGCGCGGCATTCAGCGCCTGGCACGCGTTGCCAAGGGTGGCGACAAGGAAGCGCTGGCCAGCAAGGCGCTGCTGGAGCGCATCCAGCCTCACGTGGCAGAAGGTCAGCCGCTGCGCAGCTTCGGTTTGAGTGATGACGAAAAGAAGCTTCTAAAAGGCTTCGGATTTCTGACGCTCAAGCCGACCATGTACATTGCCAATGTTCATGAGGAAGGGTTCGAAAACAATCCTCATCTGGATATCGTCAATGCCATTGCGGCCGAAGAAGGCGCCGTGGTCGTCCCGGTCTGCAACAAGATCGAAGCCGAGATTGCCGAACTCGAGGAAGAAGAGCGTGCCATGTTCCTGGAGGAACTCGGCATGGAAGAGCCCGGACTCGATCGCGTTATTCGTGCCGGCTATGGCCTGCTGGGCCTTCAGACCTACTTCACGGCCGGCGTCAAGGAAGTGCGCGCCTGGACGGTTCCGGTGGGCGCCACCGCCCCGCAGGGTGCCGGCGTGATTCACACCGATTTTCAAAAGGGCTTCATTCGTGCCGAAGTCGTGGCGTACGAGGATTTTGTCGCACTTGGTGGTGAACAGGGTGCCAAGGAAGCCGGAAAATGGCGCCTGGAAGGCAAGGAGTATGTGCTCAAGGACGGCGATGTGGTGCATTTCCGCTTTAACGTCTAGAAACGTGAACGCAGCTCTTGACGCAACAACGCCCTTTGCGTAGTATGCGCTCCCGTTGCACGGCTACGTAGCTCAGCTGGTTAGAGCACATCACTCATAATGATGGGGTCCCCTGTTCGAATCAGGGCGTAGCCACCAGATATTAAAAAACGGCACCTTCGGGTGCCGTTTTTTTATGCCGGCTCTTTTTGACCACGTCTACACAAGCTGCTCGCGATTACAAAAGGCCGTCAAGGCGCGGATCAGATAATCCGGATCATGCGCCCCTGCCGTTTCACGAATGGAGTGCATCGCCCATTGGGCCAACCCGATATCGAGTGTGGGCACCCCGGTTCGTGTCGCCGTGAGCGGCCCGATGGTGGTCCCACAGGGCATATCGGCACGACTGACAAAGGTCTGTACCGGCACGTCCGCCTCACGACATATTTCGCGAAAAAGTGCGCCGGTGGCGGCATTGGTGGCGTAGCGCTGGCTGGCATTGACCTTGATGACCGGCCCCTGATTGAGTGCCGGCTGATGGCGCGCATCGTGCTTGTCGGGATAGCCTGGATGTACGGCATGTGCGTTATCACACGAAATCAGCCGCGACGACTGTAAAAGCCGGATACGCGCCTCGGCACCACCCTGCCCCTGCGCCTCGGACAGACGTGATACCACATCTCCAAGCAACGTGCCCTGCGCCCCGCCAGTACTGCCACTACCAATTTCTTCATGATCATTGGCGATGAAAAGTGCGCCCTGAGCGCCGTCACTTTCCATCAGCGCGCGCATACCGCAATAGCATGACAGCAGATTATCCAGTCGCGCCCCGCTGATCATTTCCCCTTCAAGCCCGAGCTGCGACGGTGGCTGCACGTCATAAAAGCTCAACTCATAGTCAACGATGCCGATATCATCAGAGTCGTATCGATCAGCCAGCCAGCGCTTGAGCAGCGATTCGATCGACGGCGGTGCCTGATCAGCTCCTGCCTGCCAGACCACGGGGGCCATTTGCGTCTGAGCATTAAGTGCCTTGCCCTGGTTGACGTCACGGTCCAGATGAATGGCAAGACTCGGAATGATGGCGACCGGCCGGTCAACCTGAAAGAGCTGCTCCTTGAGCCGACCTTCGCCATCACGCAGGTATACCCGGCCGGCAACGGCCAGATCGCGATCAAACCAGGGAGCCAGCAGAGCACCACCATAGACCTCGACGCCCAGCTGCATCCAGTGTGCCGACATCTGTACCGGTTGTGGTTTTAAACGTAGAGCCGGGCTGTCCGTATGAGCGCCAATCATGCGAAGCGCTTCAAGCGGGCCTTTTGGAAGCTGAAAGGCCACCAGCGCACCGCCGGCACGAGAACAGTAATAACGCTTGCCGGGCACAAGTTGCCATGGCCGGGTTTCATCCAGCGCTATAAAACCGGCAGCCTCAAGACGCGAAGCCGTCTCCTTGACTGCATGCCAGGGTGTAGGGGAACACTTGAGAAAATCGAATAAATCAGTAATTGTCGAGGAATGAAACACGTAATTCTCCCATACTACCTATCGGTGATCAGTACGTCGGGCTGCTACAATGACGGCCCTGCCTGCTGACCTGTAACAGATCCTTTTAATCTCATAACAGAACATAAAGTGTACATGAACCCGGGAGTGCTTCCTTGATGAGCCTGTTTGCCCCAGCCCGCAATATTGCGGTGTTCGCTCTGTGCCTTTTGACTGCCCTGCCCGCAATGGGTGATGAGGCAATCAAGCCGACCGACGAGGGGCGACAGGCGTCTCGCGAAGTCATTCAATCACTGGAATATGGCCACTATGAACCTGTAACGCTCAACAATGGCTGGTCGGACAAGGTCTTCAGCCGCATGCTGAAGCTGCTGGATTCCCAGCACGCCTATCTCACCCGCGAAGATATCGCGCAGTATGGCGATCTTCGAACAAGTCTTGATGAAATGCTGGTCGAAGGAGATCTGGATCGTGTTTATGCCTTCTACAATCTCTACCAGTCACGACTCGAAAATCGGCTTGAATGGTTAATTGACCGGCTTGAAAACCACCCCGATTTTGATTTCACGGGCAATGAGCGTTTGCCGACCAATCTTGAAGACGCCGATTGGGCAGAAAATCAGCAGGAACTGGATGACCTCTGGCGCAGGCGGCTTAAAAACGCAGCCCTGACCCTTTCGCTGGCCCCGGACACCTCACAGGATCAACCAGTAGTTGATACCAGCGTGCTTTCCGAAATTGTTACCGTTCCTGCTCAACCCTCGACCACCAGTTCGGCCGGAGATGACAGCGGCAAAACAATGACCAGCGAGAAGATCGCCAAACAGCTGGCCGATCGATACAAGAGTCAGCTGTCACGCGTCAAGCAGACCAATACCGAAGATGTATTGAGCGTTGTGCTCAATGCCGCCACAGGTTCCGTTGACCCTCATTCCGAATATCTTTCCCCAAGCCGCGGTGAATCCTTCGATATTCAGATGAAACTGTCACTGGAAGGGATTGGCGCCCTGCTCCAGCAGGACAGCGAATACGTTCGGGT
The DNA here is from genome assembly GCF_002157205.1 of Kushneria marisflavi. Classification (NCBI taxonomy): domain Bacteria; kingdom Pseudomonadati; phylum Pseudomonadota; class Gammaproteobacteria; order Oceanospirillales; family Halomonadaceae; genus Kushneria; species Kushneria marisflavi. The sequence continues at coordinate 3,317,385 of NZ_CP021358.1, read as the reverse complement.
TTCAAGCCTGGTATCCGGTGGCCCTGCCGAGCGCAGCGGACAGCTCAAGCCTGCCGATCGCATCGTGGCTGTAGGCGATGGTGACAAGGGAGAAATGATCAGCGTCATCGGCATGCGACTCGATGAGGTGGTCGAGCATATTCGTGGTCCGAAAGGCTCAAAGGTACGTCTGGAAATTATTCCGGCCAAGGCCGTTGATGTCACACAGACCCGCACCATCGAAATCACCCGTGACACCGTCAGTCTGGAAGATCAGGCGGCCAGTAGCCGGGTCATAGAATCTCATCGCAATGGAGAAACTCACCGCATAGGCGTTATCAAGGTGCCGGCCTTCTATGTTGACTTTGATGCCTATCAGGCGGGTGATAAAAACTATCGCAGCTCGACACGTGATGTCGCTCAGCTGATCGACAAGCTGAAAAAGCAAAACGTGGAAGGCATCGTGCTGGATATGCGTGGCAATGGCGGTGGTGCATTGCAGGAAGCGAATTCAATGGTGGGTCTGTTTATTGATCGCGGCCCTACCGTGCAGGTACGTGATGCTCGCGGCCGCATCAGTCTCTATGGCGACACGGATCGTGGCGCGGCCTATGACGGACCGCTGACTGTTCTGGTCGACAGGCTTTCAGCATCGGCATCGGAAATTTTTGCAGGCGCGATCCAGGATTATGGTCGTGGATTGATTCTGGGTAACCAGACCTTCGGCAAGGGGACGGTCCAGACACTCAGCGACCTGAGTCATGGCGAGCTGAAGCTCACCCGCGCCAAGTTCTATCGAATCTCGGGAGAAAGTACTCAGTTGCGAGGCGTAGAGCCGGACATCACTTTCCCCAGCCTGATCGACAAGGAAGAAATCGGGGAAAGCGCACTCGATAATGCCCTCCCCTGGGATACGGTACGACCGGTCAGCTACCGGATGTATGGCGAACCCTGGCAATTTGTCGAGCAGCTCAGGCAAAGACATGAACAGCGTGCTCAGAATAACCCCAATTTCCATTATTTAACGCGCGAAGCACAGCTGGCCGAGCAGTTTCAGGCCCAGAACAATACCGTGAGCCTCAACCGCGAGCAGCGAAAGCGAGAAATGGAAGCTCAGGAAGCCGAGCAGCTGGCGCTTGAAAACCAGCGACGCCGTGCCCTGGGCCTGCCGGAAATCGATACGTGGACCGATGCCCGCGATGAAGCCCTGCAGGCGGGAGAGGATTCAGAATATGAATCGCCCATTCAGCAGGCAGGGCTGGATGAAAGCGCCGAGATCCTGCTTGACTATGTTCTGCTGACGAACAAGGACAGCAAACCGGGATCTTCTGCCGGCCGACCGTGATCGGGGGGTTAAAAAAGGGCTGCCTGCTATGACAGGCAGCCCTTTTTCATGGCCAGAAAAACCATTTCATATATAAACTTACAACTCAAAAAAAGTAGTGTAATAAAAAGTACCAATCGAACTATAACTACTGCATGAGTTTTAATATTTTTATGGTGTCATGCTGACTCATATTATAGTTCTTCATAAGCGTTTCGAGCTCTTCAAGAAAGACAGGCCCTGCGGGCGCCTGCTTGTCGAGGCTTCTCAGCATCTCACCAAGCTGATTATCAAGTGACCACTTGTCCTTGATGGACAGGTTTCTCTCACGAGGCATTCTTCTACATTCCTGAAATTATTGATGACGCGTATGAAGGTAATGGTGCCACAGATACGAATATACAATGCGGCAGACAAATAAATAGCGCGGCGAATATCGACTCGACACATTAGCACAAACGACAAGGCAATATGAAAGTCTGCTAATCAGTACTCGAAAAGTTCATCTCGCCCGGCAATAAAGCGCTACAAGCCAGGATGAACCGATTCAAGAGATAGTGATGCAGGGAAAAGACAGCAAGAATCGTTTTCAGCCACAGACGGATATTTCTTATAACAAAGGCGATTTATCGAGTCAAACGAGCAAAGAAAGGGTTTTTAAATAAGCGACCGAAATGTTCAAATTAAATAATTTGAATATAATAGCAGAAAAGAAGAATTTTAATAAAAATGGCAGGAATATCTATCTAACAGGAAAAGACGATAGGAGGAATTTTGATATTACAGGTTTGCCATAAACCGGCAATTGATGGCTCCCTGAGCAGGACTCGAACCTGCGACCCAATGATTAACAGTCATTTGCTCTACCAACTGAGCTATCAGGGAACAACAGTATCAGAATTTAGTGGCTCCCCGAACAGGACTCGAACCTGTGACCCAATGATTAACAGTCATTTGCTCTACCAACTGAGCTATCGGGGAATGTCTTCCGAATACGCGGCGTAGTATACGTATTTCAGAAAAAACGTCAAGGCCCTGATAAGACCTCGGCATTATTAATGACAACAATAATAATGCCTGTCGCTGGTGGCTACGCCCTGATTCGAACAGGGGACCCCATCATTATGAGTGATGTGCTCTAACCAGCTGAGCTACGTAGCCATGCGACCGGGCGTATTGTACAGAAGCACTACCGGCATGCCAATCCTTTCAACACTCACTCGAGCACTATCTTCAAAAGGCATGTTCAGCAAGCTGGTTTCACTACGATGGCAGGTTCAAGAAAGCTCACCCTGCAAGCCATGTGGGTTTATTCTTTACTAAGTCATGTAACGTGCCAATCCAGACACTCAGCGTTGGCTACCATTTTATTGATTGATCGTTCAATAAAAAATGGCTACCCTGAATCTCATACAGGCTTACACAACAGGAGAGGCCACCAGTGCCCAAGGTAGGTATGGAGCCCATTCGTCGGCAACAACTGATTGATGCCACCATGGCAACAATCGATGAAGCAGGCCTGGCCGACAGCACCATCATGCAGATCTCGCGGCGAGCAGGCGTTTCTGCCGGCATCATCAGCCACTACTTTGGCGGCAAGGACGGGCTTCTTGAAGCCACCATGCGCCACATCCTCACCGATCTTGGCGCATCGGTAGCTCGACGACGGGACACCCTGAGTGGCAGTGATGCCAGAGAACATCTCTACGCCATTGTGGAGGGCAACTTTGACCGCAGCCAGGTCAGTCAGGCGGTCATGAAGACATGGCTGGCCTTCTGGACCACCAGCATGCACAAGCCGGATCTACAACGACTGCAGCGGGTCAATGATCGTCGCCTGTATTCCAATATCAGCTATCAGTTCAGAAAACATCTGACGCTTGACAGGGCACGCACGGCCGCCCGCGGACTGGCAGCCCTCATTGATGGCCTGTGGCTGCGCGGTGCGCTATCGCCCGAGAAATTCGATATTTCAAACGCAATATGGCTTGCCTGTCGCTATGTTGATGAACAGCTTGATGGCAACGATACCGCCTGACGCCATATGAACTTTTGGCACTTTAAACCCATATTTATCCGGGAGAACCTCATGGCCGTTTTCGATACTCAACAGCTTTATATTGATGGCAAACGCGTTGATGCGACCTCTGGTGAAACCTTTCAGTCCATTAACCCTTACAACGGTGAGGTACTGGCCGAAATTCAACAGGCCTCTCGGGAAGATGTCGATCGGGCCGTTGAATCGGCAAGGCGTGGTCAGAAGGTCTGGGCCGCGATGACCGGCGTGGAGCGCGCTCGCGTTCTCAATCGTGCGGTGACCCTGCTGCGCGAAAGAAACGACGACATCGCGCGTATCGAATCGATGGACACGGGTAAACCCCTGAGCGAAACCACGGCCGTGGACATTGTCACCGGCGCCGACCAGCTCGAGTATTACGCCGGCCTTGCCGCCGCCGTCGAGGGCGAGCAGATTCCCATTCGCTCAGATTCCTTTGCCTATACACGGCGAGAACCGCTCGGCGTATGCGCCGGTATCGGTGCCTGGAACTACCCGATCCAGATTGCCTGCTGGAAATCAGCGCCGGCACTGGCCACCGGCAACGCCATGATCCTCAAACCCAGCGAAGTCACCCCGCTGACCACACTGATGCTGGCCGAAATATTCACTGAAGCCGGCCTGCCCGATGGGGTTTTCAACGTGGTACAGGGCGATGGCCGCGTCGGCGCCATGCTGACCGAGCATCATGGCATCGACAAGATCTCCTTTACCGGCGAGGTGGGTACCGGCAAGAAGGTCATGTCCTCCTCGGCCTCTTCCTCCCTGAAGGAAGTCACCATGGAGCTGGGCGGCAAATCTCCCCTGATTGTCTTCGCCGATGCTGATCTGGACCGCGCCGCGGATGGCGCCATGATGGCCAACTTTTACTCTACCGGTCAGGTCTGCACCAACGGCACTCGTGTATTTGTCGAGCGCTCAATCAAGGAAGCCTTCGAGGCAAAACTGCTTGAGCGGATTGAACGTGTAAAAGCCGGAGATCCTATGGAGCCGTCGATCAATTTCGGTCCACTGGTCAGCTTTGAACACATGGAAAAGGTCTGTGAATATCTTGAGGCCGGCAAACAGGATGGCGCACGCCTGCTGACAGGCGGTGACCGTCTTACCGATGGCGAATTTGGCAAGGGTGCCTTTGTGGCACCGACCATTTTCACCGATTGCTGGGACGACATGAGGATCGTGAAAGAAGAGATCTTCGGTCCCGTCATGTCGATTCTGGCCTTTGATGATGAAGAAGAGGTCATCCGTCGCGCCAATGACACAGAGTACGGCCTGGCCGCCGGCCTGTTCACTGAAGGACTCAACCGCGCGCATCGCGTCGTGCACCAGCTTGAAGCCGGCATCTGCTGGGTCAATACCTGGGGCGACAGCCCGGCACAGATGCCGGTAGGCGGTTACAAGCAATCCGGCGTGGGGCGCGAAAACGGTCTGCTGACGCTTGCACACTACACGAAGGTCAAGTCGATCCAGATCGAAATGGGCCCTTTTGAGTCGGCGTTCTAAACACGGCGATGTCCCGTTTTAACAAGACGCAGGCACACGCGACATGCCTGCCTTTTTCGATTACCTGATCAAGGCACGCCAGGAGGGCTCTATGGCTCACACTCGTGAATATGACTACATCATCATCGGTGCCGGTTCAGCCGGCAATGTGCTCGCTGCGCGTCTGACCGAAGACGATGATGTCACTGTTTTGCTGCTGGAAGCCGGTGGCCCGGACTACCGACTGGACTTTCGTACCCAGATGCCGGCAGCACTGGCCTATCCGTTACAGGGCAAACAGTACAACTGGGCTTTTGAAACCGACCCCGAACCCTTCATGAATAACCGCCGCATGGAGTGTGGTCGCGGCAAGGGTCTGGGTGGCTCATCACTGATCAACGGCATGTGCTATATCCGCGGCAATGCCATGGACCTGGAGGGCTGGGCCGAGCTGCCTGGTCTTGAAGGCTGGAGCTATGCCCACTGCCTGCCCTACTACAAGAAGGCCGAAACCCGCGATATCGGTGGCAATGACTATCACGGTGATCATGGCCCGGTGCAGGTAGCGACCCCCAGGCCGACCACCAACCCGGTCAACCGCGCCTTTATTGAAGCCGGCAAGCAGGCAGGTTACGGTGAAACCGATGATCTCAATGGCTACAAGCAGGAAGGCTTCGGGCCGATGGATCGTACCACCACGCCCAACGGGCGACGCTCCTCGACGGCCCGGGGCTATCTGGACATTGCGCGTCATCGCAGCAATTTGACCATCGAAACCCATGCGACGACCGATCGCATCCTGTTCGAAGGTAAACGGGCCACAGGCGTTGCCTACTCACGCAAGGGTCATAATGAGCAGGTTCGTGCCCGTCGCGAAGTGCTGCTGTGCGCAGGCGCCATCGCCTCCCCGGCCATACTGCAGCGCTCCGGGGTCGGTGACCCTGAATGGCTTGAAGAGATGAGCATTGACGTAGTGCATGCCCTGCCGGGGGTGGGCAAGAATCTGCAGGATCATCTGGAGATGTACATTCAGTACGAGTGCAAGCAGCCCATCACGCTTTATTCGGCACTGAAGTGGTACAACCAGCCCAAAATCGGCGCGCAGTGGCTGTTTCAGGGCAAGGGAATCGGGGCCAGCAACCAGTTCGAGGCCGGGGGATTCATTCGCACCGACGAAGGTGAATCCTGGCCCAATCTGCAGTATCACTTCCTGCCCTGCGCGATCAGCTACAACGGCAAGAGCGCAGTAGAAGCCCATGGCTTTCAGGCCCACGTCGGCTCCATGCGCTCAAAAAGCCGTGGCCGGATCAAAATCAAATCGCGCAATCCCTCGGAGGCGCCCAGCATCCTCTTTAATTACATGAGCGAGGAGCGCGACTGGGAAGAATTCCGGGACGCCATCCGCGTGACGCGGCGCATCATTGAACAGCCGGCCATGGATCCATATCGCGGTCGTGAAATTGCCCCCGGTCCGGACATTCAGAGTGACGAACAGCTTGATGAGTTTGTCCGCAATCATGCCGAAACCGCCTATCACCCCTGCGGCAGCTGCCGAATGGGCGAAGGCCCGGAGGCCGTGGTCGACGCCCAGGGGCGTGTACACGGCATGGAAGGTCTGCGCGTGATTGATGCCTCGCTGATGCCCGTGATCGTGACCGGCAATCTGAACGCCACCACCATCATGATGGCGGAGAAACTCTCCGATGTGGTGCGTAGCCGTAAGCCACTGCCCGCGCTGACCGAGGTGCCCTTCTACACGGCGCAAAAGCCCCATCAAAACGCCCGTGAGGCCGAGACAGTCAAGGCGACCCAATAGAGCCTGAAGCAGCCTTTCAATAAAAACACCGGGCGAAGGCCCGGTGTTTTTTCATGCGTAATGCTCGACTCAGGACAAAGCGTGCTGTCGCTCATCTGCTGACATGGACGTGACTTCAGCTGCCTCGAAGCCGCCAAACGTGCTGGCGCCCTCCTCGGCACTGCCGACAAGGTGGCGCATGCCGGCAAACATTTCACGCCCCAGACCATGATGATACTGCTCGAGATCTGCCTGGGCGCAGGGCCGCGCGGCAAATTCCTCGGCATCCATCAGCACCTCAAGATGACCACTGACCGAGTCCAGCCGAACCATATCACCATCTCTCAATCGGGCCAGAGGCCCGCCATCCATTGCTTCGGGCGTCATATGGATTGCAGCAGGCACCTTGCCGGATGCACCGGACATGCGGCCATCCGTCACCAGTGCGACTCGAAAGCCTCGATCCAGCAGAGAGCCGAGATAGGGCGTGAGCTTGTGAAGCTCGGGCATTCCGTTGGCACGCGGCCCCTGGAACCGAACCACGGCGATGACGTCGCGCTCGAGTTCACCATGATTGAAGGCGGTCTTGAGCGCTTCCTGATCGGCAAACACCCTGACGGGCGCCTCGATAATGCGAAACTCGGGCTTGACCGCCGAGACCTTGATCACACCGCGACCAAGGTTGCCATCCAGTACCGCCAGCCCGCCCGTGGGTGAAAAGGGATGCTCGATATCCGTCAGCACACCCGGATCAAGGCTTTGTATCAGGCCTTCACGCCAGACCAGCTGATCTCCTTCAAGGAAAGGTTCCTGCGTGTAGCTTTCCGCCAGCGTTTTACCCGTGGCAGTCAGGATGTCACCGTGCAGCAACCCGCCCTTGAGCAGTTCCCGGATCAAGACGCTCATGCCACCCGCCGCATGGAAGTGGTTTACATCCGCCTGCCCGCTCGGATAAACATGCATCAGACTGGGCACCACCGCGGAAAGCTCATCAAAGTCATCCCAGTTCAGGGTAATGCCGGCCGCGCCTGCCATGGCAATCAGATGAAGGGTGTGGTTGGTAGAGCCACCCGAGGCCAGAAGACCCACCAGAGCATTGACAATGGCGCGTGCATCAATCTGCTGCCAGAAGGGTAGATATCCCCCGCCCGGTTCGGAGTTCTTGATCGCCCGCTCGGTGGCATGCACTGTCAGGGCATCACGCAGTGGCGTGTTCGGATTCACAAACGATGATCCCGGCAGATGCAGCCCCATGATCTCCATCATCAGCTGATTGGAGTTGGCCGTACCATAAAAGGTACAGGTACCCGGCGCATGGTAGGAGGCAGACTCCGACTCCAGCAGCTCGGCTCGCCCAACCTTGCCTTCGGCAAATTTTTGTCGAATCCGCGCCTTTTCCTTGTTGGGCAGCCCGCTGGGCATGGGGCCTGCGGGAACAAAGACGGCCGGCAGATGCCCGAATCGGGCAGCAGCAATGAAAAGACCGGGGATGATCTTGTCGCAGACCCCTAGAAAAAGGGCCGCATCGAACATGTTGTGAGAAAGTCCGATGGCAGCACCACGAGCAATGCTGTCACGTGAAAATAGCGACAACTCCATGCCCGGCTGGCCCTGGGTGACCCCATCACACATGGCCGGCACACCACCGGCCACCTGTGCCGTTGATCCCATGCGACGGGCCGCTTCACGGATGACATCGGGAAAGCGCTCAAAGGGCTGATGGGCCGAAAGCATATCGTTATAGGAAGTGATGATGCCCAGATTGGCGCTGTTGGTCAGCTTGAGCTGCTGCTTGTCTGAAGCGCTACAGGCGGCAAAGCCATGGGCCAGATTGCCACAGTCGAGTGCACCACGATGAACGCCCCGGCGATGCTGTGCCTGCATGCGAGCTTCATACAGGGCACGTCGAGAGGCGGATCGCTCAATGATGCGCTGGGTTACGCGGGTCAGGGTGGTGTGCATGAAAACCTCACCTGTCACGGTCTCAAGTAGGAAGGGATCAGTCTATTCGAATTGTCTCACGTGTGTAGTTAAACTACATTTCATGCCCATTACAATGGCCTGACGACAGTTCACCTTTCAGGTCAGAAGTTTTGACGATGCGTTAGACTGATCCCCTTTAAATATAAAATGGCGTTTCATGGGTCATTGACCGCCTCGCAAAAGAGGCCCTGATTACTTCAGCCATCCGCAACGCAAATATTATCCTGATATTTTCCGCCCACAGGCACCCAATGAGTGACCTGTCGCGCGAAAACAGCCGCCTGACAACGGAAGTGAATGCATGTCTCATTCTTCAACGCACCGTGTTGCCATCAAGCGTGTGATTTTATGGACGCTACTGATTCTGATCGGTCTTATCGCACTGTGGTGGTTTTTTCTACGCGCCAGTCCGGACAGCAAGGACGATGCAGCAACCGGTGCCGCCATGCCTCGTACCGCAGTGGCCGCCGTTCCCGCGCGGCAGGGCGACTTTCCGATCACCCTGAGCGCGCTGGGTACCGTGCGTTCGCTTTCAAGCATCGACATTCGTCCGCGAGTCGAGGGCGAGCTGGTATCGGTCGACTTCAGGGAAGGCCAGCGTGTCGACAAGGATCAGGTGCTGGCCCATATCGATGACCGTACTTACCAGGCACAGCTGGCTCAGGCCAATGCCGAATTGACACAGAATCAGGCACAGCTGGCCACCGCACGCGAAGACCTCAAGCGCTATGAGAATCTGATCAGGGGCAATAATGTCTCGCGGCAGGATCTGGCCACCCAGCGTCAACTGGTTCGACAGTACGAAGGGGCCGTGGCAGCCTCTCGCGCCAGCGTGCAGGATGCCCGTGTTCAGCTGGGCTACACCACCCTGCGTGCCCCGGCTGCAGGCACCATTGGTCTTCGCAATGTAGATCCCGGCAATATCGTCTCCACCGGTGATGACAATCCCATCGCCACGCTGACCTCGCTGGATCCCATCTCGGTCGTCTTCTCCCTGCCGGGCCAGTACCTCTCCCGAATTCACAACAGCATGCAGCAGGGCCCCATGATGGTCAGTGTCATGGATGACAGCGCGACCGATACGATCACCAGAGGCGAGCTGACCAGCATCGACAGTGCCATTAATACCGACACCGGCACGGTTCGACTGCGCGCGAGGCTCAATAATGACGAGCAGCAGCTCTTTCCCAACGCCTTTGTCAATGTGGAACTCACTCTGACCACGCTGAAGAACGTGGTGATCGTTCCCGAAACCGCCATTCAGAACAGCGAAGCCGGCAACCACGTCTATGTGGTGGACGACAGCGACAAGGTGCACCAGCGCAGCGTCACCGTAGGGGCCAGTGATGATCTGCATGCCGTGATCGACTCGGGGCTCAAGGTCGGCGAGCGTGTGGTGGTGGATGGTGTGGATCGCCTGCGCGACGGCGCCAGCGTCAATGTGGTCAGCAACAATCTGCCGGGCGAGCGCGATAGTCCGAAATCCGCGCCACCAGCGGGCGAATCGACCAATGAAGGGCAGATCAAGGCGACGGACACTTCCGCCGGCGAGGATGATCAACCGTCATGAACCCGTCGCGTCTTTTTATTGTTCGACCGGTTGCGACATCGCTGATCATGCTGGCCATCCTGCTGGCCGGCGTCATGGCCTATCGTCTGCTGCCGGTGGCTTCCCTGCCGGAGGTGGACTACCCCACCATTCAGGTCACAACGCTCTATCCCGGGGCCAGCCCCGAGATCATGCTCTCCAATGTCACCTCGCCGCTGGAGGATCAGCTCGGCCAGATTTCGGGGCTGGAGGACATGCGTTCGACCAGCACCGGCGGTGCGTCACTCGTGACCCTGCGATTTGGTCTCGACAGCGATCTGGGCGTGGCCGAACAGGACGTGCAGGCCGCCCTCAATCAGGCCAGCAACCTGCTCCCGGATGACCTGCCGATGCCGCCCAGCTACAGCAAGGTCAACCCGGCGGATGCGCCGGTCATGACGCTGGCCGTGCGCTCGGACAGCCTGCCGCTGACGCGGGTCTATGACCTGGTGGACACCCGGCTGGTACAGCGGCTTTCCCAGGTCAATGGTGTGGGTCTGGTATCTCTGTCAGGCGGGCATGAACCCGCCATTCGCATCGATGGCGATGCACGCCGTATGGCCGCACACGGTCTGGATATGGAGGCAGTGCGCAATGCCATTGCCGCCGCCAACGTCAATCAGCCCAAGGGCACACTGTATGGCCCCTACCGGGCGCTGACGGTCGATGCCAACGACCAGCTCACCTCGCCCGATCAGTACGGCGATCTGATCGTCAAATATGACAACGATATGCCGCTGCGTCTGCGCGATATCGCAAGCGTTCACGAGGGCTCGGAAAACGCCTGGCTGACGGCCTGGGCCGATCGCGATCCGGCGCTGATCATCAGCGTTCAGCGCCAGCCCGGTGCCAATGTCACCAGCGTGGTCGATGACATCCGTCGCCAGCTGCCCGAACTGCAGGCGAGCCTGCCGGACAGCGTGGATGTGTCAGTGCTCAGCGACCGTACCCAGACCATCCGCGCCTCGGTCGAGGATACCCAGTTCGAACTGGTGCTGGCCGTGGGGCTGGTCATCCTTGTCACCTTTTTGTTTCTGCGGAACATCCCGGCCACCCTCATCCCGAGTCTGGCCGTCCCCATGTCGCTGATCGGCACCTTTGGCGTCATGTATCTGGCCGGCTTCAGCCTCAACAATCTCACGCTGATGGCGCTGACGATCGCCACCGGCTTTGTCATCGACGATGCCATCGTGGTGCTTGAAAACATCATTCGCTATCTGGAAAAGGGCGAAAAACCCATTGATGCCGCACTCAAGGGTGCCCGCCAGATCTTTTTCACCATCATCTCGTTGACGGTATCGCTGGTGGCGGTGCTGATCCCGCTGCTGTTCATGCAGGATGTGGTCGGGCGTCTGTTCCGTGAATTTGCCATTACGCTGGCCGTGGCCATCGTGATCTCGGCGTTCATTTCGCTGACGCTGACGCCCATGCTGTGCGCGAAAATGCTCAAGGCACGCGCCCCCGGCAATGATTGCGATCAGGGCGACGAGATACACGGCGAAAGCTACGCCGGTTTTTTCGGGCGACTGCTGCGCCTTTATGACCGCGGGCTTCAATGGGTACTACGTCATCAGGGGCTGACGCTGGCCGTCGCTGTCATGACCTTTGCCATAACGGCGCTTTTATATCTGGCCATTCCAAAGGGCCTTTTCCCTCAGCAGGATACCGGCGCCATTCGCGGCATCAGCGAGGCGGATCAGTCCATCTCCTTTGACGCGATGGCCGAGCATCAAAAGGCGCTGGCCGACATTATTCTCAAGGACCCTGCAGTGGAGAGTCTCTCCTCGACCATCGGGGTGAATGAAGACAACAGCACCCTCAACACCGGGCGCTTTCAGATCAATCTCAAGCCACTGGCCGACCGGGACGGTGTGCAGGACATCATCCATCGCCTCAACGAAAAGAGCCGCTCCGTGGCCGGCATGCGCCTCTACCTGCAGCCTTTGCAGGATCTGACCCTGGATGACAATGTCAGCCGCTATCAGTACCAGATGTCAGTCACCAACAATGACTCCGAACTGCTGTCACACGATGTCGACGCGCTGATCCAGCAGATTCGCCAGTCGCCGGCCATTTCCGGCGTGGCTTCGGACCTGCAGGATCGCGGTCTGCAGCTCTATCTGGACATTGACCGTGATCGCGCCAGCCGGCTGGGCATCAGCGTCAGCGATATCGATGCCACGCTGTATAACGCCTTTGGCCAGCGCCTGATCTCGACCATCTTTACCCAGTCCAACCAGTACCGGGTGGTCATGAATGTCGCCAATGACCAGCAGCGCGGCCCCTCGGCGCTGGACCGTCTTTATCTAGAGGCTGACAGCGGTGACATGGTGCCGTTGACGTCACTGGTCAGCATCGAACAGCGCTATACGAGCCTGTCGCTGTCACGGCAAAACCGCATTGCGGCCGCCAACGTCTCCTTTGATGTGGCGCCAGGTTACTCCCTGTCCCAGGCCTTCGATGCCATCGATCAGGCCCGCCAGCAGGCAAATGTCGATCGGGATACGCAGCTGGCCTATCAGGGCGCCGCACTCGGATTTGCCGGCTCCACCAGCAACACGCTGTTGCTGATTCTGGCTGCCGTGGTCGTGATGTACATCGTGCTGGGCGTGCTCTATGAGAGCTACATTCACCCGCTGACCATCCTCTCCACCCTGCCCTCGGCGGCCATCGGGGCACTGCTGGCGCTGATGGTCACCGGCAACGACCTGGGCATGGTCGGCATCATCGGCATCATTTTGCTGATCGGAATCGTCAAGAAAAACGCCATCATGATGATCGATTTTGCCCTCGACGGTCAGCGACGTCAGGGACTTTCGCCAGGTGAGGCGATCTATCGGGCAGCGCTTTTACGCTTTCGCCCCATCATGATGACCACCTTTGCCGCACTGTTCGGCGCCATTCCCCTGATGCTTTCCAGCGGTTTCGGCTCGGAACTGCGTCAGCCGCTGGGGCTGGCCATGGTAGGCGGTCTGCTGGTCAGTCAGCTTCTGACGCTGTTTACCACGCCGGTCATCTATCTGTACTTTGACCGTTTGGCCGGTCGATGGAGCACTCGCCGTGATGACCCGGTCGCCGATGGCAATGTTCCCGACACCAATGGGCGCGCCTCATGAGTCTGTCGTCGCCCTTCATTCAGCGCCCGATTGCCACCTCGCTTCTGACGCTTGCCATCATTCTGGGTGGGCTGCTCTCCTACGTACGCCTGCCGGTGGCACCGCTTCCAGCGGTGTCCTTCCCGACCATCCTGGTCACGGCCAGCCTGTCCGGGGCCAACCCGGAGACCATGGCCTCAACGGTGGCCACGCCGCTTGAACGTTCGCTGGGCCAGATTGCCGGGATCACCCAGATGACCTCGTCGAGCTCGGAAGGCTCGACAAGCGTGATCATCCAGTTCGAACTGGAAAAGGACGTCAACGAGGCGGCGCGGGAAGTCCAGGCGGCCATCAATCGAGCCGAGGCGCTGCTGCCTACCGCCATGACCAGCTCTCCCCGGCTTCGAAAGCTCAACCCGGCCGACTCGCCCATCATGCTGTTGTCGCTGACCAGCGCCGAGATCGACAAGGGTACCCTCTATAATCTGGCCGATCAGGACATTGCTCCGCGCATTGCACAGGTAGATGGCGTCTCTCGCGTCAGCGTTGGCGGCAGCTCCTCACCGGCCATGCGAATCACGCTCAATCCACGCAAGCTCGAGAATGCCGGTATCAGCCTTGACCGGGTTCGAGAGGCCATCAATGCGGCCAACAGTAACCAGCCCACCGGTTTCACGGAAGATGACCGGTACCGCTGGAGCATCCATACCGACTCGCAGATGTTCGATCCGCAGGGCTATCGCGACCTGATCATTGCCAGAGATGGTGATCACACCCTGCGTCTGGGCGATGTTGCCGACGTCGAAAAAAGTGTCGAGGATATCTACAACGTCGGTTTTTATAACCGCCAGCCGGCCGTCGTCATCGTGGTCAGCCCGGCAACCGATGCCAACGTGATCGAAACCATCGACCGCATCAAGGCGCGCCTGCCCGGCATCCGTGCCGCGCTTCCTGCCAGTGCCGACCTTCACACCGTGCTGGATCGCTCCCCGGGTATCCGAGCGTCGCTGCAGGAGACCCAGATCACCCTGATACTGGCCGTATTCCTGGTGGTCATGGTGGTATTTGTCTTTTTGCGCAATCCGCGGGCCACGCTGATTCCCACCGCCGTCATCCCGGTATCGCTGCTGGGCACCTTCATGGTGATGTATCTGCTGGGCTACTCGCTCAATACGCTCTCACTGATGGCGCTGATCATTGCCATCGGCTTCGTGGTGGATGACGCCATCGTGGTGGTGGAAAACATTGCCCGGCATATTGAAGCGGGCATGAAGGTCAGAGAGGCTGCCCTGCTGGGTGCCCGTGAAGTGGGCTTTACGGTCCTGTCGATGAGCGTGTCTCTGGTTGCCGTGTTCGTTCCCCTGCTGTTTCTGGGCGGGTTTATCGGTCGGCTCTTTCACCAGTTTGCCGTCACGCTGGCCACCGCCGTCATGGTTTCGCTGCTGGTCTCGCTGACCCTGACCCCGATGCTGTGTTCACGCTGGCTGAAGCTCCCTACTCATGCCCGTCCACCCGGCCGATTCCAGCATCTGATCGAGCGCAGTGGGCAGCGCATTCTGGCAGGCTATGAACGCTCGTTGAATGTGGCCCTGCGCCATCGACGCATGACACTGTTGTCACTGGTGGCCGTAATCGTGCTCAACGGGTTTTTATATGTGCATATCGACAAGGGATTCGTACCCGATCAGGACACAGGACGACTGATCGGCGCCATGCGCGGCGATCAAAGCATTTCGTTTGATGCCATGTCGGCCAAGCTGAACATGGCGCGCGATCGCCTACTGGCGGACGATGCCGTGAGCAGTGTACTGGGCTTTCTGGGCGGCAGCGGCCCGGGGGGTGGTGGCGTCAACTCCGCCACGCTGTTTGTGACGTTGAAGGAAGACCGGACGGGCGACACCAATGCCAACGGCAACCGGCTCTCCGCCTTGATGGGCGATATCCCGGGGGTACAGGTGTTCATGCGCGGTCTGCAGGACCTGCGCATGGGCGGGCGCTCCTCAAGCAACAGCCAGTACGAGCTGACGCTTAAAAGTGATGATCTTTCGCTGCTGAGGGAATGGTCACCGCGTGTGGAGCAGGCTATGCGGGGTATCCCCGAAATCACCGGAGTAGACAGCGACAGTCGCAATGGCGGTCAGGCCATCAAGCTGGTGGTGGACCGCGATCGGGCCGCGCGACTGGGACTGAGCATGCGTGATATCGACACCCTGTTGGGCAACGCCTTCGCTCAGGGGCAGATTTCAAGCGTCTATCAGGGAACAAATCAGTATTACGTGGTACTGGAAGTGGCCCAGAAGTGGCAGCGCTCGGCCAGAGCGCTGGAGATGATGCACATCATCAACGATGACGGCAGCCCCGTGCCGCTATCAGCCTTCAGCCATTACGAACGCAGCACCAGCCCGGTCAGCGTCAACCATCAGGGGCAGTTTGCCGCCACCACGGTGTCGTTCAATCTAAGTGATGGGGTTTCCCTATCCGAGGCGACCAGCCTTATCAGTGACCGGCTCGACCGCCTGCATCTCCCCACCGACCTTCAGGCGGATTTCGAGGGCAGTGCCGCCAGCTTCCAGAGCGGGGTAGAAGCCATGCCCTGGTTGATACTGGCGGCCCTGGTCACGGTCTATCTGGTGCTGGGCATTCTCTATGAGAGCTACATCCATCCACTGACCATCCTGTCCACCCTGCCCTCCGGCGGGATCGGCGCACTGCTGGCGCTGATGCTTCTGGACAAGCCCTTCACCCTGATCGCGCTGATCGGCATCATCCTGCTGATTGGCGTGGTCAAGAAAAACGCCATCATGCTGGTCGACTTTGCCCTGAACGCCGAGCGCGAGCGTGGGCTGTCATCACAGGACGCCGTGCGCGAGGCCGCTCTGGTGCGCTTTCGCCCTATCATGATGACGACCCTTGCCGCCATTCTGGGTGCCCTGCCCTTGATGTTCGGTACGGATGAAAACGCCGCATTGCGCGCGCCTCTGGGCATTTCCATCGTGGGCGGCCTGATCGTCAGCCAGCTTCTAACGCTTTATACCACCCCCGTGGTCTATCTCTATCTGGACCGTCTGAGACGTCGTTGACCTTCTGATATAGCCCTCCTGCACTGATGTGCCCTTGCCGATGGTGGCAAGGGCCGTAGTATCCGGCTCATGAAATGGCAGTCGTATCCTTTCTTCTGTTCATGAACAGTGTTTATTGCCTCGTTTGCGAATGGTAAGTTACCGGTGACATGGCGTGTCATAACAATAAAAACCTGACACGACATCGATACATAACAACGATCAAAGGAACAGTTCATGACCACTCAAACGGACTCACGACGTCTGAAGGCGCTGACGCTCTCCCTCAGCATCTCTGCAGCCATGACGGCCACTGCCGTGCAGGCTGCACCCAATGATCAGCAAACCATCGAGGCACTGCGCGCCCAGCTGCAACAAATGCAGCAGCGTCTTGATCGGCTGGAGCAGCAGCAGGCAACGAGTGCTTCCAGCAGTCATCAGGAAATGACCGGCAATAGCGCGGCAGCAACCCCTGACCCGCAGGCATCGCAAGCAAGCTCACATCAGAGCCTGGCCCAGGAAAACAGCTCTGCCATCAAGCAGATGCAGCAGACGGAATTCAGCGGTCAGCTTCAGTTCAACGGCAGCTTTAACGACTGGAGCGAGCAGAGCAAGGACACTACCGGCGACATGGATTTCGGCAAGTTTGTCCTTGCGGTCAACGGCGAAGTGGACGATCTGGAATATGATTTTGAATACCGTTTCTATGACGGCTATCAGTTCCTGAAGTCGGGCTGGCTCGGCTTCAATCCCAACGATAACGACACCATCCGCGTCGGTCTGGTCCAGACGCCCTTCGGTAACATGGAGTATGGCTATCAGGGCTGGTACGGCACTCTGCCCTATCTCGCCGGCTTCAACGACAACCAGAATGCCGGGGTGAAGTGGGATCACCACCAGGGGCCATGGGATACTTCACTGGCGTTTTTCAAAAGCGATAACCTGGGCAGCGGCAACGAGCACTATGGCGCCAACGCCATCGGGGATAGCCCTCAGGGGAACAGCGAAGAGAACCAGCTCGCCGCCCGCGCCGGCTATACCTTTGATCATGGTGATGACTATTCAACCCAGCTGAACGTCTCCGCCAAGGGCGGGCAGCTCTATAACGAGCAGACCAATCGTAGTGGCGATAACTGGTCGGCCGCCATTGGTATTGACGGTTCATACGGCAACTGGCGCACCATGTTTCAGGCCACAACCTATGAATATAATCCCAAAAACCCCTCGGAAGCGCAGTCCGGCATTTCTGATAGTGTCATCCAGATCGGGGCCTTCGGCTTCAATTATCTGATCCCGAAACGCGGCCAGATGTATACGGCCAGCGCCAGCTACAGCATGGATGTGGACTGGGGACCCGTTGAAAACCTGTTTTTCTTCAACGACTTCAGCTACATCGATCCGGCCGGTGACTTTTCCTCCATCAATGGCGGCTTTGGCGATCAGGATGACCCCATGCTCAATGACCTGGGGGTACTGGTGACTGCCGGACCCTACTTTGCCTGGTTTGATATCATCACCAACAAAAATGGCCTGAACTACTTCGGCTCACCGGTAGATAACGGTTGGCATACCAGTATCCAGACCAACTTCGGCATCAACTTCTAAAAACACGTTGCTATAAAAAACCCCGGCCATGGCCGGGGTTTTTTATATCAGTCTCAATCATGTCAGCGTGTTGAAATGCTCAAGGCCTTCGGCAAAGCGTGTCTTGTAGCGCTCGAATACGGCCGGGTCGCGCTTGAAGGCACGCAACACGGCGTCCTCCTGAAAATCGACCACATCAGGGGCCATCGACAGCGAGTCAACGCTTGAGCGCGCATTAAAGCCGGTGCGCAGATCGCTGTCAGCGTGGCGATACCAGCGCTCCAGACCAAACGTGGTGAAAAAGGCTTCAAGCCTTGGGTCCGCAGTCGTGACCCGCATCGCCGTTGACTCTCCAAGCCGCGTCACCAGCCGCCGCCCATGACCCCGGCCACGCTTTTTCTCGGGCGTGGCCAGAAGCCGGAGCGCCACGCCGCGCCCTTCCACCTCAAGCGTGAGCAGTGCCACCGAGCAAAGTTTTTTGCTGTCGTCGAAAAGTGCCACGATACGGGCCGATTCCTGCTCGAGCAATCGGCTGACACCGGCAAACTCCACCAGAGGCGCCAGCCCCGCTTCCCGTCCGAACACACTGGCACAGAGCATGGCCAGACAGGCATCCCGATCCCGGGAGTCGGTGATATATGAAATCTTCAAAGCTGTGTCTGCCCGCCGTTCAAAACGGCCATGATGCCATGTGCCTCTCGTATCTGGCTAACCTCTCGCCCACATTACTCTCTGCCTTCTTCCCGTCGATACCACTGTCATCGACATGACATCTGTTTGCCACACGACTGCCATCAGTCTCCCAGCATATTGTCGCAGCAAAAATTTTCACAAGGACAGCGCGGAGCACAACATGGTCAAGGGTTTCAAAGGCATCGTCGGGATGGCGGCAATATCCTCGCTGGCACTGAGCGCGACACCGGCGCTGGCGGCCACGGAAGTCATCTGGTGGCATGCCATGGAGGGCAGTCTGGGTGAAAAGGTCAACGAGATTGCCGAAGGCTTTAATCAGTCCCAGTCAGATTATGTCGTCAAACCGGTCTACAAGGGCACCTACAGCGAAAACCTGACCTCGACCATTGCGGCGTTTCGCGCCGGCCAGGCACCCGCCATTACACAGGTCTATGAAGTCGGCACGGCCACCATGATGAACGCCCGGGGCGCTATCTATCCGGTGTATGAACTGATGGCTGATACCGGCCAGCCCTTCGACCCTACCGCCTATCTGCCCGCCATTACCGGTTATTACAGCACCACCGACGGCCACATGCTGTCACTGCCCTTCAACTCGTCCACCCCGGTGGTCTATTACAACCGCGATCTTTTCAAAAAGGCAGGGCTTGATCCTGATGCACCGCCGACCACCTGGGAAGCCGTGGCCGAGGCAGGTAAAACCATCGTCGACAGCGGTGCAGCCAGCTGCGGCTTTACGACCACCTGGCCAAGCTGGATTCAGCTCGAAAACTTTGCAGCGCGTCAGGACATTCCATTTGCCAGCGAGCAGAACGGGTTTGGTGGAACAACAGCGCGGCTGACGTTCAATCAAAGCGATGCCGTCGTTGCTCACGTACAGGATCTGATCAACTGGCAGAAAAGCGGCGTGTTCAGCTACGGAGGACGGCAGGACCAGGCCTCACCGCGTTTTTTCTCGGGTGACTGCGCCATGCTGATGGCGTCATCGGCCAGCTACGCCAGCGTTCGTGACAATACCGAAGGTTTTGAATTCGGCGTCGCGCCCCTGCCCTGGGATCCGAAGGTGATCGATCAGCCGAAAAACTCGATCATCGGCGGCGCCTCACTATGGGTACTCAAGGGTCAGAGTGATGACGTCTATAAAGGCGTCGCGCAGTTCTTCGGCTACCTCTCTTCGGCAAAAGTACAAGCCGACTGGCATCAGTTCACGGGATATCTGCCCATTACCGACAAGGCTTACGCGCTGACCCGTGAGCAGCGCTTCTACGAGGAAAACCCTGGCACCGAGATCGCGCTCAAGCAGATGACCAGCACAGAGCCAAGCGATAACTCGCGCGGTCTGCGGCTGGGCAACATGCCGCAGATTCGCGACGTGATCGAAGAGGAACTCGAGCGAGCCCTCAACGGTGACAAGAGCGCTCAGCAAGCGCTCGATGATGCCGCAGACCGTGGCAATGCGCTTCTGGAACAGTTCGAGCGCAGCGTGCGCTGATCCATCCAGCCCCGGCGCGGAAGTTGCCGGGGCAGGTATGCCGACTTCTCGTGTCTTTTGGATAACGCCTTCAGCTCATGTCCACCTTTCAACGTCACCGCCTTGCGCCATGGATGCTCATGGCACCGCAGCTTGTCATCGTGCTGGTGTTTTTTTTCTGGCCGGCCGTGACAGCCCTGCGACAGTCCTTTTATGTGCAGGATGCCTTCGGTCTGGGAGAGACCTTCGCCGGTCTTTCGAACTTCACGCGGGTGCTGGCCTCTCGCAGCTATCATGAGGCGCTGCTCAATACGGCCCTCTTCAGTGTCAGCGTAGCGTTCGGTGCCATGGCGATTGCATTGCTGCTGGCCACCATGGCCGATCGGGTATTGAAGGCAAGCCGTGTCTACCGGACGCTTTTGATCTGGCCCTACGCCGTAGCACCTGCCGCGGCCGGGGTTTTGTGGATGTTCATGTTCGATCCCACCCTGGGGGTGCTCACCAGGGCCCTGAGTGCGCTAAGCATTCACTGGGACTTCCGGCTCAACGGCCATCAGGCCATGGTGCTGGTGATCGTGGCCGCCATCTGGCAACAGATGAGCTACAACTTCGTGTTCTTTCTGGCCGGTTTGCAGGGCATTCCGGCCAGTCTCATGGAAGCCGCGGCCATCGATGGTGCCGGCCCCTGGCGGCGCTTCTGGACCATCACCTTTCCGCTGCTCTCACCGACCAGCTTTTTCCTGCTGGTCATGAACACTATTTACGCCTTTTTTGACACCTTTGGCACCATCGATACCACCACCGGCGGCGGCCCGGGCGGCGCAACGCGCACGCTGGTCTACAAGCTCTATCAGGACGGCATCATAGGACTGGATCTGGGCGGCTCGGCCGCACAGTCAGTGCTTTTGATGCTGATGGTGGGTCTTTTGACACTGGTGCAGTTTCGCTACGTCGAACGACGCGTGCAGTACCACTGAGTCTCTCTTTAACCGCACCGATATCCGTCAGGAAGCCTTGCCATGCGCTATCACCGGCCAAAGCTTGATGTTGTGGCCCATGCCCTTTTGATCCTCGGGGCGCTGATGTTCATGCTGCCCGTGGTGCTGGCCGTGCTGGCCTCGACCCAGACACCCGGCGCGCTGTTTTCCGGCGCCCTGCCACTGTGGCCGGGCGCCAGCGGCCTGGATCATTATCTGACGCTTTTGAGTGAGCCGGTGCGTGGTGTCGGGGTGCCGGCCTGGCACTTGATGCTCAACTCGCTTTTCATGGCGCTTGGCATTGCCGTTGGCAAGCTGACCTTTGCAATCCTTGCTGCCTATGCACTGGTTTTTTTCCGTTTTCCGTTTCGACGCTGCTGCTTCTGGCTGATCTTTGTGACGCTCATGCTGCCCATCGAGGTGCGTATCGTGCCGACCTATGGTGTGGTCGCCGATCTGGGACTGATCGACAGCTATCCGGGACTGATACTGCCGCTCATTGCCAGCGCCACGGCAACCTTTCTGTTTCGTCAGTTCTTTTTGACGCTGCCACCCGAACTCATGGAAGCAGCCCGGGTCGATGGCGCCGGCCCGTGGCGCTTTTTCATCGATATTTTGCTGCCGCTGTCCAGAACCAATATCGCGGCACTGTTTGTGATCATGTTCATCTACGGCTGGAACCAGTACCTGTGGCCGCTGGTGGCCATGAGCAGCGCCGATAACGCAACCCTGGTCATGAGCCTCAAGCGGTTGACCATTTCCCAGGATGGCACGCCGCCCTGGCACCTGGCCACCGCCATGACGGTACTGGCGCTGCTGCCTCCAGCTGTGGTCATCATTGTCATGCAGCGCTGGTTCATCAAGGGCCTGGTCGACACGGAGAAATAACATGGCAAGACTGGAACTCAAACGCCTTCGCAAACGCTATGCAGGTGGTAGTGACGTGCTTCATGACATCGAGCTGAGCATCAATGATGGTGAAATGATCGTGGTGGTTGGTCCATCGGGCTGCGGCAAGTCAACACTTTTGCGCATGGTGGCAGGACTTGAAGCGATCAGTGACGGCGAGCTTGTCATCGACGATGAATGTGTCAACGCTCAGGAGCCGGCCGAACGCGACATCGCCATGGTCTTTCAAAACTACGCGCTTTATCCCCATATGAGCGTTTTCGACAATCTGGCCTACAGCCTCAGAAATCGCGGCACGCCAAAGAACGAGATTACCCGGCGCGTTGAGGAAACCGCTCGACTTCTTGATATTGCCACGCTTCTGGAACGCAAGCCCCGCCAGCTCTCGGGTGGACAGCGCCAGCGTGTGGCGATGGGTCGTGCCGTGATTCGAAAGCCGCGGGTGTTTCTTTTTGACGAGCCGTTGTCCAATCTTGATGCCAGTCTGCGCGTGCAGATGCGCCAGGAAATTCGCGCCCTGCAGCAGCGTCTTAACATTACCTCGCTGTATGTCACCCATGATCAAACCGAGGCCATGACCATGGCCGACCGGCTGGTGGTCATGAATGCCGGGCGCATCGAACAGATCGGCACGCCCATGGCCTTGTTTCAAAAACCGGCCACCCGCTTCGTGGCAGGATTCATCGGATCGCCGGCCATGAACTTTCTGACGATGCCTGCAAGCGATCTGCCCGACTGGCTACCCAGGGTTCCGATGGAGGCCGTCGAGCCGCTCGAGAGCGCAATAAGTGTGGGCATCCGGCCTGAACACATCGCGCTGACGCCTGCCGGAACAGGACATCTTGAGGGCCGTATCGAACTGGTAGAGCCACTGGGCTCCGAGAGCCTGGTTCACGTACGCGTCAGCGGTCATGACACGCGACTGGTGGTACGTCATGCCGGCACGGAGCTGCCCACGGCCGGCCAGATCACCGGTCTTAACCTCCAGGGGCCGTTCCATCTGTTTGATCAACATGGACAACGACTATCGACCAGGCCCAGACTTGCCGATACGACCTGTTCCATGGAGCCCTGAAACATGCAGCTGCCTCGCTATATCGCCCACCGCGGCCTGTCCGCTCACGCCCCCGAAAATACGCTGGCCGCCATTCAGGCGGCGTCTGACGCCAGCTGTGAGTGGGTCGAACTCGACGTTCAATGTTTGGGAGATGGCACTCCGGTCATCTGGCATGATGCCAGCGTTGATCGCTGCAGCAACGGCAAAGGCGCACTGATCAACATGACACGTAACGACATTCGGCCGCTGGATGTCGGCAGCTGGTTTTCTCAGGATTTTCGCGGTGAGCGCATGGCACTGCTTGATGAGGCGCTCTCACTGGTCAGCGCGTTGGGGCTTGGGCTCAATCTTGAGCTCAAGATCAACACCGGGCACGACCCGGCGGCACTGGCTCGTGTCGCGGTTCATCGTGCCCGTCAGGTACTGCCGCTCGATCAGCTGCTGGTCTCGAGCTTTGACATGAGCGCCCTTGAAACCGCGCGGGCAGAGGATGAGGCACTGGCACTGGGGCTTTTGTATGAGGCCGTTCCGCGGCGCTGGGCCAGCGATGCCGAGCGACTTCGTCCAACCAGCGTGCATGCCGACTGGACACAGCTTGACCAGGAACGGCTCATCGAAATCCAGGCCGCCGAACTGGCGATGCTTTGCTATACGGTCAACGAACCCGAGCGCTTTTCGTCCTGGTGGGATCATGGCGTCACCGGCGTCTTTACCGATGACCCCGGACTTTTTGATACGCGCTATCAGCGTCGAACGCGCGGCGACGGTAGCCGCAAACCACGCTGAGAAGGGGAAAAAAGAATACTGCCAGCGCGAGGCTGGCAGTATGGGTCGTAACTCAAAAGGCTTGAGCTCAGGTAAAAAAGAGCTGGCGAAGGGCATCGCCCGGGTCCGATTCACGCATGAAGCGCTCACCGACCAGAAAGGCATTAACGTTGCCGCGGCGCATGCGTGCCACGTCTTCACGAGTCGCAATGCCTGATTCGGTGACCACGCGCACGCCTTCGGGCACCTTTTCCAGCAGCTCGAAGGTCGTGTCCAGCCGGGTCTCGAAGGTATGCAGGTCACGGTTGTTGATGCCCACCAGCGCTAGATCCAGCTTCAGCGCCCGCTCGAGCTCTTCAAGACTGTGTACCTCGACCAACACGTCCATGCCAAGTTCGATGGCCAGCGTATTGAGCGCCTTCATCTGACGATCCTCAAGGGCAGCCACGATCAGCAGGATCGCATCGGCACCCATGCTGCGCGCCTCATAGACCTGGTACGGCGCCACGATAAAGTCCTTGCGCAGTACCGGCAACTGACAGGCACCGCGGGCGGCAATCAGAAAGCGCTCACTCCCCTGGAAATAGTCGGCATCGGTCAGCACCGACAGACAGGCCGCGCCCCCGGCCTCGTAACGCTGGGCGATGGCCACCGGATCAAAGTCAGCGCGAATGATGCCCTTGGAGGGCGAGGCCTTTTTGATCTCTGCAATCACGGCAGGATCGCCGTTGGTCAGACGCTGATTCAGCGCGGTTGCAAACCCGCGGGTGGGCGGTGCCTGCTCAGCACGCGCGCGTAGCGTATTTTCACTGATGCTGGCCGAGCGTTCGGCAATCTCTTCATGCTTGCGAGCAATGATTTGCGTCAGAATGGTAGGCAGCGTGCTCATGCGATGTTCCCTGAAAATCGCCGGACATGCCTTTATCACGTCCGGACGTTATTTATAGTACGTCAGTCATCGGCCCTGGCCAGACGAGCGGAAAACTCTGCCAGCGCGTCCAGTTTGGCAAGCCCCTGACCACTGGCAAGCGCTTCGCGTACGGTCTGCACACCTTCCTTGATCGAGCTGACCACATCGGCCACATACAGCGCCGCACCGGCGTTGTAGGCCACCATGTCGGCAGCCACGCCTTCCCCTCTCAAGGCTGCCTTGACCAGTATCAGACTGGCCTCGCTACTATCGGCCCTGATCGATTCCAGCGGCTGGCGCTCAAGGCCGACCTCCTCGGGAGTGATCACGTATTCGTGGATCTCACCATGTTTCAGCTCGGCCACTCGGGTCGGCGAGGCGATGGAGAATTCATCAAGGCCATCCTCGGCATGGACGACCAGCACATGCTGACTGCCCAGACGGCGAAGTACCATGGCCATGGGCACCAGCAGATCAGCACTGTAGACCCCAATGACCTGGCGTGTAGCACCGGTAGGATTGGTCAGCGGGCCCAGGATATTGAACATGGTCCGCACACCCAGCGCCTTGCGAACCGCTACAGCGTGACGCATGGCCGTATGATGGTTGGGGGCAAACATGAAGCCGACACCGATCTCTTCAATACACCGGGCGATCTGTTCGGAAGATAGTTCGAGCGATACTCCAGCGCGTGCGAGCAGGTCTGCGCTGCCGGAGCTGCTGGAAACGCCGCGACCACCGTGTTTGGCGACTCTGGCACCACAGGCCGCAGCGGCAAAACTTGAGGCGGTTGAGACATTGAAAAGCCCGGCGCCATCGCCACCGGTGCCTACAATATCGACGACGTGATCGGCATCGACATGAACCGGGTACATGAGTTCGCGCATGACCATGACCGCAGCCGTAATCTCGTCAACGCTCTCTCCCTTCATGGCAAGACCAATCAGAAAACCGCCCATCTGTACCGGGTCGGCCTCGCCACGCATGATGGTCGACATGACCGTTCGCATCTCGTCCAGCTCGAGATCCTCACGGCGTGTGACACGCGAAATGGCTTCCTTTAGTTCCACGAGTTTCTCTCCACGCCACGGGCAGCAGGCACCACCCAAAAGTGGTTATCGCATCAAAGGGACATATCCGGAAAACTCAGGCTTCGACCGGAGATCCCTGGGAGACATCGCTTGGCTGACGCTTGAGAAAATTGGCCAGAAGCTCGTGCCCCTGACGCGACAGGATGGATTCCGGGTGGAAGAGAACGCCTTCCATGTCCAGCGTCCGATGGCGAATGCCCATCACGATACCGGGAGTGACATCATCGCTGACCGTGGTTGCCGTGATCTCGAAACAGTCCGGCAGCGTCTCACGCTCGAGAATCAGGGAGTGATAGCGCGTCACCTCCAGTGGATTTTCAAGCCCTTCAAAGGCACCCCGACCATCGTGATCCACCATGGAAGTCTTGCCGTGCATCACCATCGGCGCCCTAACCACCTGCCCACCCCAGGCCTGACCGATGGCCTGAAAGCCCAGACAAATGCCAAAGATGGGCACTCGACCGGCAAAGTGACGAATCAATTCCAGTGAGATGCCCGCCTCGCTGGGGCTACAGGGCCCCGGGGAAATCATCAGATGGGTAAAGTCACGCTGCTCGATCTCTTCGATCGTCAACGTGTCGTTTCGAACGGTGTCGACCTCCGCCCCCAGCTCGCCCAGATACTGGACGATGTTGAAGGTAAAGCTATCGTAATTGTCGATCATCAATACTTTCATGGCTTTCCATCCTCACAGTGGCCGGGCGGTCGTTATCACGACACGCCAGTGACCCGGCCTTTATTCGGTGTTGGCTCGCTGATTCCAGAACGGAATCCGGCTCTATTCGAGGTTGTCCAGCCCACGCTCTGCCATGGCAACGGCGCGGAACATGGCACGACGCTTGTTCAGCGTCTCCTGCCATTCATTGTCCGGATCGGAGTCGGACACGATACCACCACCAGCCTGCACATGAAGCTCTCCGTTCTTGATCACGGCAGTTCGGATGGCAATGGCCATGTCCATGTTGCCCTGCCAGGAGAGATACCCCACGGCACCTGAATAGATGCCGCGCTTGACCGGCTCGAGCTCGTCGATGACCTCCAGCGCCCGCACCTTGGGTGCCCCGGACAGTGTGCCGGCCGGGAAGGTCGCACGCAGAACGTCCATCGGTCCCAGTGACGGCTTGATGCGACCGGTCACATTGGAAACGATATGCATGACATGTGAGTAGCGCTCGATGGTCATCCTGTCGGTCAGCTCGACCGAGCCAGGCTCGCTGATACGGCCTACATCGTTGCGCCCAAGATCGATCAGCATAACGTGCTCGGCGATCTCCTTGGGATCTCCAAGCAGCTCCTGCTCAAGCGCACGGTCCTCTTCCTCGTTGGCTCCCCTGTGGCGTGTGCCGGCAATCGGGCGCAACGTGATCTCGTCGTGATCAAGTCGGGCCAGAATCTCGGGGGATGCCCCGACGACATGATGGTCATCGAGATTGAAAAAGAACATGTAGGGAGACGGGTTGAGGCTTCGAAGCGCGCGATACAGATCCAGCGGCGGTGCCTGATAGGCAATGGTCATGCGCTGGGAGGGAACACACTGCATTAGATCGCCGGCCGCAACGTACTCGCGAATACGCGCCACGGCGTCCTTGTAGCCCTGCTCGGAGAAACTGGCAAAGAAGTCCTCTTCGGCTACCGCGTTGCGCCCGGTGCCGGGGCTTGCAGTGGTGATCGGCGTATGACGCAGCTGGTATTCCAGCGCCGCCAGACGCTCCTGAGCCTGCTCAAGCGCATTGTCATTGCCCGGGTCGGCATGGACCAACAGCGTCAGGCGTCCGGAGAGGTTGTCAAAGACCACCAGCTCATCGGCCACCATCAACAGAATATCCGGCACATCGATCGGGTCGGGCTTCTCCACACCACGCAGGCGTGGCTCGATCAATCGAATGGTGTCATAACCAAAATAGCCGACCAGACCGCCATCAAAGCGCATCGCCTCCGAGCTTTCAGGCGCCCGGAAGCGGCGACGAAACTGCTCGATCCACTCCAGTGGATCCTCGACTTCGGTGGCGCCCTGCAGATAGCCATCCACGTAGTGGCGAACGGTAAAACCGCTGACCTCAATGCGTTCACGACACGGCAGACCTATGATGGAATAGCGGCCCCACTTTTCACCGCCCGTGACCGACTCGAGCAGAAAGCTCCAGGGCGCATCGGCCAGCTTGAGATACGTAGACAGCGGGGTTTCAAAATCGGCCAGTACTTCATGGGTGACCGGAATACGGTTGTAGCCTTCGGCGGCGAGTTCGGCGAAGCGCTCGGATGTCATCATGTCGCAGATTCCTGTAGAGAGAGAAACGGTAGTACGGTGCAGAGGGCCGGTATCACCAGCGCCAGCGCTTGACGTTTCTCATCAGTCCGCAGGCCTTTGCATTGAGTGACATGATTGTATCTCGCAAGCTGAAAATTCCTTCGCGTGAAGGGAGAAAAAGGGCGAGCAGCGCCGTCATGGCGCAGTTTCAACCCTAAACGAGTTCTCCAAGTGAATCAAGAAGATGGTCGGGGTTCAGGGCGGCAATGGGTTCACCATGATTGTAGCCATAGGTGACCGCCAGGCTGCGACACCCAAAGGCTCTGGCCGCCTTCACATCGCTGCGAGAATCTCCGACCATCAACACCCGTCTGGGGGGAATATTCAGCGCGCTTGCGATATAGGCAAGCGGGGCCGGGTCGGGCTTTTTTTGCGCCAGCGAATCACCGCCCAGCACATGAGAGAAAAAGCCTTCCAGTCCCATGGAGGCCAGAATGGTATCGATAAAGCGCGACGGTTTGTTGGTCACCAGTGCCTGGGCAATGCCGCGTTCGCGCTGCGCTCTGAGGCACTCGACAACACCCGGATAGCAACAGGTCCGCGATACCGGATGCTGCGCATAGAAATCCATGAACAGCGCCAGAGCATCATCGATCTGCTGACTGTCGGGACCGGATGCCCCAAAGGCATTGGAATGCATGAGTGCACGTTCGACCAGCCGCCGCGAGCCGTTGCCGACCCAATCGCGAACCCGGTCAACCCCGGCTGGTGGAAGATCCATGGCCTGCATCATTTCATCAATGGCGAGCGCCAGATCCGGCGCCGAGTCGATCAGCGTGCCATCGAGGTCATAGAGAATCAGATCAATATCGTTAAGCGCATCGTGCATTTTCAGGCCATCACTGCGGGTGAATTCAGGTCATGATGACCCCATATCAAGGTGAGCAGGCCGGACATTGCCGGGAGCAAACACACCATCGTAGTGTCAAAAGTATCGATGCCAAAGAGCGGCCTGTCACGGTCATTTGTGACCGAAAGCCTTCAGGCCGTGGTCCGCTGTGTGGGCCACCGCCTGAATGTTTTTCCTTTCACTTTTCTTATGGAGCAGTCAATGGCGATCCCTCGCATTGTAGTGGTCGGTGGCGGCGCCGGCGGTCTGGAGCTGGTCACCCGTCTAGGACGCAAACTGGGCA
Source organism: Kushneria marisflavi (assembly GCF_002157205.1). Lineage (NCBI taxonomy): Bacteria > Pseudomonadati > Pseudomonadota > Gammaproteobacteria > Oceanospirillales > Halomonadaceae > Kushneria > Kushneria marisflavi. The sequence continues at coordinate 3,288,126 of NZ_CP021358.1, read as the reverse complement.
AGTCCAACAAGGCTGAAATTGTTCTGGTCGATCGCAACCCCACTCATATCTGGAAACCGCTGCTGCACGAGGTGGCCGTCGGGGTGATGGACTCAAGCCTTGATGAAGTGTCCTATCAGGGGCATTCATCCAACGCAGGCTACCGCTATCAGATCGGCACACTGTGTGGTCTTGATCGTGAGCATCGCCAGATCCGTCTGGACGCGATTCACGACGACAAAAATCGTGTCGTTTTGCCCGAGCGACGCCTGGATTATGACTATCTGGTGCTCTCGGTGGGCAGCGTCTCCAATGACTTCGGGACGCCGGGTGTGGCGGATCACTGCTATTTCCTGGACAGCGTCAAACAGGCAGAAGCCTTTCGCAAGCAGATGCTCAATACCTTCCTGCGCTGCAGCAACCGTGAAGAAGCCGGCAAATCCGGGATGTCGGTGGCCATCGTGGGCGGCGGCGCCACGGGCGTGGAGCTCTCGGCCGAGCTTCTCAATGCCACACAGATGCTGCATGGCTATGGCTTTAGCCGCATCAGCCGTCAGCAACTCAAGATTCACCTGCTGGAAGCCGCGCCGCGTGTTTTACCTGCCCTGCCCGAGCGCATCAGCCAGTCAGTGCACCGTGAGCTTGAACGACTCGGCGTCGAGATTCATACCGATACTCGTGTCACCCAGGCCGACGAGAATGGATTCGAGATTGCCGATGGCTCACGTATTGATGCCGACCTGACCGTCTGGGCGGCCGGCGTTCGTGGACCCTCAATCCTTTCCGAACTGGGGCTTTCCACTCAGCGCAACCATCAGGTCATTGTTCATCAGACCATGCAGAGCGTGGACGACGACCGCATCTTCGCACTCGGCGACTGCGCGGCCTGCCCGCAGCCGGGCGATAAAATGGTACCGCCGCGCGCTCAGGCCGCCCACCAGCAGGCCAACACCCTCTACAAGAATCTGAAAGCGGCCATGGCCGGACGTGAGCTGACGGACTTTCACTACAAGGACATGGGCTCGCTGATCTCGCTGGCGCATTTTGATGCCGTGGGCAATCTCATGCGCGGAGCTTCGGCGCGTGGCGTGCTGGTCGAGGGCTGGATGGCCAAGATTTTCTATGCCTCGCTGTATCGCATGCACCAGGCCGCCATCCACGGCTATACAAGCACCGGTATTCGCATGCTGGTTGATCGCATCAATACGATCATTCGCCCGCGCCTTAAACTGCATTGAGCGCATTTCACCCCCGGAAACGTCGGGCAAACCGGACTGACTGGCACCTATACTGCTGCCAGGGTTCGAAATCGCGGAGGCACCCGGTGCGCCCGTATCCGTGCGGCTTCACTACACTAGAAGCAACATGAGCATTTTCTACACGGGGATGTTCTTGGCCACAGCGGCGTCCTCAGACGGACCCGCTTTCAGACCAGGTGACGCAAGGAGTTTTTCATGGGACCGGTAATGATCTGTACTTCTGCCTTTGGCGCCGATCTGGTCAAGCGATCAGGACAGGCAGGTGTTCTTGAACATATCAGGGATGCCGGCGCACAGGGTGTCGAAATTCGCGAAGAGCTGTTGAGCGATCATGATATGCCTCTGAGCCGGCTTCGCGAAGCCATCGAACAGGCGTCACTAAACTGCGTCTATTCTGCAGCCACTTCACTCTTTGACGAACAAAGCAGGCTCAATACTGACGAGATGCATCAGGCGCTGACGCGTGCCGAGGAGCTGGGCGCGCAGTGGATCAAGTTCGGGCTTGGCCAGCTGTGTGCCGAATGCATTGATGATGGCGCTGCCGCCCTCAAGGCCGAGCTTGCCGATCAAACCCTGCCAATATTAATTGAAAATGATCAGACCTCCTGCGGAGGCGATCCGTTGATTCATGCCGCACTTCACAGGGCACTGGGTTCTGATCTGTTTGGGACGACCCTTGATCTGGGCAACGGCTACTGGACGGACCATGACCTTTCACAGGCCGCCAGCCGCCTGGGCAGCAGGGTACGTTATGTGCACTGCAAGGCCGTTACCCACGTCAACGGCCAACCTCGGGCATGCCCCCCGGATGACGCCGCTCGCGCGCACTGGTCTGCGCTCTGGCATCATTTTCCGAAAGACGTGCCGCGAGCCATCGAGTTTCCGCTGGATCATGACAATGTCAGTGCCACAGCGCGTCATGTTGAGCAGTTGAAATCGCTTGCCTGAAGCTCTGACAGGTCCGAGGGTCAGGCCTCTTTTGCGTCATATCTCGATATAACGAGCTGTCGCAAACAGCTCGCTTACTTCTTTCATCAGGAGAGATCATGTCTTCGAAGAAAACGGTCATTGTGTATCAGCGTGCCCTGAAGCCGGCTCTGCAGGAAAGGCTGGAACGGGAGTGCCATGTACTGGATTTCTCGCAGACCACGGACCTGACCCGAAACAGTGAGTTCCACAAGGCGTTGTCGCAGGCACATGGCCTGATCGGCTCAAGCGTCAACCTTACTCCGGAGCTGCTGGATCAGGCCCCCAATCTTGAAGTGGTCTCAAGCATTTCGGTAGGCGTGGATAACTACGACATCGACTATCTCAGCAAACGTGGCATTGTGCTTTGCCACACACCGGATGTGCTGACGGAAACGACCGCCGATACCGCCTTTTTGTTAATTCTGGCCAGCGCCCGCCGTGCAGTTGAAATGGCGGAGATGGTAAAGAAGGGAGAATGGACAGGCGGGGTCGCCGAACCCCACTTCGGAGTGGATGTTCAGGGCAAAAAGCTCGGCATCGTCGGCATGGGCCGCATTGGGGCCGCCATTGCGCGCCGTGGCAAGTTCGGCTTCAACATGTCGGTGAGCTATCACAATCGCTCGCGCCATGAAGATTTCGAACGCGAACTGTGTGCCGACTGGAAGGCACTTGATGATCTGCTGCACGACTCTGACTTTGTCTGCGTGACCGTGCCGCTCTCTGACGCCACTCGCCACATGTTTGGCAAGCGTGAATTCGAGCTAATGGGCAAGGACACCATCTTCGTCAATATCGCTCGCGGCGGCGTGGTGGACGAGCCGGCCATGATCGAGGCGCTGAAAAATAACACTATCCGTGCCGCCGGCCTTGATGTCTTCGATGTCGAGCCGCTCCCCGCTGATTCCCCGCTGGCACATATGGACAATGTCGTCGCCCTGCCCCATATCGGCTCGGCCACGCATGAAACCCGTTATGCCATGGCGGAACTGGCCGTGGAGAATGCTCTGGCGGTACTCAAGGGCGAGAAACCGCGGGCCCCCTACAACTGGGACGCTCTCAAGCGCTGATTGCTTTGAACCGTCGTGGCCATCAGGGCAGCTCCGATTACTCAATGGGAAGCTGCCCTTTTTCTATGATGGCCAGACGCTTGAGCCGAGAGAGCTTCTTGACCCGCCGCTCAATGCTGAGCGCCTTGCCCTTGTCGCCTACCAGGCAGGAAAAGCGTAAACGCAGCGGTCCCTTGCCACGCAGCGCTCGCGCACAGCGTGCACCATCATCCTGGTGCTCCTTGAGACGGCGCGCCACATCCGTGGTCACGCCGGTATAAAGGTGGCCCAGCCGATTTTCAATGATGTAAAGCGACCAGACGGGGCGGGCTATCTCGTCATGTTGCTCAGTCTGACAGGCCATCCAGCGGTTCCCTGAAGGCGCGCAGGATCGAGTCGTAGCGATTCGGGTCGTTGTCACTGCGTTTGGCGAAGATGGAAGAGCCGGAGACAAAGGTATCCGCACCGGCGCGAGCAATCTCGCCGATGTTGTCGGCGTTGATGCCGCCATCGACTTCCAGACGAATGGGCTTGCCGGTGGCGTCGATCATGGCGCGCGCCAGACGCAGCTTGTCCATCATGGCCGGAATGAAGGATTGCCCACCAAAGCCCGGATTGACCGTCATGACCAGCAGCATCGACAGCTTGTCGAGCACATGGTCAAGCGTTGAAAGCGGGGTCGCTGGATTGAGCGCAAGACCTGCGGTGGCGCCACCATCAAGAATCAGCTGCAGGGAGCGGTCGACGTGCAGGCTGGCTTCCGGGTGAAAGGTGATGTGGTTGGCACCGGCATCCAGAAAGGCGCGGATCAGATCATCGACCGGGGATACCATCAGGTGGACATCGATCTCGGCGGTCACGCCGTAATTGCGCAGGGCATGACAGACCGCCGGCCCAAAGCTCAGGTTGGGAACATAGTGGTTGTCCATGACGTCGAAATGAATCATGTCGGCGCCGCTGGCCAGCACATCATCCACCTCCTGTCCCAGACGGGCGAAGTCTGCAGACAGAATGGAAGGTGCGATCCTGAAGGGTTGTTGCACTGTAAACACCTCATCAAACAAGCTTGATAGCCGTCAGCCTACACGGCGGGCCCAAAGCGTAACAGGGCATCGCTGTGCAGGCGTTACTGCACGAGACAAAAAGGGGCCGCCTCATGGCGGCCCCTCTCATACTACCAAAGTCTCAATTTTCACACTCATAACGCTTGACGGCGTCAATGGCTTCCTGCTCGGTTTCATATTCACTGAGCAGGGTATCGGTATCAGGATTGACCCCACGAACTTCATAAACCGTTTTGCCACCTCCCTTTTCGACCTTCTTGACACAGGCAGTGCGGGGCGTAGGCGTTTGATCAGGCATGGCAATAACCTCAATGTTAGCGTGCAAGAGTCACTATAGTGCATACCCGCCAACTGGCGAGCTACTCGACAACCTCTACAGGAGCTTCCGCTTCCGGAAGCCGTGCAGATACCCTATTGTTGCAAAGCCGTATTAAACGGACCTGATATAACCAGATCAACAATATTAGAAGGGGATTTGCATGCCCGGGAAAAAACGACCAGCGCTGGCCTGCCTGCTGTTCATGCTCCTGCCATCACTGGCGGGTGCTCAGCCGCCCATCATTGAAGGCGAGCGTTTTCATGCCGAGTACGGTCAGCATGCCATGGTAGTCACCAGTCATGAACTGGCAAGCCGTGTCGGCCGTGACATTCTTCGCCAGGGAGGCAACGCAGTAGACGCCGCAGTGGCCATCGGCTTTGCGCTGGCCGTGGTTCAGCCACGCTCGGGCAATATCGGTGGTGGCGGCTTCATGGTGATTTCCAATGAAAAAAGCGGTGAAGTGACCTCGATCGACTATCGCGAGACCGCGCCTGCCGGTGCCTTCAAAACCATGTTCCAGGACGAGGAAGGCAATGTCATCGAGGAGGCCTCGCGCTATTCGGCCAATGCATCAGGCGTCCCCGGTACGGTCTCCGGCATGACGATGGCGCTTGAGCGCTACGGCTCAATGTCCCTTGAGCAGGTCATGGCGCCGGCCATTCGACTGGCACACGACGGCTTCGCCATTCCAAAGCGTTTTGCCGATGGCCTGAATGGCAGTCGCGAGCAGCTGGAAAAAAACGAGGGCACGCGCCGTTTGTTCTACAAGGCCGATGGCAGTGACTGGCGTACCGGAGAGGTTTTTAAACAACCCGAGCTTGCAGCGACGCTGTCCCGCATTGCTCAAAACGGCCCGCGCGAATTCTATGAAGGCGAGACGGCCGACCATCTGATCGACACCATCAAGGCGCATGGCGGCATCATGACTCGACAGGACCTGGCTGATTATCGGGCTATCGAGCGTGCCCCGGTTCATGGCAGCTATCGAGGATATGACATTTACGCGATGGCGCCTCCCTCCTCCGGCGGCGTCCACATCGTGCAGATTTTGAACATGCTGGAAAACGATGACCTCACCGCCACGGGCTTTGGCTCCGCTGCCACCATGCACCTGATGAGCGAGGCGATGCGTCGCGCCTATGCCGACCGCTCAAAATACCTGGGTGATCCCGACTTTTTCGATGTCCCGGTCAATGCGCTGACGTCCAGGGCCTATGCCCATGAGCTTCGTCAGCAGATTTCTCTCGATCGAGCGACACCGTCAGAGGCCATCGGTCCGGGCAACATTACGCCCTATGAATCGAATGAAACCACGCACTACTCGGTCGCCGATGACTCGGGACTGGCGGTATCCAACACCTATACCCTCAACTTCAGCTACGGCTCCGGTATCGCCGTGGATGAAGCCGGCTTTCTGCTCAACAACGAAATGGATGATTTTTCGGCCAAACCGGGCGTCCCCAATGCCTACGGGCTGATTGGTGGCGAAGCCAATGCCGTGGAACCCGGCAAGCGCATGCTCTCCTCCATGACGCCGACCATCGTCAAACACGAAGGCAAAAACTTTCTGGTCACCGGCAGCCCCGGCGGTTCCCGCATCATTACCACCACACTTGGCGTCATCACCAATGTGATCGATCACGGCATGAACATTCAGTCGGCCGTCAGCGCACCGCGCTTTCACGATCAATGGCTACCCGATGAGCTGCGCATTGAAGACGGCTTTAGTCCGGATACCGTGCGCATTCTGGAAAACATGGGCCATCACGTGGTTCAGAAATCGGCCATGGGCGCCAGCCAGTCGATTCTGATCAACGACAACGGCTTTCATGGCGGTGCCGACCCACGCCGTGAAACGTCCTCGGCCCTCGGACTGTAATCCATACGGTGAGAGAGGGAATGCCTTCTCTCACCGACTAAACCCTAACCCCGGCTTAAAGAACAAAATGGCATAACCAGACAGATTGTCATTCCCTCAGGTTTTGTTTAGCCTCTACTCAATGCCAGACCCACTGGCTTTCGATAATAATCCTGCCGATCAGATGCCGGGGAACACGATATGTCCGTACGCTCGACCCTTTTACGTCGCGTGGTTGCCACCGCTGCGCTCAGCATGGCGCTGGCCAGCCCGCAGGCCTTCAGCGCCGACCGCGAGCTGCTCAACGCCTCCTATGATATTGCGCGAGAACTCTTTGCCGAGCTCAACCCGCAGTTCGTTGAACACTGGCAGGATGAGCACGGGGAGTCGGTCGAGATCAAGCAGACCCATGCCGGCTCTTCGACCCAGGCACGCGCCATTCTGCAGGGGCTTCGCGCTGATGTCGTCACCTTCAACCAGGTGACCGATGTCGATGTCCTGGCACAAAAGGGCCAACTAATTCCGACGGACTGGCAGTCAAGGCTGCCCAACTACAGCTCACCCTACTACTCGACCATGGCGTTTCTAGTCAGAAAGGGAAATCCGAAGGATATCCATGGCTGGTCGGACCTGGCCGGCGATGATGTGGCACTGGTCTTCCCCAACCCCAAGACGTCAGGCAACGGACGCTACACTTATCTGGCCGCCTGGGCGGCAAGCAATCACGACAATGGCGGTGATGACGCGGCTACCCGTGATTACATGAAAAAAATGCTGGCCAATGTCGAGGTCTTTGACACTGGCGGACGCGGCGCCACGACTACCTTTGCCGAGCGTGGCATTGGCGATGTTCTGATCACGTTTGAATCGGAAGCCAACAACATCCGCAATCAGTATGGCCCGGATGACTACGAGGTGGTGGTACCGCCGGTAGATGTCATGGCGGAATTCCCGGTCACCTGGATCGACAAGAACGTCGAACGCAACGGTACCGAGGATCTGGCCAAAGGCTATCTGGAATATCTCTACTCGCCTGAAGCGCAGCGCACGCTGGCGCAGTACTACTACCGCGTCAACAATGACGAGATCAGCGAGGAGTTTGCCGATCGCTTCCCGCAGACCACGCTGCTGCGCATCGAGGATGCCTTCGGAAGCTGGGAAAATGTGATGCAGACACATTTCGCCAGCGGGGGTGAACTCGACCAGCTGCAGCGACGTTAATGCGTGCCCGTGCTGCCCGGGTCCTGCCGGGCTTTTCGCTGTCGCTGGGTGTGACCCTGCTGTTCGTGTCGTTGATTCTGCTGCTGCCGATGACCAGCCTCATCGGCCAGCTGTCAACGCTGTCATGGTCGCAGTACTGGGCGGCCATCACCGACCCGCGTCTGATCGCAAGCTATCGGGTCACGATTCTGGCAGCACTGGCCGCCTCGCTGTTCAATGCGCTGTTCGGGCTTTTGATGGCCTGGGTACTGGCACGCTACACGTTTCCGGGCAAGCGCATCCTTGATGCGCTGATGGATCTGCCCTTCGCCCTGCCCACGGCCGTGGCCGGCATTACCCTGGCCACGCTCTACTCCCGCAATGGCGCCGTAGGCAGCCTGCTTGAACCGCTGGGGATCGAGGTCGCCTATACCTGGCTCGGGATTGCACTCGCCATGGCCTTTACCAGCGTGCCCTTTGTGGTGCGCACCGTACAGCCGGTACTTGAAGACCTGCCCGGTCAGGCCGATGAGGCCGCGCTGACGCTGGGGGCCAGCAACCTGTATGCCTTCCGCCGGGTCATCCTGCCCCACATCTGGCCGGCCGTGGTGACCGGCACCGGGCTCTCCTTCGCCCGATCGCTGGGCGAGTTCGGCGCGGTCATCTTTATTGCCGGTAACATGCCCTATCGCACCGAAGTGGTCTCTCTGATGATGGCCACCCGCCTTGAAGAGTATGACTACGCAGGCGCCGCCGCCATCGCCTCGCTGGTGATGCTGGTCTCCCTGCTGCTGTTGCTGGCCATCAATCTCTGGCAGGGGCGTTTTTATCGTCGTCTGCATGGCGGGAGGCACTGACATGAAGCGCATTGGTGATGGCACGGCCACACGCGTGGGACTGATCGGGCTTGCCGTGGTCTTGACGACGCTGTTTCTGGTCATACCGCTGGCCGGCATTTTCTACCAGGCGTTTGCCGAAGGTCTGGCGCCCTTCTGGCAGAACCTGACCAGCAGCTTTACCAGAGAAGCGATCGGACTGACGCTTCTGATCGCACTTTTGACCGTGCCGATCAACCTGATTTTCGGCATTTTTCTGGCCTGGCTGGTCACCCGTTTTGCTTTCCCCGGCCGGCGACTGCTGCAAACGCTGATCGATATTCCCTTTGCGGTATCCCCGGTCGTGGCAGGTCTGCTTTATCTACTGCTATACGGCCGTACCGGCTGGCTGGGCAGCATGCTGTCCGAACACGACGTGCAACTGATGTTTGCTTGGCCCGGCATGGTGCTGGTGACCGTTTTTGTCACCTGTCCGTTCGTGGCACGTGAACTGATTCCGCTAATGCAGGCACAGGGCAGTGCCGAAGAAGAGGCCGGCGTCACGCTGGGCGCCAGCGGCTGGACCCTGTTTAGACGCATCACCCTGCCCAATATTCGCTGGGCACTGGTGTACGGCGTCATTCTGACCAACGCCCGCGCCATCGGTGAGTTCGGCGCCGTCTCGGTGGTTTCGGGCAGCATTCGTGGCGAGACCATCAATCTGCCGTTGCAGGTGGAGCTTTTGTATCAGGATTACAACACGGTGGGCGCCTTCACCAGCGCTGCACTGCTGGCGGCACTTGCCATCGTGACGCTGATCATCAAGGCCGTGCTTGAGTGGCATACCCATCGTCGGGAGAAAACAGCATGAGCATTACCATAAGCGATGTCTCCAGACGTTTTGGCAGCACGACGGCCCTGCATCCGCTGTCACTGGAGATCAACCAGGGAGAAATGGTCGGGTTACTGGGGCCGTCAGGCTCCGGCAAGACCACGCTTTTGCGCATTATTGCCGGCCTCGAAGCCCCGGACAGTGGCTCGATTCATTTCGGTAATCGGGAGGTGACCCACGTCCATGTGCGCAAGCGCCGGGTCGGGTTTGTCTTTCAGCACTACGCACTTTTTCGTCACATGAGCGTGTTTGAAAACGTGGCTTTCGGGCTACGAGCACGACCGGCCAGCGAGCGGCCTTCCAATGCCGAGATTCGCGACCGGGTACAGCACCTGCTTGAGCGCGTTCGCCTGGACACCCTGGCCAAACGTCTGCCGGCACAGCTTTCCGGCGGGCAGCAGCAGCGAGTCGCTCTGGCCCGCGCGCTGGCCGTCGAACCCGAGGTGCTGCTGCTGGACGAGCCTTTCGGGGCCCTGGATGCCAAGGTACGACTCGAGCTGCGTCGCTGGCTCAGGCATCTGCATGAAGAGTTCGGCTTTACCAGCGTGTTCGTGACCCATGATCAGGAAGAAGCGCTTGAGCTTTCCGATCGCGTGGTCGTCATGAGCAACGGCCGCATCGAACAGATCGATACACCACAGGCGCTTTATCGCGCGCCGGCCAACCGGTTTGTCTTTTCGTTTCTGGGTGAAACCAACCGCTTTGGCGGCGAGTATCACAATGGGCGGCTGCAACAGGGTAACGCCTGGATTGCGCTGGAGCATTCGGAAACGGCGCCCGACGAGGTGCTTTTGCGGCCCCACGAACTGATGCTGACCACGGCGCCCGACGAGCGCGCGTATCTGCCGGTCACGGTAGATGCCGTATCACCGGTTGGCAGCGACGTTCGGGTCGAACTGATGGCCGACTGGATGGACGCCCCCTGGCTTGCCAGCATCACGCATCACGATTTCGATCGCCTGCTGCCGGCACGCGGTGACAGCTTCTATGTTGTTCCCTCGCGCTGGCATCGGTTTGCTCCCGAAACGACCTGACAGCACAAGCCCCGGTGATCACTCATGTTCACCGGGTGCTCGATATTCAAGCAGTTCTGCGCTCGACCCCTTCAGGGTTTCAGCATGAAAGCGGCGCCCTGCGACACAGGCGCCAGACGACTTCGGTCATGCCACGCTCATCGCGCCGATCCCCCAGTCGCTCCAGCATGAAATTGGGCGCAAACAGACGATGGACCTCGTCATCGGTGACCACATAGGGCGGTCCCTGATCGGGCTGCCCGTCACGAATCAACGAAATCAAAAGCCCTTCCACATTCGGCCGGCACAGCTCGGCCAGCTTGAGCGCATAGCGCTGACGCGCTGCTTCAGACAGTGCAATCAGCGCGGCCCGATCATAAAAGGCGTCAATGTCGTCACTCAAGGCGGCATCGAGGTGGAAAAAGTTACCCACATCGAAGGTCACGCCGGCACGCCCCACCCGTTCGGGGCTTTCGAAGCGATTAAAGTTCGTGCGGGCCACGGTCTCGGGCAATGCTTCGGCCTGATCCTTAAACCAGCTTCGAACCGCCTGTTCGACCAGCTCAACGCCCAGTACGGCATGGCCGCGCTGCGCCAGCCAGAGGATGTCGCCGCTTTTGCCGCACAACGGTAGAAGCACCCGCGCACCGGTCGAGACGCTCAGATGAGACCAGTAGCGCGCCAGCATGGGCTGGACGCTGTCACTGTGAAAGCCGATGCGTCCTTCCCGCCAGCGCTCAAACCACTGCTCATTACCCTGACCCGACGTCGCCACGATCAGAACCAGCGATCGCGCTTTTTACGTCGCCTTGGTAGATGCGGCACCAGCAGGCCGAGTACCAGACCGCCCCCGGCCACGCTGCCCCCATAGACAAAGTAGCGCATCAAAAGATCTTCACGCTCGGTATCCAGTCGTGCCTGATACTCTCGCATTTTCGACTGTGCCTGAGTGAGCTGGGCATTGAGATCATCGTTGGTGGTCTGAAGTTCGTTGACCCGTGACTGACTGCTTTGCAGCGAGCTTTTCATGTCGGCCACACGCTGATTCCACTCATCATCGATGCCTTCCAGACGCTGCGTCAGGGTCTGCACGCGCTCCTGCATGTCCGGCACCCTTTCCTGCACACTCTCCTGTGCCTGCAGATCATCACTGGGAATCCAGACAGTGTCACCGCTTTCGGTGCGAATACGGCTGTAGTTTCCCTGGGATTCGAGCAGCGTCACGCGCTGACCGGCGTCCACGGTTCCCACGATACGGTAGCTGTCTGTGGGGCCGCTTCGAACATAGGTCGACAGAGAATCACTGACCCAGCGGGCTTCTTCGGCGTGGGCGGTGCTGATACCGGCACCCAATAAAAGACCGACGCAGAGTTTTCCGATTGTTTTCATGATGGAGTCGTTGGTTCGTCGAAATTGTCATTACATCATGCAGCCTGAGTCGGGCGTAACGATTACCTGATACCCGATTCGATCGCTCATCCACAGTTTCTGTGGATAACCTACGGGACAACCTGATCACATGACGCACAAAGCGCCCGACTGGCAGGCCATGACACCATTTTGCTTAAAAAATATTCAATTTAAACGCCTACTCTTCACGGGGCGGCCAGTGCATGGCCCCCGGAAAGGCAGTGACGTTACCTTCGGCCTTCACCGCTCGCGGCGTGCCTTCACGCTCGACTTCATCAATGCGAACGATGGCATTCATCGGCAGATAGCTGCGCGAGACGCCTTCGAAGGTGCGGCGCAGCTTTTCAGCACCGGGGTCGACCACCACCTTCGTGTCATCACCAAAGACGACACCCTCGACTTCGATAAAGCCCCAGAGCTCACTTTGAAAGATATCGCGTGCGTAGAGCTCCCAGAGCTCACCCTGCTGCAGGAAACTGATTCTATAAAGGGGCCTTGCCGCCATGTACGCTCAATCCTCACTGTATTGCGCCAGACCGATGGTCATCACGGCCCCTTGAAAGGCCGCAACAAGCGCGGGAGTCTACCATAGGCTTTTATGCCAATGGCGTCTGTCGTGAGCCTGCTCACGTGTTGATACACAAAGACCATTTTTCACTACACAAGTGCCCACTGGCCTGTGCCTGTGGCCTTGCGTATAATTTCGCCATTCCATGTCGCTTCGCGACGGTTCATGACACTTCTCTCGATGGTAGGACGACTGAACGGCCGGTTTTGTGCCGTCATCGCTGGATCATCGTCTGACACCCATTTTCTTATATGTACCCAAGGCCCATGACGAAGAAACTCTTCATCAAGACCCACGGCTGCCAGATGAACGAGTACGACTCGGCTCGCATGGCCGACCTGCTGGGCGAATCCCATCAGCTTGAGCTGACAGACAACGAAAACGAAGCCGATGTCATCCTGCTCAACACCTGCTCGATTCGTGAAAAGGCGCAGGAGAAGGTCTTTCATCAGCTCGGGCGGTGGAAAAAGCTCAAGGCAGCCAATCCGGATCTGGTCATCGGTGTCGGCGGCTGTGTGGCAAGCCAGGAAGGCGACAACATTCAAAAGCGCGCGCCTCATGTCGACATGGTCTTCGGCCCGCAGACCCTGCACCGACTGCCGGACATGATGGACAACCGCAACGAGAGCGGAAACCTGATCTCGGTGGTGGATGTCACCTTTCCGGAAATCGAGAAATTCGATCGGCTGCCGGCCCCCAACTCCGATGGCGCCTCGTCATTTGTCTCGATCATGGAAGGCTGCTCGAAGTACTGCAGCTTCTGTGTGGTGCCTTACACCCGCGGCGAGGAAATTTCCCGGCCGTTCGAGGACGTTCTCGATGAAGTCGTCCATCTGGCCGAGCAGGGCGTACGCGAGATCAATCTTCTGGGCCAGAACGTCAATGCCTATCGCGGCATGGACGAGACCGGTGAAGAGATCGATCTGGCTGAAATGATCGCCGCCGTGGCTGCCGTGGATGGCATCGATCGTATCCGCTTCACAACGTCACATCCGGTCGAATTCACCGACAGCCTGATTGAAGCCTTCGGCGAGATCCCGGAGCTGGTGAGCCATCTTCACCTGCCGGTGCAGTCGGGTTCTGACGCCATTCTCAAGGCGATGAAGCGCGGCCACGGCCGTGAGGAATACATCGCCAAGATGGAGCGCATCCGTGAAAAGCGCCCGGACATCAGTTTCTCGTCCGATTTCATCATCGGTTTCCCCGGCGAGACCGAGCAGGACTTTCTGGACACGATGGATTTGATCGAGCGTATCGGTTTCGACCACTCGTTTTCATTCGTCTACTCCAAGCGCCCCGGCACACCGGCGTCTGATCTGCCTGATGACACTCCGGAACTGGTCAAGAAGCAGCGCCTTAAAATTCTTCAGGACCGCATCACTCAGAATGCGATCGGCATCTCCCGGCGCATGGTCGGCACGACCCAACGCATCCTGGTCTCGGGCTTCTCGCCAAAGGACCCCGGTGAGCTTTCAGGGCGAACCGAAAACAACCGCGTGGTCAACTTTCGCGCCGCCAACCCGATCGACCTGATTGGGTATTTCGTCGATGTTGAAATTGTGGAAGCTTTCCCCAATTCTCTCAGGGGTGAGCTGGTCTCTGGAGAGAAATACTGATTCGACAGACGCACGTTTGATGTCATGTCGCCTTTCATGGACCGGCACGCCATCGCAGGATATCTCCCGCGATGGCGTCTGTTTATTTTCGATTGAGCAATTGATGCTATTGTTCCCGTAAAGAACGAGATTCAGGCTGCCCTTCAACGACGCAACGACCGGACCCAACATTGACCCAGAAAACTGCCAACGCGCATCGTATTCTTCAGCTGTCGCTGGAACCCAATGACCCCATGCGGCTGGCCAATCTCAGCGGTCAGCAGGATGAACACCTTCATCTGATCGAGCAGCGTCTCGAGGTCACGGTACGCAACCGCGGCAACGAGTTTCAGCTGGCCGGCAACGCCGCGCGCGTCAAGGCGACGGCCAACGTGCTGGAACATCTCTATCGTGAGACCCAGACGCAGACCCTGTCGCCGGAAACCGTACATCTTTATCTGCAGGAATCGGGCCTTGAGTCGATTGCCGAGGATGAAGACGATGACATGCCGCGTGAAGGCGTCATCCTGCGAACGCCGCGTGCCGTCATCAAGCCTCGCGGGCAGAACCAGCAGCAGTACGTTGAACATATCCGAAACCACGACATCAACTTCGGCATTGGGCCTGCCGGTACCGGCAAGACCTATCTGGCCGTCGCCGCCGCGGTTGAAGCCCTGAACCAGCAGAGCGTTCGCCGTATTCTTCTGGTGCGACCGGCCGTGGAAGCCGGCGAAAAACTGGGCTTTCTGCCGGGTGATCTGGCCCAGAAGATCGATCCCTACCTGCGTCCGCTGTATGACGCACTCTACGAGATGCTGGGCTTTGAACAGGTCAACAAGCTGATCGAAAAGCAGGTCATCGAGATTGCGCCGCTGGCTTACATGCGCGGGCGAACGCTCAATAATGCCTTTGTCATTCTTGACGAGAGCCAGAACACCACGCGCGAACAGATGAAAATGTTTTTGACGCGTATAGGGTTTGGCTCCACGGCCGTGATCACCGGTGACGTGACTCAGGTGGATCTGCCGCGCGGCACCCATTCAGGCCTGATTCATGTGCTCAACGTCCTCAAGGATGTCGACGGCATCAGCATGACCCACTTTGCTTCCAAGGATGTGGTTCGCCACCCGCTGGTCGCACGGATCATCGATGCCTATGAAGCGCATGAATCCGAAGAGGATCGCCACTCATGAGCGATGCGGTCCATGTTGACTGCCAGGTGGCGGTCGATTTTGACGCACTTCCCGATGAGCAGGCTCTCGAGCACTGGTTCGCCACGGTGCTCAAGCATTTCCCCGGTGAGATTCGCCGGGAGATGACGGTCCGGTTTGCCAGCGAAGAAGAGAGCCGAAGCCTTAATCACGATTATCGCGGCCGCGACAAGTCGACCAACGTGCTCTCCTTTCCCTTCGAGGCGCCGCCGGAAGTTCCGCTTCCCCTGCTGGGGGATCTGGTGGTCAGCCCTCATGTAGTGGCCCGCGAGGCGCTCGAGCAGCAAAAGCGCCTCGAGGATCACTTCGCCCACATGATCGTGCATGGTACGCTGCACCTACTGGGTCTGGATCACATCGATGATGATGAGGCCGAGACCATGGAACAGCTCGAGCGGGACATCCTGTCCACGCTGGGCATTTCTGATCCCTATGCTGTTGCCCCTGAGGATTTCGGGGTGCGCGATAGCCATCAGGTATCCGAGGAGAAGAGAACCGACGCATGAGCGATGACCGACCGGCAAGTCAGCCATCCCGATCCTGGCTTGACAGAATAATCGGCGCTTTTTCCGGCGATAACGAAGAACCCAGCAGTCGCGATGAGCTGATCAGCTTTCTCAAGGAAGCTTCAACGCGACTGAGCCTCGATCAGGATGGACTGACCATCATCGAGGGGGCCTTCGATATCAGCACCATGCAGGCTCGTGAAGCCATGGTGCCTCGTTCCCAGATTGTGGCCATTCAGGCCGATCACTCTCCCGATCAATGCCTGCCTATCATCCGTGAGACCGCCCATTCACGTTATCCTGTCATTGATGACAATCTGGATGAAGTGGTGGGCGTGTTGCTGGTCAAGGACATGCTGCCGCTGATTCTTCAGGACAGCGAAGAGCGCGAGCGCTTCAAACTGCGTGAAGTATTAAGGCCGGCCCTGTTCATTCCGGAGTCCAAGCGCCTCAACAATCTGCTGCGCGAGTTTCGTGATACCCGCAATCATATGGCCATCGTCGTCGATGAATATGGTGGCACGGCGGGCATCATTACCATCGAGGATATCCTCGAGCAGATTGTGGGAGACATCGAGGACGAGCACGATATCGATGAAGAAGACGATATCCGCGACCTTGGCAACGGCACCTACGCCGTTAAGGCCCTCACGCCCATTGATGACTTTAACGAGCGCTTTGAAACCAGCTTTTCCGATGAAGAGTTCGATACGGTTGGCGGACTGGTGATGCAGCGCTTCGGCCATCTTCCGGCACGCAACGAGTCCACCGAGCTTGAACACTGGCGGTTTACGGTCATGAATGCTGACAGTCGCCGCATTCGCTGGTTACAGGCCGCCCGGACCGACACGAGCCCCCTCGCTGACGAAACTTCCCGGTCCGATCATTGATCCCCCTACTGGCAGGGCCAAACGTGTACCTGCATTGTGATCCCCATAACGGGCAGGCATGATCGCCTGCCCGTTTTCTGTCAGAGGATGCAGCATGGCCTCCCTTCTACAGCGTCGCGGCGTCAGTTCACTTCTGGCCCTGTTGGCCGGCGCACTCACGACACTGACCTTTGCCCCCTTTAACGTCTGGGGGCTTGGCCCCCTGGCGATGGCGGCATTTTATCTTGCCCTTCAGCACGTCAATGTGCGACAGGCACTGTGGCGCGGATGGTTATTTGGTGTGGGCCTGTTCGGCAGCGGCGCCTCATGGGTGTATGTCTCCATCCATGACTATGGCAATACCGGCGGGCCGCTTGCCATCGTTCTGACAGTGCTTTTTATCATCGCCATGGCGCTTTTTGTAATGCTGCCGGCACTGCTATACCGGCTTGCCGCCAACTCAAGGCTGGATGTAGTGGCCTTTGCCGGCGCATGGGCGTTGGGTGAGGCCTTTCGCAGCTGGGCCTTTACCGGTTTCCCCTGGCTCTTTCTGGGCAGTGCCCATGTCAGCTCGCCGCTGGCCAGTCTCGCGCCGCTGGGCGGGGTTTATCTGGTGTCATTGGCCGTGGCCCTGAGTGGCGCACTACTGGCCAGAGCCCTTCTGTCTCGTCGCTGGTGGCTTTTTGCACCACTCGCTGCGCTATGGCTGATCCCGATGATGCTGCCCACACAGTGGGCCAGGCCCACCGGCGATGACGTGACCGTATCCCTGGTACAGGGCGATCTTCCCCAGCTGAGTAAATGGACCCCCGACGGTCAGCGGGATGCGATCAATACCTACTTTGGCCTGACCCGCCAGCAGGGGCTGAACAGCGACCTGGTCATCTGGCCGGAAACCGCCCTTCCGATGCTGGAGCAGCAGGCCATGCCGTTTTTGCAGCGCGTACAGTCGACACTGCCGGCGGACAGCACATTGATGACCGGCATCATGCAACGCGATCAAACCGGCATGTTCTACAACAGCATGATTGCGCTTGGAGACACGCCGGGCCAGTACCGAAAGGCGCACCTGGTACCCTTCGGCGAATATTTACCACTGGAACCCCTGCTGGGCGGGTTGCTGAAGATATTTAATATCCCGATGGGCAATATCGGCGCCGGCGGCAACGATCAGCCGCCGCTTGAGGCTCACGGCCTGCGTCTGGGCGTCGCGATCTGTTATGAAATTGTCTATCCCGATCTGGTACGGCAGCGAGCCGAGAGTGCCAACGCGCTGGTCACCATTTCCAATGACACCTGGTTTGGACACTCCATAGGGCCGCTGCAGCATATGCAAATGGCACAACTCAGGGCGCTGGAAAACAACCGCTATTTACTCAGGGCCACCAATAATGGCATGACCGCCATCGTGGCACCGGATGGCACGGTTCAGGAAGAGGCTCCGCGCTTTGAGCCAGCCGTGCTCAACGGCACCGTTCGTGCAATGGAAGGTATGACACCCTTCACACGTACGGGCAGCTGGCCGACGCTACTCCTGGCACTGTTAATGTTGCTTTGCGGTGGTATCTTGCGCGCCGGGCAACACAACACTCACGCTCACTGATTTTTGATGCCCTGGCCGAGACTCTGACCATGCTGACGCTTTTAAAGATGTATCTTCTGCCGCCGGGCATCATTATTGTGGCGCTTTTGTTTACCCTGGTGGTCGTGTGGCACTGGCGACGACGCTGGGGGCGACGACTGAGCATCGCCGTCGTGCTGGTCTTCTGGGCGCTGTCGACCTCACGTGTGGCCACCCTGCTGATGGATCCGCTTGAAACCGAGGTGCCCATTGCCACTCAAAAACAGTGGGAACAGGCACAGGCGATTGTCATTCTCAGCGGTGGCCGGCTGTTCGGACAATCTCAGCTCAACGATTTTGACGACGTCACCCCCATGGCCATGCAGCGCCTGGCCGATGGTGCCCGCATCAAGCGCCAGACCGATCTGCCAGTGCTGATCAGTGGTGGCGGTGGCCGTCGCGGTACTCGACACCCGCCCGAAGCCGATCTCATGGCCTTTCGTTTTGAGAGCAGCTTTGGTCTGCCAACACGATGGCGTGAAGTTCAAAGCCACAATACGGAGCAGAACGCGCTCTACAGCGCCCGCATACTGCGCGATGACAATATCGATACCGTGATTCTGGTGACCAGTGCCTGGCACATGCCTCGTGCCAAGCGTGCCTTTGAAAACGAAGGCATCAATGTGCTGGCCGCACCGACCGGATTTACGGCACGGGCAGGCTTTGGACCACGTAGCTTCTCACCGGACATGACCGCGCTGGGCAACAGCTACTGGGCCCTGCATGAATACATCGGGTTACTGGTGGGGAGATAGGTTGGCGTTTCGGACAGGGTCGTCCCTGACAACGTGAAGGGCGCTTTAACAGGAGTAAATCGCCACGGCTGATGTCACACTGATGGGGCAGGCATCCTTCGTATGCTGATCACTCGTTCAGGAAAGCGACCATGTCCAATAACAATGACGCCAGCCTATCGAGCAGCGGGTCCCCCCGCTCTCCCCTGTCTGAACCCCTCTCGCCGGAAAGGCGCAAGGCAATGCATCAAGTGATCGTCGCCTCGGCGATCGGCAACTTCGTCGAGTGGTTCGATTTTGCCATCTATGGTTTTCTCGCCATCGTCATCGCCCAGCATTTCTTTCCACCGGGCGAGCCGGCACTCGCCCTGCTGCAGACCTTTGCCGTTTTTGCGGTGTCCTTTGCCCTGCGCCCGATTGGTGGGCTCTTTTTTGGCAAGTTAGGGGACCGCATCGGACGCAAGCGGGTACTGGCCATTACCATCCTGATGATGGCCGGGGCCACCGCGTTGATCGGGGTACTGCCCACCTATGGCGCCATTGGCATCGCTGCACCGCTTCTACTGGCCCTGGCGCGCTGCATTCAGGGCTTTTCGGCAGGTGGTGAATATGCCGGCGCCTGTACCTATGTGCTTGAGCATGCCCCAACGCATCAAAAGGCGCGCTACGGCAGCCTGATTCCGGTCTCTACCTTTATGGCCTTTGGCTGTGCTGCCGGATTGACCCTGCTGTTAAGCACCGTCATGTCGAACGGCACCATGGAGTCCTGGGGCTGGCGCATTCCGTTCCTGATCGCCGCTCCCCTCGGGCTGATCGGTTTGTACATGCGCTTGCACCTCGAAGAATCCCCCGCGTTTAAGGCGCTTCAGAAAACCCCCGAAACACCTCATGCCAGGGTCAGTGAAACGGTCAGAGCCCACGGCGCGACCATCGTCTGCCTCAGTGCCTTCATTTCTGCCACGGCGCTGTCGTTTTACATGTTCACGACCTATCTGGTGACCTATATGCAGGTGGCTGGTAACGCCACACGTGCCACGGCCTTGCTGGCGAGTCTGGGCGCACTGGTGTTTTCAGGGCTTTTGTGTCCTGTAATCGGCCGCCTGTCAGATCGTATCGGGCGTCGAAACACCATCCGCGCGGCCTGTATCTGTCTGATGGTGGCAGTCTTTCCGGCCTACTATCTGGCTGGCAGTGGCGAAATGTTGCCTGCCATGCTGGGGGCATCGCTGCTGGCCGTGGGCGCGGTCATGTGTGGCGTAGTGACGGCCGTTCTGCTGGCCGAACAGTTCCCGACCCGGGTGCGCTATACGGCGTCTGCGCTGTGCTACAACGTGGCCTATACCATCTTTGGAGGAACGGCACCGCTGATCGCGACATGGCTGATCGACCTGACCGGAAACTCTCTGGCGCCGGCCTTCTATCTGATCGCCATCGCATTGCTGGCTTTCGTGGGTGGATCACGTCTGCCGGAGTCCTCGCAGCGGGCGCTGGATGACAATGAAGCAGGCTGGCATGACCAGCCCGCACCAAAGCTGAAGGGAGCCACCATAGCTTCCTGATCGATCAGGACGGCGCGCGCTGAAAATAGCGATGGCCACACTGATGGCAGGGCTCAAGCAGCTGTCGATAATGCAGGATGACAGGATGCTCGCAGTGAACGCAGGACATGCGGCCCGGCGCCACCACTTCGCCTTCGGTATAGTCAGCGCGCGCCACCTCAAGCTCTTCTTCAAAACGGCGCTGATCCAGCGCCGTACGATCGGCCACGGACAGGAGGCCATGACGCAAGCGCTCGGACAGCATGCTCAGATCGATACCCAGAAAGCCCGCCAGACTCTCTCCGCCGCTGACCAGGTAGCGCCGAAATTCGCTGACATCGCGCTCCACCCAGGCTCGCAGAATGGCAAGCTCGTCACGGGTGAATTCTTCAACATCCGCCTCAAAGCTCAGCGCTTCATCGAGTTCCTCCTGTAGCCCCTCTCGTGACAGCGAGTCGCTTCGATTATTAAACCGCGCCACGATGCGCTCATAAGCCTCGGAAAGACGACCGGAACCGTGTTCGGCAGAGGACTCGGAAGACGTCTGCGGGGCATCCTGCGTGCGGATTGCAGGCTCGATATCATTGTCTCTTGAAGATTTATCATGCTCAGCCATGGCCCAGCTCCTTGCATATACGTTCGATGATATAAACCTCGCGGCTCGGGCCTACCTGTCACAGGCCGAGTCGGGTATCCTTGATCACCACCAGCGGCCGGATCGATGTCGTCGTTTCAAGCATTGACGGCTCAGGGCGCGCTGTCCAGAACGATGTTGATCACGTCATGACACCGTTCTGCTGCCTCGAAGACCGGTCATTCGACCCGCATACATTTCCAGGGCGTCGCCGCCCAACGGCCCAAGGCTTCAAGACGAACACGATGGACGCACAATACAACCCCTTCGAAATCGAACGCACCGCCCAGCAGTTCTGGGAAAAAAACCGCTGTTTCAAGGCGGTTGAAGATGCCAATCGCGAAAAGTATTACAGCCTGTGCATGTTTCCCTACCCCAGCGGCAAACTGCACATGGGGCATGTGCGTAACTATACCATCGGCGATGTCGTCTCCCGCTTTCAACGCATGAAGGGCAAAAACGTCCTGCAGCCCATGGGCTGGGATGCCTTTGGCATGCCGGCTGAAAATGCCGCGATCAAGAACCGGGTCGCCCCCGGTGACTGGACCCATCAAAACATCGACTATATGCGCGACCAGCTCAAGGCGCTTGGTTTTGCCTATGACTGGGACCGCGAATTTGCGACCTGTGACAGCGACTATTATCGCTGGGAACAGTGGTTTTTTGCGCGTCTGGTCGAAAAGGGACTGGTCTACAAGAAAAACTCCACAGTCAACTGGGATCCAGTGGATCAGACAGTGCTGGCCAATGAGCAGGTCATCGACGGCCGTGGCTGGCGCTCGGGCGCGCTGGTCGAACGTCGTGACATCCCGCTGTGGTTTCTAAAAATTACCGATTACGCCGAAGAACTGCTGGCAGACCTCGAGCATGTTGACTGGCCCGAACAGGTCAAGACCATGCAGCGCAACTGGATCGGCAAGTCACGCGGTCTGGAGTTGAGCTTTGATGTGGCAGAAGATGGCCCCGCGCTACCGGAAGGTAGCGAGGCGCTGACGGTATTCACGACCCGTCCGGATACCCTGATGGGCGTGACCTATCTGGCCGTCGCCGCCGACCATCCGCTGGCAGACGCCGCCAGCGCCCATGTCGAAGGCATGACGGCCTTTCGTCAGGAATGTCGCCAGGGTGGTACGTCGGAGGCCGACATGGCCACCATGGAGAAAAAGGGACTGGCCACCGGTTTTGAGGCCATTCACCCCATCAGTGGCGATTGCCTGCCCGTCTTCGTGGCCAACTTCGTTCTTATGGAGTACGGCACTGGCGCCGTCATGGCCGTGCCCGGGCACGACCAGCGTGACTGGGAATTTGCGACAAAATACGATCTGACCATTCGCCCGGTCATCGCTGATGGAAAAGGTAATGCCCCCGATCTGTCTGAGGGCGCCTTTACCGAGCACGGTACGCTGATCAATTCCGGTGAATATGACGGACTGGATTTTGATGCGGCCTTTTCCGCCATTTCCGCCCGGCTCGAGCAGGAAGGCCGCGGTGTGGTGAAAACCAACTTCCGCCTGCGTGACTGGGGGGTGGCCCGCCAGCGTTACTGGGGTGCACCGATTCCAGTCAAGTATGGCCCTGAAGGCCAGACGGTCCCGCTGACCGATGACGAGCTGCCGGTCGAACTGCCCCAGGAGGTCGAGTTTGACGCCACCGGCTCACCGCTGAAGAAAATGCCGGCCTTTTATGATCTGGGCGACGGCTGGGTTCGCGAAACCGATACCTTTGACACCTTCATGGAGTCGTCCTGGTACTACGCCCGCTTCTGCTGCGCCGATAACGATCAGGCCATGCTGGATGAGCGTGCCAATTACTGGCTGCCGGTGGACATCTACATCGGTGGCATTGAGCACGCCATTTTGCACCTGCTTTATGCGCGCTTCTTCCACAAGCTGATGCGCGACTTCGGTCTGGTCGAGAGCGACGAGCCCTTCAAGCGCCTGCTCACGCAGGGCATGGTGGTGGCTGAAACCTACTACCGCGAACTGCCCAATGGCGGCCGTGACTGGTTCAATCCGCTGGAGGTCACGGTAGATCGTGACGACCGTGGCCGCCCGCTCACTGCACGCCTGATCAGCGATGGTGAACCGGTTACCCCCGGCGGCATCGAGAAGATGTCGAAGTCGAAAAACAACGGCGTCGATCCGCAATCCATGATCGACCGCTTTGGTGCCGACACCGTTCGACTGTTCATGATGTTCGCCGCCCCGCCCGAGCAGTCGCTCGAATGGTCCGACTCCGGCGTTGAAGGCGCTCATCGTTTCCTCAAGCGTCTCTGGCGCCAGGTCATTGAACATGTCGAAAACGGTGCGCCGGCCGCTCTGGCAATCGAGAGTCTCACGGACGATCAGCGCACGCTGCGGCGCAAGACGCATGAAACCATTGCCAAGGCCAGCGACGATATCGGCCGACGCATTACGTTCAACACCGCCATTGCGGCCGTTATGGAGCTTTCCAACGCCGTCTCGCGTTTTGAGGATACCAGCCCTCAGGGACTGGCCGTGGTTCGCGAAGCACTGGAAGCCTGTGTGCTGCTGCTCGCGCCCATCACTCCACACGCCATGCATGCGCTCTGGCATCAGCTGGGCCACGACACGCCCGCCATTGATGCCGACTGGCCACAGATCGATGAGCAGGCGCTGACGCGTGACAGCGTCGAACTTGCCGTTCAGGTCAACGGCAAGCTTCGAGGCCGCATCAGCATGCCGGCCAGCGCCGAGCGGGATGACATCGAGCAGGCCGCCATGAAGGATGCCAACGTCGAACGTCATATTGAAGGCAAGACGGTACGCAAGGTCATCGTGGTACCCGGCAAGCTGATCAATATCGTGGTTGGCTGAGCCAGGGATTGCGGAACGCTTCCCGCCTTCAACCGGCGGGAAACCAGGACAATACTCTCCGCGCCGTCGTTACGGCGCACAAGGAGTTCAAGGTGAAAAGACGCTCGTTTATTGCAGGCCTGGCAGGCGCAGGCCTCATGCTGGCTCTGGCCGGCTGCGGTTTCCAGCTTCGCGGCACGGGGCCCGGCAGCACGCTTACTCTCGGTGAGCTGGCGCTGGAAAGTGCCGATGGCCCGACCAGCGCGCTGACTCGCCAGGTCACTCAGGAACTCAACAGCGCCGGTGTGACGCTTAACGACCAGGCACCCTTGCGCCTCAACCTGGGCTCCGAAGAATTTTTGGAGCGCGAACTGACGTTTGGTGATGCCGGCACGCAGGAGCGTCAGCTGACGCTGACCGTCCCCTGGTCGCTGCAGAGAGTCGACGACGGTGCCTATCTGGCCAGTCAGGAAAGCGTGGTCGTATCGGGGACCTTCTATACCAGCAGTGATCAGCTGCTGACCCGTGACGACGCGCGCGAGGCATTAAAGGATGAGCTTCATCAGGAAGCGGCCCGTCGTCTGATCGACCGACTGCAAACCTTCCAGCCGGACAGTGCCGGAACGGTTCACGCTTCATCGACGGCATCATCATCCTGAAGGACCGGACGGAATGAGGGTCTACCCTGACAAGCTGCACGAGCAGCTTGCGCGCAAGCTCTCGTCCATCTATATCGTGGCGGGCGAAGAGCCGCTGCTGCATATGGAAGCCTGTGATGCCATCCGCCATCGCGCCCGTGAAGCCGGTGTCGAGGAGCGAGAAATCCTGCAGGTCGAACAGGGATTTGGATGGCATCAGCTGATGGAGAGCACCAACAACCTGTCGCTGTTTGCCACATCTCGACTGATCGAGCTGCGACTGGGATCACAGTCACCCGGTCAGGAGGGCGCCCGTGCACTGGAGTCCTACGCGCAGCAGGCTGACAGTAGCAGCGATATCCTGCTGATCAGTGCCGGGCGCATGGAACGGCGCCTTTTGCAGAGCAAGTGGTTCAAAACGCTTGAAAGCAAGGGCGTCCATGTCCCGGTGTGGCCCATCGACCACCAGCGGCTGCACTTCTGGGTGCGTGACCGCGCCGGACGCCACGGGCTGGATCTGGATCAGGAGGCAGCCCGCCTGCTTGCCGAGCGCACCGAAGGCAATCTGCTGGCAGCAGATCAGGCGCTGATTCGTCTTGCGCTGGTTCATCCCGCCGGGGCAAGACTGAATGCGAAGGCGGTTGCTGCCGATACAGAAGATAGTGCTCGCTTTGATGTCTTCAACCTGACGGATGCCTGCCTGCGCGGTGAGCGCGACCGGGCAGTGCGAATCGTAACGGGTCTGAGAGAAGAAGGTATCGAGGCCCCCGTGGTGTTGTGGGCACTGACTCGTGAGCTGCGTACGCTGCTCTCCGTTCGGCAACACATGGATCAGGGCCAGAGCCTTGAACATGCCTGCAAGGCGCAAAGACCCATGATTCCCGAGAAGCGACGGCCTCAGTATCAGCAGGCCCTGAAACGACTACCTCTTAAAAGACTCCACAAGCTGTTGCTGCTGTCACAGCGCATTGATCAGGCCATCAAGGGTGCAGCCCCCCTGCCGACCTGGGCAAGCCTTGCCGATCTGGCTCTGACGCTTGCTGGTGGTCGGGGCATGCTGGCCGAAATGGCGGACAGCTATCGCATTACCCTGGCCGGGCGCGGGTAAACCAGAATGAACAGCGTCTCCGATCTCGTCCCTGCTCGGCTGGAACGTCTCTATCACTGGCTGCGTCGCTATTATTGGCTGTGGCCGCTGATCAGTTTTGGCAGCGGTATTTTCAGCTTTTTTTTGATCAGTCGTCAGCAGAGCCTGGGCGCATGGCTGGCGCTGGCGCTGATGATGACCTGGCTTTTGCTGTCGCTTGAAAGCCTCTGGAGCTGGTGGCATCGACACCGTGAACATTCATCACTGCCACGGCTGCTGGCGACCTTTTGCGCGCAGTTGACTCACCAGGAAACCCTGTTCTTCTGCCTGCCCTTTTTTCTGATCACCACCGTCTGGGACAGCGGTCAGGCCATCTTTACCGGACTGCTGGTGCTTTGCGCCATCGTCTCCATCATTGATCCCCTCTATTTCCAGATCGCCGAAAAGCGCCGCTGGCTCTATTTCAGCTATCACGCCCTGTGCGTGTTTGCCGTGCTGCTGGTGGTCGGCCCCCTGCTGCTGAGACTGTCTACCGGTACCAGTCTGCTGCTGGCCGCCATCGCCTTCCCGCTGGTAGCGCTGCCCAGCCTGATCAGTGTCCTGCGCCCCGATCGGGCCTGGCGCTGGCTGGTCTTGCTGGTACTGGCCATCGGCATCAGCGGCGGCGCCTGGGCCCTGCGAACCTTCATTCCGCCCGCCACGCTGTGGATCGATGCCAGCGCACTGTCGCCGTCCTTTGATGAGGCCGCGCGTGAACCCAGAGGCAGCATGGTGCTGACCTCCGACAATCTGCGTGCCCGGGGGCTTTATGCCTTTACGGCCATTCATGCGCCGCTGGGGCTCAATGAGCATATTCGCCACGTCTGGCGCCACGAGGGCAAGGTCGTGGACGAGATCGACCTGACCATTCAGGGCGGCAGGGATCAGGGCTATCGGGCATGGTCGCGCAAGCAGCACTTTGGTGCCGATGTTGCAGGAGACTGGCAGGTAGACGTGGTAACGGATGCCGGACAGCGGCTGGGCGTGATACGCTTTGAGGTGATCGACGATGTCGATCAGGCCCGCAAGGTCGATGGCCATCTTGAAAGAACGCCTGGTATCGGCTGGCTGCGCAGGCATCAGAAGGATTGATTCCTGCCTTATCGGACAAAAGTTAACCTGTATCGAGCGCGGTAGACAGTCACCACCAGCGCCCGATCCATCATGACCAACGGATAACATGCACGAATCTCTCTGCCTCAAGGTTTCGCGTGTACCGCGGCTGTGGCGCGCCGTTATCGACAAGCGGCTCGCTCCTCTTGGCATGACGC
This sequence comes from Kushneria marisflavi, assembly GCF_002157205.1. Lineage (NCBI taxonomy): Bacteria > Pseudomonadati > Pseudomonadota > Gammaproteobacteria > Oceanospirillales > Halomonadaceae > Kushneria > Kushneria marisflavi. Next base: position 3,261,175 of record NZ_CP021358.1, on the reverse strand, counting down.
ATACGCGTTGGGTCACGCTTTATCATCTATGGCGCTATGGAGATGGTCAGGCACAGTGTGATCTGGCACGCACGATTGGCGTCGAGGCGCCGTCGTTGGTGCGCACGCTGGATCAACTGGGTCAGCAGGGATTGATCGAGCGACGCCCCAGCGAAGAAGATCGTCGTACCAAGCTGGTATATCTCACGACTCAGGCCACGCCCTTGCTCGAAGAGATCGAAAGAGCCGTCAACGATGCGCGCAGTGACATGCTCAAGGACATCAGTGAAGAAGATCTCGAACATTTCGAGCGTGTTCTGACCCTGATCGAGAGCAACGGCAGCCACGAACTGGCGCTGCAGGACAGCGAGCCATCGGCGTGATTCGATAAGGCAGAGTCGGCCAGCCTCTTCCCTCCCCCTTCGTCAGCGGATAAATTAGGATCACGACGCTGACGAGGCATTGTCGACGGATCAAGCCACGAAGCCGGTCGCTTCGGAAAATGATGGGAGAACAGGAACATGAGCGAATATTATCAGCACGTACTGGTGGCCGTTGACCTGACACGTGACTCCGGTCTGGTTCTGGCGCGCGCCATTCGCATCGCACGGCGAAACCAGAATGCACGGGTCTCCATCATCCACACCCTCGAACCGCTGGGCTTTGCCTACGGCGGTGATATTCCCATGGACCTCACCAGCATTCAGGATCAGCTGGATGGTCATGCCCGGGATCGCCTGGCTGAAGTTGCCGACGAACACGGTATCCCGCGTGAAGATCAACATGTGGTAGTGGGCATGCCTGATGCCGAGATTCATCGTTTTGCCGGTGAGCGTGATGTGGATCTGATCGTGGTCGGCTCTCACGGCAGAACCGGGTTTGCCCTGCTGCTTGGCTCTACTTCCACCGGCGTGCTGCACGGCGCCAAATGCGATGTGCTGGCCGTACGTGTCGGTGCTGATGGCGAAGCTACCGAGTAATCCCGGCAGGGTCGACTCAGGATGTCGGTCGAAAACTGAAAGTACTGATTGAAAAAGGGGCAACGTCATCACGGTGCCCCTTTTGATTAACGGCCAATCCTGCGCATCCATTGCGCAGGATGTTGTCTCAAGCCGGACGATCAATCACTGTCGCTTTCCAGTTCGAGCCAGCGCTCCATCGCCTGCTCCAGCGCCTGCTGAGCGTTGCCATGATCGGCAAGCGTGGCGTTGATGGTGTCACTGTCCTGCTGATAGAAGCTGGCGGACCCAATGGTGGCTTCAAGCTCGGCAATACGCACTTCCAGCGCCTCGATCTGACCCGGCAGTTGCTCGAGCTCGCGCTGCAGCTTGTAGCTGAGCTTCTTTTTGGCCGGCGCGGCGGGACTGCCAGCTTTCTCTCTGGCAGGTGTTTTTTCAACGGTGGCCGTGTCGCTGCCCCCCGAGTCCCGTTCACGCATTTCGCCGGGTGCCGGCGGCAGCTTACCGCCCTGCCGTACCCAGTCGGTATAGCCACCGACATAGTCACGAATGACGCCATCACCTTCAAAGGCCAGAACGCTGGTGACGACGTTATCCATGAAGGCACGGTCGTGGCTGACCAGCAGCAGCGTGCCGTCAAAGTTGATCAGCAGTTCTTCAAGCAGCTCCAGCGTTTCGACATCCAGGTCATTGGTCGGCTCATCGAGCACCAGAACGTTGGCCGGCTGGGTGAACAGCTTGGCCAGCAGCAACCGGTTGGCTTCGCCGCCGGACAAGGCCCGCACCGGCTGACGCGCACGATCGGGTGAGAACAGGAAGTCCTGCAGGTAGCTCATGACATGCCGGTCACGTCCGTTGATGCTGACCTGATCGCGTCCGCCAGCCACGTTATCCAGCACGGTGGCCTCCATATCAAGACCTGCCCGCAGCTGGTCAAAATAGGCAACCTTGAGGTTGGTGCCTTCCCGAACACTGCCTTCCTGAGGCTCGAGCTGTCCCAGCAGGATTTTCAAAAGCGTGGTCTTGCCGGCGCCATTGCGGCCAATGAAACCGATACGATCGCCGCGCTGTATCTCGATGGACAGATCGCGTACGACCCAGTCCTGACCGAACCGGTGGCTGACGTTTTCAAGCTCTACCACACGCTTGCCGCTTCGCTCACCGCTGTCAACGTTGATGTTGGCATTGCCCTGACGCTCACGACGCTCGGCCCGCTCACTCCGAAGCTTCTCGAGCGCGCGTACGCGGCCTTCGTTACGGGTTCGACGCGCCTTGACCCCCTGACGAATCCATCGTTCTTCGGCTGCCAGCTTCTTGTCGAACTCATCACGCTCGCGGGATTCAATCTCGAGCTCATGCTGCTTCTGAGCCTGATACCTGTCGTAATCGCCCGGATAGCGTCCGAGACGACCGCGATCCAGCTCCAGAATGCCGGTGGCCAGACGCTTCAGGAAGGCGCGGTCGTGGGTAATGAACAATACCGAGCCATTGAACTGCAAAAGCTGCTCTTCCAGCCACTGGATGGTATCCAGATCCAGATGGTTGGTCGGCTCGTCAAGCAGCAGCACATCAGGATCCACCACCAGAGCACGTGCCAGCGCCACGCGCCGCCGCCAACCACCCGAGAGGCCTTCCATCATGGTAGCGGCCGGCAGCCCCAGACGGGTCAAAACGGTGTCGATACGCTGGTGATAGGACCAGCCATCCCTGGCCTCGATGGCCGTTTGCAGCGTGGCCAGCCGGTTCATGTCAGGATCATCAGACTCGATCAGATGCTGATATTGACTCAGTAGCTCACCGGTTTCGGGCAACCCTTCGGCAACCACATCAAAAATGGTGCGCCCTTCTGCCGGCGGCAGATGCTGCAGCAATGTGCCCACGCGAAGTCCCGGCATTCGCCAGATATTGCCGCCATCAGGAAGTGCCCGGCCCTCGATCAGGGACATCAAAGTCGACTTGCCGGTGCCGTTGCGGCCCACCAGTGCCAGACGCTCGCCCTTTTCCAGTACGAGGTCGGCGCCGTCGAGCAGCACATGAGTGCCATAGGCCAGTTGAAGCTGTTCCAGTCGTAAAAGCGTCATGGAGCTCTGCAAATTAGTGAAGGCATATGCGAAGGGCTCATTGTACCTCATGCGTCCGGGTTGTGGCTGCCGGGCGATGGGACATCCATGAACCGTGTGTCCTACAATGGCGGCCAGACTCATCATGACCCACGGAGACGGCATGCTGCCCGACGCCCTGTGCTTTCAATCCCCGGCCCCCCTGATCGATATCGGTGCCAACCTGACACACGAGAGCTTTCAAAAGGATCTGGACGACGTTCTCGAACGCGCCGCGCAGGCCAACCTGACCGCCATGGTGCTGACCGGAACGGATCGCGCCAGTATCGATGCCAGCGCTGAAATGACCCGACGCGATACCCCAGTGGCCCTCTACTCGACTGCCGGCCTGCATCCCCACCATGCCGGCGATTTCGATGATTCTCTCAGGCACTTTATTGAGGAATCCCTGACTCACCCTGGTGTTGTGGCCGTGGGAGAATGTGGGCTGGATTATCATCGTGATTTTTCTTCACCGGCAGATCAAAGGCGTGCCTTCGAAGCCCATCTTGAAATGGCGGCCAGGACCCGGAAACCGCTGTTTTTACATGAACGTGATGCCGGCAGTGACATGCTGGATATGCTCAGACAGTGGCGAGATGACATCGGCCCGGCAGTGGTTCACTGCTTCACTGGGGACAAACAGACACTGTATGGCTATCTGGATCTGGATCTGTATATCGGTCAGACCGGCTGGCTGTGCGATGAGCGGCGGGGACAGCATCTGCGTGAGCTGGTGGTCGACATCCCCGATCATCGCTTGATGATCGAGACCGACTGCCCCTATCTGCTGCCACGCAACCTGCCGGCCAAACTCAAGGGCAGGCGCCACGAACCGGCCCTGCTGCCATGGATCGCCCGCGAGATTGCGCTCTGTCGAGGCGTCGGTGAGGCCGACATCGCACGCAGTACCACCGCCAACGCTCAACGCTTCTTTGGCATTTCGGCTGCCACCTGATCGTTTCAGAACACCTATCTCAGGACACCATAGATATGCAGGATGATTACGAGTTTGCCAATACCGAGGATCTGAACCTTCCCGGCTTTATCGCGCTGGAAAGCGGTGATGGTGATGTGCCTGTGGCGATTGCCTGGACGCTATCGGATGGTCGCGTCAAGCACACCCTGATCCAGCCCGATGAGGCGTGGCTCGAAGACGATGTGGCCAGCCTGGGCGACTATCATGCCGATGAGCTGCTCACCATGGGCGTCAGCGTCAGCGATGTCATTCGTGAGCTGGAGGCCGATTACCACGGCAGCACCCTTTACAGCGCCAATCCAGAGCAGGATGAGGCGGCTCTGACCCGCATTTTTGAGGCGGTCGCCGGTAGTGCCTTCGTGTCCATCGTCGATGCGGGCACCCTCTACAACGACCCTGATGAGTGGCATCAGCAGCGCAGCGAAATGTTCAATGAAATGGGGCTTGAACCAGGTCGCGCAGAGCATGATCTGGAGACTTTGCTCAAGCTCCATGTTCGCTGGATGGAAGATGACATGCTCGCCGAGTAACCTCTTTTTGCGTCCGGTCAGCTCGTCTGCGCGTGCTGATCAAGCCAGTCGCCCGCGCAATGCCCTGCCTGCTCGGGTGATTGGCCTTCGATAAAAAGCCCCTTCAGTGCTCGCCGAAAGGCTTCTGCACGCACCGGAAGCCCCTCATTCAGATAGCGCTGCCGCCGCGCCTCAACTTTCGCAGCAAATGCGTCGCGATCCACGTCGGCACTGCCTTCAAGATTATCGATACTGACGTTGAAGTGTCGAGCACACGCCAGCGTCAGACTTTTTTCGACCGCCTGTGGGGCGATCTCAGCCGCCTCGAAAGCCTCCTGAGCACTGTCATCACGGCCATCCGGCATGTACCAGTAACCGTAATCCTCCAGTAGACGACGCCTCACACCGGCAATGCACCAGTGACTGATCTCATGCAGTGCACTGGCAAAGTAGCCATGAGCAAACACGATGCGGTGGTGAGCATGTTCTTCATCGGCAGGCAGGTAGATGGGTTCGTCATCACCGCGCACCAGAAGAGTCTGGTAACGCGATGAAAACACTTGATTGAAAAGCGTTATCAGCTGCTCGACCTGATAATGCTCCTGTTGCTGAGAGGTCACCGGTTTCTCCTGAGGTATACTTTTGGCGCGCCACTTTATCACGAGGTTCGAATCCAGAAGGCTTTGGCAGGACCACGCTTTGCTATAATGGCGCTTTCCTCTGGCTGGAGCCGGTCTTGCTACGCATCGATTTTACCGCCTGTCGCCTTGAAACCTCCGCATTGATGCGTCTGGCACTGCCGATTCTTGGTGCGCAGCTGGCGCAGGCCGCCATGAGTACTGTTGACGTCATGATGTCCGGCCATTCCAGCGCTACCGATCTGGCCGCCGTCTCGGTCGGTGCCAGTCTCTGGGTACCCTTGATGCTGTTCATGACGGGCACGCTGATGGGTCTTACTCCTATCGTTGCGCAGCATATGGGCGCGCGACAACAGGGCGCCATCAGGCCCTGTGTCCATCAGGCACTCTGGGTGGCCCTGCTGCTGGGTCTGGCGTCGTGCGCGCTGATCTGGCTGACGGCCGAACCGATCTTTGCCTATATGTCAGTGCCCGAAGCGGTGGCCACGTCCTCGACACAATATCTGCATGCCGTGGCCTTTGGCATGCCTGCCGTCGCGCTCTATCAGGCACTGCGCGCGTTTTCCGATGGGGTCAATCACACCCGTCCGGCGCTCTGGATCAGTCTGGTGGGGCTGGCCGTGAACATTCCTTTTAACTATTTACTGATTTTTGGCGGCGCAGGAGTTGTGTCTCTTACGGGCATCGACTTTCCTGTGCTGGGGGCATTGCCCGCCCTGGGCGCTACCGGTTGTGGCATTGCCACGGCCATTGCCATGTGGGTCATGTGTGGGTGCATGGCCGTCTATACCCGCCGCGCCAGAGTTTATGCACCGGTTCAGATCTGGCAGGGATTTAGCCGACCCAATTTGAAACTGACGGCAGAGCTTCTGCGCGTAGGGCTGCCAATCGGCGTGGCCATTTTCACGGAAGTGACCCTCTTTGCCCTGATTGCGCTTTTTGTCGCGAGTTTCGGCGAAATTGTGGTTGCAGCACACCAGGTAGCGTTGAATTTTACTTCGCTGCTTTTCATGCTCCCACTATCGCTGGGGATGGCTCTGACGGTCCGGGTTGGCAATACCCTGGGGCAGGGAGATACCAGACGCGCTCGTTTTATTGCGTGGAACGGCGTTGGCATGGCACTGGTGGCAGCACTTCTCATTGATATTGTACTGATTATCGCAGCCCACCCCATTGTCGCTCTCTATTCAAGCAACATGGAGGTACGATCTCTGGCGGCCAATCTTATTTTACTGGCAGCCATCTATCAGATTTCAGATGCGCTTCAGGTGAGCATGGCGGGTGCATTGAGAGGCTACAAGGACACACGCATCATCATGCTCATTACCCTGGCATCCTATTGGATCGTTGGCATGGGCGGCGGGCATCTGCTGGGCGGCGGCGTGCCGGCACTCTTCTCTGGCTGGGGCGTTTACGGCTATTGGCTGGGGCTGATTGCCGGACTCAGCGTGGCTTCCGTCCTGCTGGGCCTTCGCCTGTACCGCACGGCTCACGGCCATGCCCGGTCAATAACTGCTAAAGCATGAGATTTTCAGTGCTGACGACTGTTGTTTCCAGCCGCCGACCATGAAAGTATCAATGTTGGTATGACATTCATTGCTGCAGGTGTGCTAATAGTTAAAAAAGCGTCTTAATCACCGGACGCCAGCTTGATCGAGGATAAGGGATATACCGGACGAATAACCGGAGGGGCTAGCAATGAACACGATGTCGACTCATCATCGTATGCAGGTTATCGACCTGGACACCGTACGTCAGCAGCGGCGTAAAAGGCATCGCATCGTGCGCCTGGCACCCGAGCTTGATGGGCTTGAAATGCTGTATCAGCTTGCCAGCGACCCTCACTCCCTTTACGGCATGCCTGTGCTGGCATGGGGGTTACAGGAAGACGGCCATGTCGTGGGAATGGTGCCCTGGCTGGATTGCCTGACGCGCTGCGACACGCTTGAAGACCCGGAACAGGGTTGTTTTGTAGGCTATCGTGATCCGGAATCCGAGCTGATCATGGAGTCGCCACCGCTTCACAAGGTGGTCGAACTTGAACATGCCGCTGCCTACTTTGATTACGAATATGAAGACGAGCCCTGCATCCTTCAGCATCTGCCCGATACCCAGGGTACGCATGCCCTGTGCCATGCCCATGATGATAGCTGGCAGCTAAAACAGGTCCATGGCTGGCATCTCTACAGCAACGGCAATATTGAGGCACTTTTGCATGACGAGGAACAGGTCTGTGAAGAGCCGATTTTGCCTGGTGATGACTGCCTATATGCCGGACATTCCCGTCATGAAGCGCTTTATCTGTTTCAGCGACAGATCGCGAACCGTATTCGCAGCCAAGACCCCGCCACACTTGAGGCGCTATCGGTCATGATGGTGACTCAGGAATAACGTTACTGATCGGATGCCAGACGAATATAGTAACGCCATGTGCCGTCCTCTTCGCTCTGGCCAATCAGCTCATGCCCCAGAAAGGTACAGAACTTTGGGACATCTCTTGTGGTCGCCGGGTCGGTCGCAATAATCTCGAGCACCTGACCCGGTGCCATGTCTCTAACCCGGTTATGCATCATCATGATAGGCTCCGGGCAGTAGAGTCCAGATGTATCCAGTGTGTCATTGATGTCAGACTGTTCGGTCACTGACTCTCTCCCTCTAGTTGCTCAGGCGTACGTTAAACGATCGCCACATAAACGGTTACCTCTTCCCGATCATGGTAGAGATGACGACATCTGATGTGCGCATTGAAACCGGCATTCTCTACCGACTGATGCAGAAGCTCAAGGCAGTGGTCAACCTCCTGCCACCTCTGCTTCATTGGTAGTTTGAGGTTAAAGATGGCTCGACGCGTCCACCCCTTTTCAAGCCATGCCCCCATGAGTCTGGCGACTCTAACGGGCTGGTCCACCATATCGCATACCAGCCAGTCCAGCGGATGTGGAGGCTGCCAGCTATAGGCATCCTCACGCAGATGCTCAACCTGACCGGTATTCATCAATGATGCTTGCATGGGGCCATTATCAATGGCGTACACACTCATGCCACGCTTGACCAACTGCCAAGTCCAGCCACCAGGAGCGGCGCCCAGATCCGCCGCCCACATGTTTTCACCGAGCAATTCGTCCCACTGCCCTGCCGGAATAAAGGTATGCCAAGCTTCTTCAAGCTTGAGCGTCGAACGGCTAGGCGCATCATGTGGAAAACGAAGATGGCGAATACCATTGGGATACTCACTGCGATTGCCCGGAAAGCTGATCGCTACCTGTACCTGATCGCCAGCCGTCCAGAACAAATGCAGCCAGCGTTTGCCGGCCTTGCGGCGTAGCGCCCCACATTTGCGACTGGCACTTTCCAGAGCCTTTTGAATCGACTTGCCCAGTCCGGTCAGCGCCTTGCCGTCGTTGGTATCCGGAAGGTCCTGGCAAATATGTTCAAAGCTCCAGCCACTTTCACGAATCAGTGCCATGATGGGTGATATGCGGTCTTCACGATCAAGATTGGCAAGTGGGGGAAAGGCAACCAGCGTCTGTCGCGGAAACACTAGGGTCTCGAAAGAAAGCTGTCTCTGAAGCGTATGTACCGGTTGCTGATCGGCTAAAACATAGCGCACAAACCCAGTATTCGCAGCGGCAATCGGATAACCGTTGGCGCCGAACCCGGCCGCCTTTTGGGAAATTTCGGCGGCAAGGTCCGCCTCAAAGCCGGCTCGGCAATAAAGCAGTATCTCGCTGGCAACACGATCGGCATTTGCAGACATAGGGGAGGTATTTCCGGGAAGGCAGTACATGAAAGCCGATATTGTACATGATAGGTCAGAACGAAGCCCGCCCAGACACCGCCCTGCCCGGTCACGCCAGTGACCGGGCAGGGCCGGCCGGCTCACGGCCGGTTTTTATCAAGCACACATAAAAGAACCCCGGTCCATTGGACCGGGGTTCGGAAGGGGTGCCTGACGATGACCTACTCTCACATGGGGAGACCCCACACTACCATCGGCGCGGAGCCGTTTCACTACCGAGTTCGGGAAGGGATCGGGTGGTGCCGGCACGCTATGGTCGTCAGGCAATTCTGCAGACCGGCTGCTTTAAAGCAGCGGATCAAAATAGGGATCATGCTGATCATTACATCAACGTTTTCGTGTGATGCGAACCACTTGGGTGTTATATGGTCAAGCCTCACGGGCAATTAGTACGCGTCAGCTCAATGCATTGCTGCACTTACACACCGCGCCTATCGACCTCGTCGTCTTCGAGGGCCCTTCAGGGAGCTCGAGGCTCCAGGGAAGTTTCATCTTGAAGGGGGCTTCCCGCTTAGATGCCTTCAGCGGTTATCCCGTCCGCACATAGCTACCCGGCGGTGCCATTGGCATGACAACCGGTACACCAGCGGTGCGTCCACTCCGGTCCTCTCGTACTAGGAGCAGCACTTCTCAAACTTCCGACGCCCACGGCAGATAGGGACCGAACTGTCTCACGACGTTCTAAACCCAGCTCGCGTACCACTTTAAATGGCGAACAGCCATACCCTTGGGACCGACTTCAGCCCCAGGATGTGATGAGCCGACATCGAGGTGCCAAACACCGCCGTCGATATGAACTCTTGGGCGGTATCAGCCTGTTATCCCCGGAGTACCTTTTATCCGTTGAGCGATGGCCCTTCCATACAGAACCACCGGATCACTAGAACCTGCTTTCGCACCTGCTCGACATGTCCGTCTCGCAGTCAAGCACCCTTATGCTCTTGCACTCATTGCACGATTTCCAACCGTGCTGAGGGTACCTTAGTGCTCCTCCGTTACTCTTTGGGAGGAGACCGCCCCAGTCAAACTACCCACCACACACTGTCCTCACACCGGATCACGGTGCGGAGTTAGAACGCCGATGATACCAGGCTGGTATTTCAAGGTTGGCTCCACCCCGACTGGCGTCGGGGTTTCAAAGCCTCCCAGCTATCCTACACAAGTAACATCAGCGTCCAGTGTGAAGCTATAGTAAAGGTTCACGGGGTCTTTCCGTCTAGCCGCGGGTACACTGCATCTTCACAGCGATTTCAATTTCACTGAGTCTCGGGTGGAGACAGCGTGGCCATCATTACGCCATTCGTGCAGGTCGGAACTTACCCGACAAGGAATTTCGCTACCTTAGGACCGTTATAGTTACGGCCGCCGTTTACCGGGGCTTCGATCAAGAGCTTCGCCTTGCGGCTAACACCATCAATTAACCTTCCGGCACCGGGCAGGCGTCACACCCTATACGTCCGCTTACGCGTTGGCAGAGTGCTGTGTTTTTAATAAACAGTTGCAGCCACCTGGTCTCTTCGGCCGGTCAGGGCTAGGGGAGCAAGTCCCGTCACCCTGGCCGGCGCACCTTCTCCCGAAGTTACGGTGCCATTTTGCCTAGTTCCTTCACCCGAGTTCTCTCATACGCCTTGGTATTCTCTACCTGACCACCTGTGTCGGTTTGGGGTACGGTCGCATGTTATCTGAAGCTTAGAGGCTTTTCCCGGAAGCGTGGCATCAGTGACTTCCAGACCGTAGTCTGTTCGTCTCGCGTCTCGGCTTTATAGAGGACCGGATTTGCCTGATCCCCAGGCCTACTCGCTTTTACCAGGACAACCAACGCCTGGCTCACCTAGCCTTCTTCGTCCCCCCATCGCAATAACATCCGGTACGGGAATATTGACCCGTTTCCCATCGACTACGCTTTTCAGCCTCGCCTTAGGGGCCGACTCACCCTGCTCCGATTGACGTCGAACAGGAACCCTTGGTCTTCCGGCGGGGGAGGTTTTCACTCCCCTTGTCGTTACTCATGTCAGCATTCGCACTTGTGATACCTCCAGCATACCTCACGATACACCTTCGCAGGCTTACACAACGCTCCTCTACCGCGCATCCATAAGGATGCACCCGCAGCTTCGGTACCCGGTTTGAGCCCCGTTACATCTTCCGCGCAGGCCGACTCGACCAGTGAGCTATTACGCTTTCTTTAAAGGATGGCTGCTTCTAAGCCAACCTCCTGGCTGTCTGTGCCTTCCCACATCGTTTCCCACTTAACCGGGATTTTGGGACCTTGGCTGGCGGTCTGGGTTGTTTCCCTTTTCACAACGGACGTTAGCACCCGCTGTGTGTCTCCCACGCTGTACTCACCGGTATTCGGAGTTTGCCTCGGGTTGGTAAGCCGGGATGGCCCCCTAGCCGAAACAGTGCTCTACCCCCGGTGGTAATACGTGAGGCGCTACCTAAATAGCTTTCGAGGAGAACCAGCTATCTCCGAGCTTGATTAGCCTTTCACTCCGATCCACAGCTCATCTCAGCATTTTTCAACATACTTGAGTTCGGACCTCCAGTCAGTGTTACCTGACCTTCATCCTGGCCATGGATAGATCGCCCGGTTTCGGGTCTATTCCCAGCAACTAAGTCGCCCATTTAAGACTCGGTTTCCCTGCGCCTCCCCTATTCGGTTAAGCTCGCTACTGAGAATAAGTCGCTGACCCATTATACAAAAGGTACGCAGTCACAGAACAAGTCTGCTCCCACTGCTTGTACGCACACGGTTTCAGGATCTATTTCACTCCCCTCGCCGGGGTTCTTTTCGCCTTTCCCTCACGGTACTGGTTCACTATCGGTCAGTCAGGAGTATTTAGCCTTGGAGGATGGTCCCCCCATGTTCAGTCAGGGTTTCACGTGCCCCGACCTACTCGATTTCACAATGCTCGGATTTCGGCTACAGGACTATCACCTGCTATGGTCAGACTTCCCAGACTGTTCGCCTATCGGTTGCACTGCTTAAGGGCTGGTCCCCGTTCGCTCGCCGCTACTGGGGGAATCTCAATTGATGTCTTTTCCTCGGGGTACTTAGATGTTTCAGTTCTCCCGGTTCGCCTTCATGAGTTATGTATTGGCTCATGAATACTCATCTTGTGATGAGTGGGTTTCCCCATTCGGAAATCGCCGGGTCGCAGGTCATTTGCCACCTCACCGACGCTTATCGCAGGCTGTCACGTCCTTCATCGCCTCTGACTGCCTAGGCATCCACCGTGTGCGCTTAATCGCTTGACCATATAACCCCAAGGGGTCCGGTCTCACAATCACACGACATTTACTGAAATACATACGACATTATGTATCGCAGCAAATTTATACGTTGTCTGCCGGCCGGGTCACAACGCCCATCCGAAGATGAGGTGTTCACCGACCGACAGGTCAGCATGATCCACATTGTTAAAGAGCGTACTGTCAAAAAGACAGTCAGAAATCATGTCGATGATTGTCATCATCATGACTTTTGACTGTGGTTTCATCAGTATCGAGCGAGATTGTGACACCGAGCTGTATGGTGGAGCCTAGCGGGATCGAACCGCTGACCTCCTGCGTGCAAGGCAGGCGCTCTCCCAGCTGAGCTAAGGCCCCGACAGGTTGGTGGGTCTGGGCAGACTCGAACTGCCGACCTCACCCTTATCAGGGGTGCGCTCTAACCAACTGAGCTACAGACCCAGGCATCTTCGCTCTATCCGATCAGGCAATTTGTGTGGACGCGCTGGTTCGCGTGAGCACTTGTCGTTTAAGGAGGTGATCCAGCCGCAGGTTCCCCTACGGCTACCTTGTTACGACTTCACCCCAGTCATGAACCACACCGTGGTGATCGCTCTCCCGAAGGTTAAGCTAACCACTTCTGGTGCAGTCCACTCCCATGGTGTGACGGGCGGTGTGTACAAGGCCCGGGAACGTATTCACCGTGGCATTCTGATCCACGATTACTAGCGATTCCGACTTCACGGAGTCGAGTTGCAGACTCCGATCCGGACTGAGGCCGGCTTTATGGGATTGGCTTCACGTCGCCGCTTCGCAACCCTTTGTACCGGCCATTGTAGCACGTGTGTAGCCCTGCTCGTAAGGGCCATGATGACTTGACGTCGTCCCCACCTTCCTCCGGTTTGTCACCGGCAGTCTCCCTGAAGTTCCCGGCCGGACCGCTGGCAAAAAGGGATAGGGGTTGCGCTCGTTACGGGACTTAACCCAACATTTCACAACACGAGCTGACGACAGCCATGCAGCACCTGTCTCTGCGTTCCCGAAGGCACTCTCCCATCTCTGGGAGATTCGCAGGATGTCAAGAGCAGGTAAGGTTCTTCGCGTTGCATCGAATTAAACCACATGCTCCACCGCTTGTGCGGGCCCCCGTCAATTCATTTGAGTTTTAGCCTTGCGGCCGTACTCCCCAGGCGGTCGACTTATTGCGTTAACTGCGCCACCAAACCCTCAAGGGGTCCAACGGCTGGTCGACATCGTTTACGGCGTGGACTACCAGGGTATCTAATCCTGTTTGCTACCCACGCTTTCGCGCCTCAGCGTCAGTGTCAGTCCAGAAGGCCGCCTTCGCCACTGGTATTCCTCCCGATCTCTACGCATTTCACCGCTACACCGGGAATTCCACCTTCCTCTCCTGCACTCTAGCCTGCCAGTTCCGAATGCCGTTCCCGGGTTGAGCCCGGGGCTTTCACATCCGGCTTGGCAAGCCGCCTACGCGCCCTTTACGCCCAGTAATTCCGATTAACGCTTGCACCCTCCGTATTACCGCGGCTGCTGGCACGGAGTTAGCCGGTGCTTCTTCTGTGGGTGATGTCCTTCATGACGAGTATTAATCATCATGCCTTCTTCCCCACTGAAAGTGCTTTACAACCCTAAGGCCTTCTTCACACACGCGGCATGGCTGGATCAGGGTTTCCCCCATTGTCCAATATTCCCCACTGCTGCCTCCCGTAGGAGTCCGGGCCGTGTCTCAGTCCCGGTGTGGCTGATCATCCTCTCAGACCAGCTACGGATCGCAGCCTTGGTGAGCCTTTACCTCACCAACAAGCTAATCCGACATGGGCTCATCCGATAGCGCAAGGTCCGAAGATCCCCTGCTTTCTCCCGTAGGACGTATGCGGTATTAGCTCGGGTTTCCCCGAGTTATCCCCCACTATCGGGCAGATTCCCATGCATTACTCACCCGTCCGCCGCTCGTCAGCGGGTAGCAAGCTACCCCTGTTACCGCTCGACTTGCATGTGTTAGGCCTGCCGCCAGCGTTCAATCTGAGCCATGATCAAACTCTTCAGTTTATTTTGAAGCTTTGAGATTCTTTATCCGGCCCTGCAAAAGCAGTTCCGAAAGGCGAATCAATCCGGGCTCGAGGTCAAACTAGTACTCTTGACGAGTGTTCGTCTGCTCGATTATCTATGTGACTGGTGTCACACGAGCCAGACGCCCACACAAATTGCCTGATCGACTTGTTAAAGAGCGTCTCGAAGATGTTGCCTCAGTCGCCGTGGCGGCTGCTTCGAGAGAGTGGGCATTTTACAGCCCTGAATCGAAAAGTCAACCTCTTTTTTTCGATCCGGAAGTCGGCGGCTGGATTTGAAATCCTGATTGAGCGACCAAAACCTCAGTCAAAACAATCACCTGCAAACTTCCCCGCTGCCTCGTCGCCGTGTGCTCCGTGGCAGCGGATGCGTACTTTATAGATCAGACCCCGAGTGCGCAACCCCTTTCGTCAAAAAACTTCATTTTTTCTGTCTAGAAGCCGGAAAGCCTTATGGGTGATCGCCAATCATGTAGAAGGCGTACGACGCGACAGCACCTTTTTATTCCCCTTGGGCAACTCACGATCCTCATCAAGGGACATGGCATAACGTTCAGCCACTGTCTGTCTGGCTGCGATCACATGGCGACGCATTAGCTGCTCGGCAAGCTCTTCATCACCGGAAGCGATGGCATCCACAATTCGGTGGTGCTCTATAAAGGCACGCTGTGGCCGTCCGCCCCGGGCGCTATATTGGGTACGATAAAGCCTGACCAGATAGTAGAGGTCATCACACAGCGTGGTCATCAGCATCCGGTTGTGGCTACCGCGCACGATCAGATAATGAAAGTCGAGATCGCCTTCTCGCTGATAGTAGGCTTCTGCCTGATCCAGATCGCCCTGTTCCTCATGTGCGATCAATACATCCCGCAGCGCCTGGACTTCATCAGTGGTCATGTGTCGTGCTGCCAGGCGAGCCGCCATGCTTTCAAGTGCTTCTCGCATGTCAAAAAGCTCAAGCAGCTCTCGCATCGACAGCTTGACGACTCTGGCCCCTACATGAGGTTCGCGTTCAATAAGGCGATGCGCTTCCAATCGGCGCATTGCCTCACGCAGGGGGCCGCGTGAAATACCATAGGTCTGGGCAAGGCCCGGCTCGGTAATCTTGCTGCCAGCCGGCAGTTCGCCACGCACAATGGCATCCTGAAGCTGCTGAAAGACTCGCTCAGCAAGCGTTCGTGCCTCTAAAGGGATCTCGCCAGTAGAAGTCGTTGAAGTCATGGTTATTGTCAACAATCAGGGGAATGTCACCACAGTACGACATACGGCTGCCAAAGACCAAAGTTACACCATCACTTCGCCAATATGATCCGATAGAGAGCATCGGTTCCTCATATGGGCTGTTAAACTTCCCGCTCCGTTAAAGCCTGCGATACCTGATCATGTCTTTCTATCAACTGCTGATTCATCCCCTCCCCTACCATGCGGACCCGGCCGTCTGGTTTGAAAGACTGCGCCATCGGCGAGAGGCGATACTGCTGGATAACGGCCGTCCTTATACGCAGACCGGGCGCTTTGACATCATGAGCAGTGACCCCGTCGCCGTACTTGAAATAGATGCCATGGGGCAGTACCAATGCACGACAGCGCTTTCGGCCACGACGCCGCAGGCCGCCCAGCGAGAGCTTCTGGGTCAACTCAAGACGATTACACCGGAAACCGATGAGGACATCCCTTTTATTGGGGGACTCATGGGCTACTGGAGCTATGACTTTGGCCGCCTGATAGAACGCCTGGAAAGTCAGGCTATTGCCGATATCGATCTACCGTTGGCCAGACTCGGACTCCATGACTGGGCACTGATTCAGGATCACCATCGACAGCTCAGTTATCTTGTCGCCACTGCAGAGCGCCGTGATCAGGTACTGACATGGCTTGCCAGTTCTTCTGATCAGGAGGAGAAACCCTTTGCCCTGACCTCCCCCTTCACTGCCGATATTGATCGCGCGACCTATGGCGAGCGGTTTCAGCGAGTCACTGACTATCTACATGCCGGTGACTGCTATCAGGTCAACCTCGCCCAGCGCTTTCAGGCTCGATGCGAAGGAGAAAGCTGGGCGGCTTACGGCAAACTTCGTCATGCAATGCCCGCCCCTTTTGGCGCCTTCCTGTCATGGAGAGGAAGGGATGGCCGGGAACGCAGCATTTTATCGCTCTCCCCCGAGCGCTTTTTGCATCTTGAACGTCGGCAGCTGACCACCAGCCCCATCAAGGGCACGCGTCCGAGAGGTCAAACGGCCGAAGAAGACCAGCAGCTGGCTGATGAACTTCTCGGCAGTCTCAAGGATCGCACCGAAAACGTCATGATCGTGGATCTGTTGCGCAATGATCTTGGCCGGGTCTGTCGCGCAGGAACAGTGCACGTACCGGCATTGGCAGCGCTTGAGAGCTACCGCAACGTACATCATCTGGTCAGCACCATCACGGGTGAACTGGCGCTACCGCTCGATGCCATCGACGCGCTGACCGCCGCCTTTCCTGGTGGCTCCATCACCGGTGCACCGCGCATCCGCGCCATGGATATCATCGATGAGCTGGAGGGCACCCGCCGGGGCCCCTACTGCGGCAGCATCGGCTACATCGATCAGCGCGGCGGCATGCACACATCCATCACCATTCGTACGCTTTATAGAGAAGGCGACGCTCTTTATGTCTGGGGTGGCGGTGGGCTGGTCGCCGACTCTCATGAGGAAAGTGAATTCATTGAGACACTCGACAAGATTCGCCATCTGATGCGAGCGCTGACATAAACACGCCTGTACGCTCAGGCAGGCGATGTTTATGATTGATAACCATTCCAATCATCACGGGCACGTCCTGCCCGCTGCAAGAGAATGCCAATGAGCGCTGGTAGCCCTACATGACAGTCACCGTCCCTGCTACAGACACCAGTATCAACAAATATCTTCAACGGCGACGACGACACTACTGGCTATTGGCCATCACGGCAGTGCTGACGCTTTGCTCATTGATTGTCGATGTAGGCACCGGTCCCGGACATTACGGGCTGGGTGATATCCTGAATGCCATCTTCACCCCTGACGAAGCCCCTCGGGCGATTGCGGTCATCGTGTGGGAAATTCGCTTGCCGGTGGCACTGATGGCCGTGATGGTAGGCATGTCACTGGCCAGCGCCGGGGCCGAAATGCAGACCATCCTCAACAACCCGCTGGCCGACCCCTTCACATTGGGCATCTCGGCAGCGGCCAGCTTTGGGGCAGCGCTTGCCATCGTGCTTGGCGTGTCATTATTCCCTGCTGCCAGCGAACTGCTGACAACGCTGAACGCCTTTATCATGGCCATGGTGGCCTCACTGCTAATCTGGCTGGTCAGTCGCCTGCGCGGTGTCAGCGTCCAGACCATGGTGTTGATGGGCATCGCACTGATGTTCTTTTTCAACGCCACGCTTGGCATTCTGCAATATGTCGCCTCGGCGGAATCGCTGCAGCAGCTGGTGTTCTGGTCACTGGGGTCACTGTCGCGGGCCAGCTGGTCAAAGATCGGTATCGTGACGGCTGCGCTGGTGATTACGCTACCCATCTTCTTTTTCGCCGGCTGGCGCCTGACGGCGCTGCGCATGGGGGATTTGCAGGCGCGCGCCCTGGGCGTGAACGTGGGCCGACTGCGATTGACCGTACTGCTGTGCAGCTCGCTTCTGGCCGCCACAGCCGTGGCCTTTGTCGGCATCATCGGCTTTATCGGTCTGGTCGGCCCTCATATTGCACGCATGCTGGTCGGTGAAGACCAGCGCGTGTTTCTGCCCATGTCAGCGCTGACAGGCGCCCTTTTAATGTCGTTGACGTCCATTGTGTCCAAGACACTGGTGCCTGGCGTGCTGCTGCCGGTAGGCATCATTACCGCATTGATCGGCCTGCCGTTTTTTGTCTCGCTGATTCTTAAAAGCCGACGCGAGGTGTGGGGATGAGCCTCAGGGTTGAATCACTGTCTGTCCATTTGGGACGCACCCAAATCCTGAATCACGTCAGCGGCCTTGAAGCACGTCCGGGCGAGCTGACGGCACTGATCGGCCCCAACGGGGCCGGCAAATCCACACTATTGAAATCAATTGCGGGCATCGAGCGATCCACCGGCCAAATCAGCCTGGATGATACAGCGCTGAACACGCTGGATATCGCCCAGCGTGCCGGACAGGTGTATTACCTGCCTCAGGACATTACTTCCCGGGCCGCGCTTAGCGTATTTGAAGCCGTGCTGCTGGCACGTCGCACCACACACAGTAGCGATCGCCAGCAGGACCTGAAGCGTGTGCAACACACCCTGCAGACGCTGGAACTCGAGCAGTATGCCGAGCGCGACCTCGGTCAGCTTTCCGGCGGCCAGCGGCAGCGGGTGGCCATTGCCCAGGCGGTGGTCAGGGAGCCCAGGGTACTGATGCTCGATGAGCCCACCAGCGCACTGGACCTGCACCATCAACTACAGGTGCTCGAATGGCTGGTGGCGCTGGCCCGGGACCAGCAGATGATCATTGTCATTGCCATTCATGACCTGAGCCTGGCCGCGCGCTTTTCACGCCATATGTGGCTCATGGGGGCAGGCGGCAAGGTCTGTGCCGTAGGCGCGCCCGAGCAGGTGCTGACCGAAGAGCGCCTGCGGGAGGTGTATGCCATCAAGGCCCATGTTGAGTGGCCCGAAGGTGAACCGCCGCGGGTCACGCCGCTGGCCGCTACCCGCCAACTGGGTACACAGGGGCGCGGACAGGACTTCTAAACTTCAAACCAAATGATATTGGGGAGAAAGCCGGGTGATTTGCTATCGTGCTTGCCAAACGGCCCTTCCCGGGCCATCTGTCATTAAGGATGGAGCCACCGAATGTCGCTGAATATCGATGAGATCAATGCAAGGCTGGGCAATGATCCTCAGGCACTGGTGGAATGGGCACTGTCGCTCGACAAGCATCCCATTTGCACCACCAATTTCCGCCCCTTTGAAGCCGTCATCCTTCACATGGTGACGCAGGTTCGTCCCGACATTCCGATTGTCTGGATGGACTCCGGCTACAATACATCAGCCACCTACCAGTTTGCCGATAAGGTGAGCCAGAAGCTCGGCCTTAACCGCATCATCTATCTCCCGATGCGCACGCGCGCCCATCGAGAAGCCGTAGAGGGGCCGACGCCGGCTCTGGATGATCCACGCCATGAAGCCTTCACCCGAGAGGTCAAGCTCGAGCCCTTTGAGCGCGCTCTGCGTGAAACCAATCCCGGCGTATGGTTTACGGCCCTGCGCGCGTCGGACACGGCGAATCGTGCCCAGATGCAGCCGGTCAGCATCAACCAAGACGGCCTGATCAAGATAGCCCCGGTACTACACTGGAGCAGCAAGGACATGCATAACTATCTGGTCAAACACGACCTGCCCAACAACTTCGATTATTTTGATCCGACCAAGGGCGAAGAAACCCGCGAATGTGGGCTGCATTTGCAGCACTGAATTGCTCGGGTGACGAACGCTCAACGGTCGACACCAACAAAAAAGGCTCGCCAGAAACTGGCGAGCCTTTTTTATGCCTGACGATACTTACCTGACAGGCAGCTCAACATGCTCAAAGAGGGCGGTTTCGGCGTGCGGACTCGATTCAAGTGCGGCCTCGACCGTGTCACGGTCAAGGTGAGCGGCAAACTCATGGATAAAATCAAACATGTAATTGCGCATAAAGGTGCCGCGGCGGATGCCGATTCGAGTGACCGAACTTTCAAACAGGTGGCTTGCATCGATGGGTACCAGATCATGATCGGCGACCGGGTCCACTGCCATATGCGCCACGATGCCGACCCCCAGCCCCAGCCGCACATAGGTCTTGATGACATCAGAATCCGCCGCCGTCAGCACCACATTCGGCGTGATACCGTGCGACTTGAAGGCATCATCAAGCTGGGAGCGGCCTGTAAAGCCAAAGGTATAGGTGACCAGTGGAGACTCACCGAGCGCTTCAAGGGTCAGATTTTGCGTGCCTTCCAACGGATGCCCCCTGGGCACCAGTACACAGCGATTCCAGCGATAGCAGGGCAGCAAAATCAGATCATTGAATAGATCCAGTGACTCCGTGCAGATGGCAAAATCCGCCATGCCTTCACAGACCATCTGCGCAATCTGGCGTGGTGTGCCCTGCTGCATGTGCAGCGCCACATCCGGATAGCGCTGGGTGAATTCGCTGATCACGGCTGGCAGAGCGTATCGCGCCTGAGTGTGGGTTGTGGCGATGGAGAGACTGCCACGACGATCATCACTGAACTCCTGTGCCACATGGCGGATATCGTCCACCTTGCGCAGCACCTCACCGGCAAGCTCGACAATGGGCTTGCCGGCCGGTGTAATTCTTGTCAGATGTTTGCCACTTCGCGCAAAAATCTCGACGCCCAGCTCGTCTTCCAGCAGCCGGATCTGTTTGGAAATTCCGGGCTGCGATGTAAAGAGGCTCTGCGCCGTGGCAGAGACATTCAGATTATGCCGGGAAACTTCCCATATATAGCGAAGCTGCTGAAGTTTCAAGGCATTAACCTCCTGCAGAGCGGACCCGAAAACCGGTTAAAAGGGGACGTAAAAACGATCTCTAATGCTATCAGGGTCTAAAATAATGAACAATCATTCCTTTTCAGAATAAAAAATTATCCCTAGATTCCTGCAGCGCAATGCTCTTGCCAACGCCATGGGATTTAGCATGTCACTTATCGATTTTCTGCTTTATGTACTTGCCGGCGCAGGCGTCGGTATCGCAGTAGGGCTCTCTGGCATCGGCGGCGGCTCACTGATGACCCCCATTCTGCTGACCTTTGGATTTCCCCCGCACGTTGCCGTGGGCACGGATCTTCTATACGCGGCCTTTACCAAGATCAGCGGCATCTTCAGCCACCAGAAGCAGGGGCATATCGACTGGAAAGTCATGCTGAGATTGTCCGCCGGCAGTGTTCCGGCAGCGATCCTGACTGTTTTTGTGCTGAACCGCTTTTTCACCGGTGCACATGATTACAGCACGCTGATTACCACCACGCTTGGGATCATGCTGATCCTTACAGCGGCCGTATTGATCTTCAAGACACCGCTTCAGCGCTGGACCGGTCAGGGTGACCGCTGGGTCAATCGTCATGTTGCGCCGCTAACCGTGGCAGCGGGTATCGTGCTGGGCGTCTGCGTCACGCTCTCTTCGGTGGGCGCCGGTGTATTTGGCACTGCGGTATTGATGCTGCTTTATCCCTTCTTTTCTTCAGGGAAGGTTGTAGGCACTGATATCGCACATGCCGTGCCGTTGACACTGGTCGCCGGCGGCGGTCACCTGCTGCTGGGCAACGTTGATTTCGCCCTTTTGCTCGCGCTTCTCGTCGGTTCGGTCCCGGCCATTCATCTGGGCGCATGGCTTTCGAAATATCTGCCTGACAACCTGCTGCGAGGCATGCTGACACTGTTACTATTGAGCATGGGCATTCGATACGCGTTTTTTTGAACACAAACACGTCGTTAATCGCTTTGCTCAATGAGTACCATCGCAGAGACACATTTGCCTCGCTCACTGCTACCCGCTAACATCTTTCCCATACAGCCTGTACATGTAATCACTGGAGTAAATCATGGCTAACAATGTTGACGTTACCAGCGCCAATTTCGACCAGGAAGTCATGCAGGCTGACAAGCCTGTATTGCTGAAATTCTGGGCCCCGTGGTGTGGCCCCTGCAAAATGATGGCCCCGGTGGTCGACGAAGTCGCCGAAGAGAAGTCAGGCGAGCTCAAGGTGGTCAGCATCAATGTTGATGATGCTCAGGACATCGCTGCTGAACAGGGCGTCCGCGGTGTTCCGACGGTTATCATGTTCAAGGATGGTGCCAAGGTCGCTTCTCTAGTGGGTGCACAATCCAAGACTCAGCTGGTGCAGTTCATCGATCAAAACGCCTGATATGAGCGCGTTGGATCCATCAAAAACGCTCCCTCGGGAGCGTTTTTTTATGCCTGTCATATTGAAATGATCATGCTCAGCCTTCTGTCGGCATGCCTTCCCTCGCTCTCCGGCGACGTTCCCGGTTGGGACCCAGCAAAATTGAAATCCAGCGCGTATCCGGATGACTGTCGAGCAGGATCTTGAGGGACATGGTCAGCGGCACCGACAGAAAAAGCCCCACCGGACCAAAAATCCAGCCCCAGAAAACCAGTGACATGAAGGCTGCCAGCGTCGACATCCCCAGCGTCTGCCCCATGATGCGCGGCTCGATGAGATTGCCCAGCACAAAATTGATCGAGACATAAGCCCCACTGAGAATGGCCGCTTTGACAAAGCCTCCTTCTGGCATGATCAGCGTCAGAAGCACTGCCGGCACGGCTGCGATAATCGAGCCAATATTGGGAATAAAGTTCAGGAAAAAGCCCAGCACTCCCCACAGCAGCGCAAATTCAACATGAAGCACCAGACAGCAGATCGCAATCAGCGCCCCGGTGATGGCGCTGATAACCGTTTTAACCAGCAGATAACGCTGAAGTGTTCTGGAAAACTGGGTAAAGCGCGCAAGACTGCCATGGGGTTGCTCGACGGCTTGTGAAAGCTTGTAGGGAAAATCCAGCGTCTCATACAGGATAAAGACGATCAGAATAATAATGATGCCCAGCTGGGTAATGAAGTTGCCGATCCCCCCCAGAAGCGATGGCAGGGAATCCATGAGCATGCCGGGATCCAGAGCATCCTGTAACGCCTGCGCATCGAAGGGCAGCCCCAACGCATTAAACCACTTGAGAAGCCCGGCATAGTGATCCCCGAGCGACTGCTCCAGCGCCGGCAGCTGATTGACCAGATCTCCCAGCCGCGCCATCACCAGCCAGATCAGTAGCGCACTGGCCAGCGTCACGACAAGCAGCACACAAAGAATTGACAGGTTGACGCTCATGCCTCGTCCATGAAGCCATTTAACGGGACGAGAACATAAAATGGCGACAAACAGCGACAGCAGCACCGGGACAAAAAGCCCCGCGCCAAGCTTGAGACCGGTCACGATGATGACCAGTGAGGCAAAGGTAAGTATCAGGTGGTAGGGAAAATGGTGCTGATCCTGCTCCGGGTCGCTTTTCATGCCAGCCTCATGGATACCGTTGTCGGGCACTGTAACGACATACCCCGTCACACAGCGCGCATTTCACAATACTTCCCTTGCTCGAACAGATGGGGCCAGCACACGCAACAGCGTATTGGCGCAAAGACTGGCGCCTACCATACCCAGTACCATCGGCCAGATGCTCTCCATCTGGAGGCCGCTGACCAATGCCCCGGCAAGGCCGCCCGCCGTGAATTGTAGACTGCCCAGCACCGCGTTCGCCGTGGCACTCATGTCTGGAAAGTGATCCAGCATGGAAGAGACGGCATTGGGTGAAATGAGACCGTTGACCCCAACAAAAAACATGATCAGCACCACCATCCACCATAGTGCATCAAGACCTGCGAGTACCGATGCCACAATCAATGTACCGGCCGCCAGCTGAATGCCAAGCCCCAGTCTCAAAAGCTGCTGAGGTGAATATCGCGCCAAGAGCCGTATATTCAGGCGGTTGGAGAGTGCCATAACCACGATATTGGCCCCAAAGATGAATGGGTAAAGCTGACTGGACACCCCGTAATACTCCATATAGACATATGGAGAGCTGTTAATAAAACAGAACATGCCTGCAAAGGACAGAGACACGGCAGCAATGTAGCCCATGGCTTCGCGGTGTTTGAGCACCCGTACATAGTTGCGCAGGACCTGCCCTGCCCCGTGAGGCGAGCGCTTGTCAGGCGTTCGGGTTTCAGGCAGATAAGTGATGATCAGATACAGCAGAGCTGCGCCATACAGAGCCAGAAACAGGAAGATGGCCCACCAATCGACCAGCGTCAGCAGTACACTCCCGACCGTAGGTGCCACCAGTGGCGCCAGCATCAGGATCATGACCATCGTTGAAAGCACCCGCGCGGCCTCTCGCCCCGAGAAGCAGTCCCGCACGATGGCAGGTGAATTGACCACACAGGCCCCTCCACCCAGCGCCTGCAGAAACCGCAATATCATGAGGGGCCAGAACGCTTCGATCTGCGTCAGTAAAAGGCTGGAAAGCGTAAAGGTAATAATCCCTCCCAGCAGCACCGGCTTGCGCCCGACCCGATCCGACAGGGGGCCAAACACCAGCTGCCCCAGCGCCATCCCAAGTAAAAAGACACTGATTGAAAGCTCGGTCAGGTGAATATTGGCATCAATGTGCAGGGCAAGGGCAGGAATGGCTGGCAGGTAAGCATCAATGGCAAAGGGCGCCAGGGCCGTATTGGCGGCCACCAGCAAAGCCAGGCGTCTGGCTCCAATAATAGGCAAGTCGTTCTCCAGATCAGACCCCGGGCAGCGTGCGCTATGCGCTGGGACGCACGGTCTTCGGGGTCAGTGCTCTCGCTGGGATTCCAGCAATTCGATGAGCGGCTGAAATTCGATGCGATTGTATTCGCTCATCGCCGCCAGTGTACGGTGGGCTTCAAGAATTCGATCGCGCAGCTCTTCCTCACTGCTTTCCAGTGCGGGTAGATCGCTGAAATCGGCAGGCTCCGACCAGGGTATGTCGATGATATTGACGTACTTCTGAAACCCCATGACATCAAGCATGCGTCTGACATCGGGATGATCGACCGCTACCAGCGGCTGACCCGGAATGCGCTGACGCACGGCGAGCGCAATCTTGGCCAGAAATCCGAGCGCCGTGGAATCCATGTTGATCACCTGGCGCAGATCGATGACGACGCGCTCGAGCCCCGGAAGCCTTGCAAGAGGCTCCACCTGCTGGTCCAGGGTCGCACAGAGTGTCAGGCGCACATCTCCGGTCAGTCTGAGCACAAAGGTGCCCTTTTCAAAAGCCGCCTGAAGTCGTCCTTCATCCATCATTGAAACCGCTCAGGGTAAGAAAGGTAATGTCATCCGGTAACGCATCGGACAGGGCCAGCGATGATTTCAGATCACTGATGCTTCCTGCATTGCCGATATGCTCGCACAGCGCAGAAAGACGTTCTTCGATGTTATTACCAGGCAGACAGTCAAAGACCCCATCCGAGCATAGCCAGAGCCTGAACTGCTCTGGCAGCTCGCAATGGTAGGTCGGATATTCGACATCCGGAAACAGCCCAACCGCAGCCCCCTGCCCTTCAAGCTGACGCACACCGTCCTTCGTGGCCAGAATCGGCATGGGCATCTGTGCACCCAGCGAATAGTGCAGCGTTCGGGTCTGACAATCGATGACGCCGACCACGATGGCGGCATGCTTGCCGATTCCGGTGTCCAGCAGCTCCCGGTTAAGTCGGGCAAGCCATCTGGCCGGCAGATTTTCCGGCAAACGCGCATTCCAGCGTGACAGCCAGCGCTGAAACAGTGCCTTTAAAAGCACCGTCACAAAGGCCGATGAAGCGCCATGCCCGGCCACGTCCGCAAAACAGAACAACACATAACGGTCGCCATGAGCCTGATAGTCGAGAAAGTCGCCCGACAGATAAAGCGACGGCGCCATCCAGTAATCGCCTTCGATGCCGTTGAGTCTGGCACACGGCATGGGCTGCAGCCGACGCTGAATCTGCCCACCGGCCTGGAGGTCGGTACGCAACGTACTCAGATGCGTCTGAAGCTGTTCGTTGAGCTGTTCCAGTCGATCCCGATCGCGCAATGCCGAGGCATGAACACGTCGACAATCCAGCGCCCTGAGCATGAGCTGGGTCAAAAGCGATACCTGATCAACAGGGTCGATCAGATAATCGATCATGCCGGCCTGAACAGCCGCCAGCAATGCCTGGCTGTCGCGCGTCTGGCTGACGACCACAGTCGGCAGCCAATTGGCCAGTGACGTCCAGCGTGAAGCCGGCACAATATCTGCGTGCACGATCAGACCTTCCAGCCCTTCGGGCAACGCCTCGAGGCTGTCAAAGGCCACCAGCGTGAACCGGCCACACGCTGACAGCGCCCGGTAGAGCGCATCGCGACGCTCTCCGGGCTGATCGACAAGCGCTATCCTAGCCGTGTTGACAGGCATGAACGCTTTTCCGCCATGGTCGTTCGATGGATTTATTCCGCAAAGTCACTGTCATCGAATTCAAGATCGTCACTGCCGAAGGGATCCTTGCCGGACCGACCATCATTGATCAAAAACGCCCTGCGCTGCAGGTAGGCATCGCGAATGAACGAATAGCGATCGCCCTGAATCAGCTTTTCCTGACTCAGCAGTGAAGCGCGCGTCTGCACCAGATCGATAAAGCGTATGCTCCAGCGCGTCACGTCATGATCAACGTAGGTGACCGGGTCGGTATACCAGTCCACCGGCAGGCCGGCCGTATCACGCACCGTGCTTGGCCCGAGGAACGGCAGAACCAGATAGGGTCCTGACCCGACACCCCAGGTAGCCAGCGTCTGGCCAAAGTCTTCATCATGCTTCTCGATGCCCATGCGGGTGGCCGGATCAAGAAATCCGCCCAGACCCAGGGTGGTATTGATCAGCAGTCGACCGACCGAGGTGCCCGCATTGGTCAGCTTCCACTGCAGCAGACTGTTGAAGGAGTTGCCGATTTCACCAAGGTTGGAGAAGAAATTGCCTACGCCTTCCTGTACGGGTGTCGGCGTAATGTAATCATACCCCTGTGCGACCGGCTTGAGGGCATAGCGATCCAGCGTGTCGTTGAAGGAGTATACGCCCCGATTGAATCCTTCCCAGGGATCCTGAGGGTTACCATCCTGCGTCTGAGTGCCGGCACATCCTGCCAGCGTGACACAGGTAAAGGTTGCCGCGGCAATGTTCGTCCATGTTTTCATTCGTTCACCCTGTCCCTTGTTATCTGCAGCCCAAAAGCCGCTGCATCATGTTCTACTGCGGCAACCGCCTGCATTGTGCCTGCGTCCCGCGTCCAGCAATTTTAATAGCGCGCAAAGGACTCAAACGCCGCATTGTCAGCCGATTTCCGGTCACTGTACAGTCCAGCGACCATCAGCCCTGGGTCAGGAAGCCGTCAGCTCCTGCCACTGGCGCTCCAGCCGCTTGGCTGATACCGGTGCCAGCGTCCCCAGCTGCTGGGCAAAAAGCGACACGCGCAACTCTTCAAGCCACCAGCCAAACGTCTCCAGCGCCTGATCCTGAACGGTGCCAGCCCCCTGTCGGCGGCGTCTCTCTTCAAGGCGTCGTTGAAAGTCATTGACCTCCTCCATCGACAGCTGATCGCGACGTACCTCGCGCGGGGCCTTTTCAATCCGGATCCGGGCTGCCTCCATATAGCGCGGATACTGAGCCAGCCACTCTCCCGCCGCGCTGATAAAACCCGGATAAACCAGCCGCTGCATCTGGGCACGGACATCACTCCAGCTTAGTGCCAGATTGAAGGCCACCTTGCCCTTGAGCGCCTTGCTGACCTCGAGATGGCGCTTGAGGATGCGTTCCAGCAGCGCCACAAGCGACTCGGCGGTTTCATGCAGCCGCGAACGCTCGCTTTCAAGACGGGCTTCAAAGGCCGCCTGATCACGCGGCAGCGGATCAAAGGCAAATACGCTCAGGAACACGGCCTCGATGAAATCATCCACCAGATCCCGCCGCGTACCGACGTTGGCATAGAGAAGCATACAACGCTCCAGTCCGGGCAGATCGCGCGCCAGAAAACGAACCTGATCCGGCAGACGACGCATGGCCAGACGCTTGATGCCGTGACGATGCTGTACATAGGCCTTGTCCGGATGATCAAAGAGCGTCACCCCCAGCGTCTCGCCTTCATCGACCAGCGCCGGCCAGGCTTCGACACGAATGCCGGCCTGATCACGCACATGAGATTGCGGCAGCTCGCCTTTCGGAAACTGTGTCAGTCCCTGCTGCGACAATGCGTCACCCGCCATCGCCTTCGTACCCGCCTCGGCTTCACGCTCAAAGCGCTCGATCAGCGCATTAAGGTCACGCCCTTCTCCCAGCACCTGCCCTTCATGATTCACCACGCGGATGTTCATGACCAGGTGCGCCGGCAGCTGCTCCGGACGCCACTCATCGGCCGACAGTCGAATGCCCGTTTTCTGACGTAGAAACTCCGCCAGCGCAGAGGTCAACGAGACGTTGCCGGGCGTCAATGCCGACAGCGCCGCATCGGCCCAGTCAGGAATCGGCACCACCTGTCGGCGATACTGCTTGGGCAGAGACTTCATCAGCGCGATTACCTTGTCGCGACGAAGCCCCGGCACCAGCCACTCCAGCCGTTCTCCCGGCAGAGTGGAAAGCATGGAGGCCGGCACAGTGATCGTGACGCCGTCATCCGGCTCGTTGGGTGCAAAGTGATACGACAGCGGATAGCGAATACCGCCCCCCTGATAGCTCAACTCAAGCGTATCGGGGTACTGCTCGATGGTCACCTCACTGGCCTCACGCGCCAGTAGCGTCTCCATGTCCAGAAACAGCACACTGCTGTCCTGCTGCTCGGCGTGGCGACGCCAGCGCTCGAAACTCTTGCCGTTATAGATATCGACAGGAAGGCGCGCATCATAAAATTCAAACAGCGTTTGCTCATCGACCAGGATATCGCGGCGCCGGGCGCGATCCTCGAGATCCTCGACCTCCTCGATCAGCGCCCGGTTATGCTCGAAAAAGGCGCCGTTCGTCTGAAACTGTCCTTCCACCAGCGCATGACGAATGAACAGCTCCCGAGATTCCTCTGGCGCAATGGGGCCATAGTGCACCTTGCGATGCGCCACGATCGGCAACCCGAACAGCGTGACCTGCTCATGGGCCACAACCTGGGCTCGCTTCATTTCCCAGTGCGGTTCGCTATAGCTTCGCTTGGTCAGATGCTCTGCCAGCGGCTCGATCCACTCCGGGCGGATGGCCGCCACCTGACGGGCGAACAGCCGCGTGGTCTCTACCATCTCGCCCGCCATGATCCATTTAGGCGTACGCTTGGCGAGCCCTGAGCCCGGGTGGATCATGAACTTGCGATTGCGCGCGCCCAGATATTCCCTTGGGTCCTTGTCAGAACCGGCATGCAACCCCAGGTTGGACAAGAGCCCGGTCAGAAGCGCCTGATGGAGACGGGCAATGTCGGGCTCACCCTCGTTTTCGACCAGCGCCAGTTCGCGGGTGAGCTGCTTGAGCTGGCGATAGGTGTCATGCCACTCACGCAGGCGCAGATAGCTCAGGTAGTTGTCGCGACACCAGCGTCGCAGCTGATTGCCTGATAGTTCGGCACGACTGGCCTCAAAACCCTGCCACAGATTGATCCAGGCGGTGAAATCGGAGTCCTTGTCCAGCCACTGGCGATGCTTTTGGTCCGCCGCCTCGCGTTTCTCGGCCGGCCGCTCCCTGGGGTCCTGAATGGAAAGCGCGCTGACCACAATCAATGTCTCACGCAGGCTGCCGAACTCACTGGCGGCCAGCACCATTCGCGCCAGGCGCGGATCGATCGGCAGTCGTGCCAACTGCCGGCCGATTTTTGTCAGATGCTGGCGCTCGTCCACGGCACCCAGCTCGAACAGCAGACGAAAGCCATCCTTGATAAAGCGGCTATCCGGCACATCCACGAAAGGGAACCTGCCGATATCGCCGAGACCCAGCGACAGCATGGAAAGGATGACCGACGCCAGATTGGTCCGCTGAATCTCGGGCTCGGTATAGGCCGAACGCGACAGATAGTCCTCTTCGCTATAGAGGCGAATACACACACCTTCGGCGATACGGCCACAGCGTCCGCGACGCTGATCGGCACTGGCCTGACTGATCGGCTCGATCGGCAGGCGCTGCACCTTGGCGCGATAGCTGTAGCGACTGATACGCACCAGCCCCGGATCAATCACATACCGGATGCCGGGGACGGTCAATGAGGTTTCCGCAACGTTGGTGGACAGCACGATACGCCGCCCCGTGTGCGGGGCAAACACCCGGTTCTGCTCGCTGTTGGAGAGCCGCGCATACAGCGGCAGCACTTCCGTATCGCGCAATTCAAGCCGTCGCAGCGTGTCGGCCGTTTCACGAATTTCGCGCTCACCAGGCAGAAAGATCAAAATATCGCGCGGGCCGGTATACCAGCGTTTTTCACGCTCGATACGTCCGATCTCCTCGACGGCCGTCACGATGCCTTCCTGAAGCGTCTGGTCCTCCTCCTCACGCTCGTCACGCACCAGCGGGCGATAGTGCGTTTCCACGGGATAGGTCCGCCCGGAAACCTCGATGACCGGGGCGGGCGTTGTGGTGCCATCGTCATGATAATGGCCAAAGTGACGCGAAAAGCGCTCCACATCAATGGTGGCTGAGGTGATGATGACCTTGAGGTCGGGACGCTCCGCCAGCAGCCGCTTGAGATAGCCCATCAGGAAGTCGATGTTGAGGCTGCGTTCGTGCGCCTCATCAATGATGATCGCGTCATAGCGCAAAAGCTGCGGATCATGCTGGGTTTCCGCCAGCAAAATCCCGTCGGTCATCAGCTTGACCCGGGTGGTCGGGTCGGTCTGATCGGTAAAGCGCACCTGATAACCGATCGCACTGCCCAACGCGCTGCTGGTTTCCTGCGCCAGTCGCTGTGCCACGCTGCGAGCGGCCAGCCGGCGCGGCTGGGTATGGCCGATCAGTCCGCGAACGCCGAGCCCCAGTTCCAGACACATCTTGGGCAGCTGTGTGGTCTTGCCGGAACCGGTCTCACCGGCCACCACCACGACCTGATGATCACGGATGGCCTCCAGAATATCGTCATGACGCTCGGCAACCGGCAACTCGGGAGGATATTCAAGCGTTACGGGCTGGCCAAGACGTCCCTGAACCTGGGCCGCCGAGCGCGTCAGTCGGGCATCGATATCCTTTAGCGCCTTATCCACGGGCTGGCCGCGGCGAATGCGCCCGGTCAGCCGTTCCAGACGCTGCCCCTGCGTTACGGCATCGCTGATCAGCGCGTCATCAAGGCGGCGACGCAGTGATGCATGCACCTGCTGCGCCGACTCACCGGAGTCAGTCACGTTCTCGCTCAAGGTACCCTCTGGACTTTTGAAACCGCCAAGGCGGTAGTGACAACGGTCATGGCGTGGCCATGACCGCTCAATGGAAAGGTGTTCAACGACTCACAGCCGGAAGATTATTGTAGCGCCAATCTGGCCCTGGCGGCCAACCGCGCCATCGTTCAGGAGGCGTTCTGGCGATGGTCACCTGCCAGCTCATCACGCAGTGCGCGACGTAGCACCTTGCCGACGGTGCTGCGTGGTAGTTGATCGCGAAACTCAAAGCGTCTGGGCACCTTGTAACCGGTCAGCTCCTGCCGGCACCACTGCTTGAGCGCCGCGGCATCAAGATTTGCGCCGTTTCGCGGCACGATAAACGCCACCACGCTCTCCCCGGCGTCTTCATCCGGCACACCGATCACCGTGGCCTCGTGAATGTCCTCATGCCTTAAAAGCACATCCTCGACTTCATTGGGGTAAACGTTGAATCCGGAGCTGACGATCATGTCCTTCTTGCGGTCCACGATGCGTACAAAGCCATCCTTTTGCAGTACGGCGATATCGCCCGACCGGACCCAGCCATCCTCGGAGAGGGTTTTGGCGGTCTCTTCGGGCAGGTTCCAGTAGCCCTTCATGACCTGGGGACCCTGCACGCACAGTTCACCGGGCGTGTCATAGCCCAGCGGCTGATCGTTATCATCGAGTACCTTCAGGCGCGTGCCAGCCACCGGTCGACCGATGGCGCCCGGTTGAATCCGGTCAGGCGGATTGACACACACCACCGGGGAGGTCTCGGTCATGCCATAGCCTTCCAGCACGGCAGAGCCTGTCACCTCATACCAGCGATTGGCCGTGGTCGTATTGAGTGCCATGCCGCCCGAGACACTGAGCTTCAAATGGCTGAAATCCAGTTTTCTGAAATCATCACGCCGGCACAGGGCGGCAAACAGCGTATTAAGGCCGATAAACGCTGAAAAGGGCTGCTTGCCAAGCGTTTTGACGAAGCTGTCCAGATCCTTTGGGTTGGGAATCAGGATGCTGTGATTGCCGGTTTCACAGCCGAACATGCAGTTTACGGTGAACGTATAGATATGATAGACCGGCAGAGGCGCGATGATGGTTTCCTGCCCCCGGGTCACGGCGCCGCCCAGCACCTCACCGGTCTGGCGCATGTTGGCCACCAGATTGGCATGCGAGAGCATCGCCCCCTTGGGCGTACCGGTCGTCCCACCGGTGTACTGAAGAATGGCCAGGTCATCATCACGCCCCCAGCGACGGTCATCGACCTGGCCCTTCTGCTTGAGAATCTGACGCATGCTGATGGCATCGGGCAGATGATAGCGCGGCACCTGGCGGGCAATATAGCGTGCACCGAGATTGTATTTGAGACGTGATGGCAAGGGATGAAGATCCGCCACCTCGGTAATCACGACGTGGGCAATCGGCAAACGCTTGAGCACGGCTTCAAGCTTGTGGGCCATGTGCGCAAACACCACCACGCCGCTGATGCCGGCATCTGCAAACTGATGGTACATCTCGTCGGCGGTGTACAGGGGATTGGTATTGACGATGACCAGGCCGGCTTTCAGCGCCCCGAAGACGGCTACCGGATACTGCAAAAGGTTGGGCAGCACGATCGCCAGCCGGTCACCGGGCGACATGTCGGTCTGCTCAATGATCCAGTGCGCAAACCGATCCACCAGCGTCTTCATCTCCGCATAGGTCAGCGTACTGTCCATGCAGGTAAAGGCGGGGCGATGGGCATACTGCGCGCAGGCCTTTTCAAACACGTCGAGGATTGATCGGTAACCGTCGTCCCTTTCGAGTATTGGCCCTTCAAGCATTGCCGTTGTCGTCTCGCTCATGCCATCTCCCGATCATCATGCCGCTTGCGGCCAGGTACCGTTTCATGGAAAACCCCTAAAATAGCATGAAAGCCTGTCACCAGGGCTGGAACCCCGGGGCTCGACGAAGGTCGCGACCTCTCGGCACAATGGCGTAGGCCTTTTAACCTCTTCCCTATCAGACCGCTGACGGACACGGAGCACGCGATGAGCAATATTCTGGAAGACAACTCCCAGGCAATCGGACAAACACCACTGGTCAGGGTTCGACATCTGACGGACCATCCTCGCGTCTACGCCAAGCTCGAGTCGCGCAATCCGGCGCTATCGGTCAAGTGCCGTATCGGTGCCAACATGATCTGGGACGCCGAAAAGCGAGGCGTTTTAAAGCCGGGCATGGAAATCATCGAGCCCACCTCGGGTAATACCGGTATCGCGCTGGCCTTTGTGGGCGCAGCACGTGGCTATAAGGTCAAGCTGACCATGCCGGCCTCGATGAGTATCGAGCGCCGCAAGGTGCTCAAGGCGCTGGGTGCCGAACTGGTGCTGACCGAACCCGCTCGCGGCATGAAAGGTGCTGTGGAGCGTGCCACAGAGTTGCGCGATGCCGAACCCGAGCGCTATTTCATGCCGGCCCAGTTTGAAAATCCGGCCAACCCCGAAATTCATGAAAAGACCACTGGTCCCGAGCTTTGGGACGCCACCGATGGCGACCTCGATGTCCTGGTCGCGGGCGTTGGTACCGGCGGCACCATCACCGGTATCTCGCGCTATTTCGAGAAGACGAAGGGACGGGTGCTGCACAGCGTTGCCGTCGAGCCCGCGGAATCCCCGATCATCGGGCAACGTCTGCGCGGTGAGGAGATCACTCCCGCCGGCCACAAGATTCAGGGCATCGGCGCCAATTTCATTCCGGCCAACTTGGATCTGGACTATATCGATCAGGTCGAAGCCGTCACCAGTGAAGAGGCCATGGCCATGGCGCGTCGCCTCATGAGCGAGGAAGGCATGCTGGTCGGCATTTCCTGTGGCGCCGCCATGGTCGCTGCCCTGCGCCTGGCAGAAGACCCGGCCTATCGGGACAAGGCCATTGCCGTCATCCTGCCCGACAGCGGTGAGCGCTATCTCTCGACTGCCCTCTTTGAAGGCATGTTTACTGAAGAAGAGCTGAGCTGACAAAAACTGCGCTGTTAGCGAGAAACGCCGCGGACACCCTGAGTGTTCGCGGCGTTTTGGCATTTAAAGGGCTTTCAGGCCCTTCAGGCATCAGGACAGAACGGCTTCCGGTGAGCTGACATCACATCGCTCGCCGTTGCAAAAGGCCATCGCCTCGCCGGGATGCATGTCCTGCCAGCCAGACTCACTGGTCAGTGGGGTCGTGGCCAGCAGGGTGTAGACCGTAGTGCTGCCACAGCGACTGGCAAGATCGATATGTTCGCCGCTGTCCAGTGAGGTGACGGTGGCAAAAGGGGTACGACGAGTAAGCCAGCACATCTTCTTGCTGCAGTAGGTATAAAGGACCCGGCCGTCGCTGAGCATCATGTTGAAAACGCCCATCCGTGCCAGTCGGTCGCCACACTGGCGCAGCCTTTCGCACACCTCTGCGGAATCCTCGCAATCTGTTTCAGTGAGCTGATCCAGCAGCCAGCAAAAGGCATGCTCACCATCGGTGGTGCCCATCGGCGTGAAGCGACCGGACAGCTTGAGCACCTCGAATCCCTCAAGCTGACCCTGCATGATATAGCTCCAGCACTCTCCCCTTGTTTCACGGGTAAAGGGGTAGGTATTGCGAATATCGACGCTGCCCTCATTGGCCTGACGCAGATGTCCTAGCATGATCAGCGCCGGAATCTCGTCATCGCCAAGCAGCGTGGCCAGCGGAGACTCTATGGCCGGGCGCAGATCATGAAAATCGTGATAACCATCGTGGCGAAAAAAACCGACGCCGAACCCGTCTCTGTGAGGACCGTTGGCACCCCCGCGATGCCGAAAGCCGCGCCAGCTGAAGCCGGTACTGACCGGCTGATTGGCGTTCATGCCCAGTAGCTCACACACTCGGGTCTCTCCTTTGTCGAGGACGTTGACGTCGCAGGCGACGTCGTCGGTAGGCAAGCATCAAAAAGAGCAACAACAGCGCAGCGGCCACACCCCACGCTCGTGGATCCTGCGCCCAGTACACAATCCGGTCTCTGGTAGCAGGCCAGTGCTCCTGCGCCATATACCAGAGACGCTGTAGCGACCAGGACTGATCTTCATCGCTCTCTTCAGGGGAGGTCATCTTTTCGCCGTTGATCGCGTCCTGGTCGAACCGTGTCCCGGAAAGCCGGGTCGCGGCATCGCTATTGAGCACTACCGGCGGCAGGGGGATTTCGAGAATCCGATTATCAAGTCCTACCGTGGCGCTCAGATCAACCGAAATGGATTCGTCAGGCAGGCTATCGGACAGGGCCACCTGCCAGCGATCTTCCGCCAGCTGCCTGACCTCAAGGGGTTCTCCCAACAGATTGGCGTTGATACGAGTATTGTCACGCGTTAGACGAGGCCAGGCGGCATTCAGGATGATTCGTGACTGATCAGCAGAAAGCGTGGCATCGATGACCGGCACCACATTGACGCTGTGCGTGAGCAGGCGCGCAAACGACTCACCGCGCGCCTGCAGTGCCAGCTCGGCATTGCCCGTCTGATCGATACGTTCAAGACGCCCACGGTAATGCCCATCTGATTCGCGCTGCAAACGGGTACTGGTAATATCGCCCTGCGAACCTCGTAGAACCGCATCGACGGTGGGCTGCTGCGAAGGATCACTGCTCTGATCGCCCATGCCTTCCAGCCAGGCATCCAGCGGATGGTCGATATGGGCATACAGCGTGGCCGGGATGCCGGCGCTGCGCAACTGAAGGCTGGAGTCGATCAGAATACGAGAGCCGGCACCGACCGGCCCCTCGATCTGCCATTGCCCCGATGCGGGCTCGGGCACGGTAATCAGCTCATAACGATTGTCGTGACGCCAGCGACTCGCCACACCTGGCGCATCAATGCTCAGACGCTCACCGTCGGGACTGACCAGCGTCACCGGCCCCTCACTCTGATCATGAAAGATCAACGCCGTAAATTCGCGCACATGGTCGTCGACCTGAAACCGGCCATCTTCCAGCGGCAGTTGCTGTCTTGGCGCCACCTGATCGAGCACATCAAGAAAGGAGCGCAAAAGCGCCTGAGAATCTTCTGCCACCGAGGCCAGCCCCCCGGTCTGCTGCGAAATGGAACGCATCAGATCAATATCGGCATTACGGGATAGCGCGATGGTATGTACGACCACATGGCGCCCGGCAAGATCCGGTGCCAGCGTATTGATGATGCGCTCGCGCGAGGCGCGATCCCGAGCGGGCTTGTTGCTGACGGCCGGGACATCCACCATGCCATCGGTCAGCACGATAAGATGCGTCCTGCCCTCCGCGCTCACCCCCCGGGTGGCAAGATTGAGCGCCGACTCGAGATCAGTGAACTGCTCATAGTGGGTCAGCTGAGGCAGTACGGAGAGTGCGCGCTGGCGCCACTGATCGTTGACGGCCCCCATGGCCAGCGGATTGGCGACCTGTTGACCAAAGGTCCAGAGCCCGGCGCGCACGTTATCGGGCAGCAGATCCACCAACAGACGAACTCCGCTGGCGCGCAGGTTATCGGGGTCGTTGTCCTTCATGCTGCCGGAGACATCGATGGCCAGACGAACATCGCTCTGCTCCGGCGAGCCCTGTGGCTCCGCTTGAGCCGGCAACGCCATCAGGGCCAGCAGCAACCATGCACCTGTCATCAGCCACCGATACAGCATAGGGCCTATCTCCCGAGCGAAGGTTCCCGTCGCGCTGGTGCACTTTCCCGACGCTGGCGGGAAACATCACGATCATCACGACTGTCTCTGTTTCGAGCATTGCCGGAACGGTCATCGTCGTCATGATCATGCCGGCCGCGGCGGCCGATAAAAAAGGTCACCAGCATACCCAGCACTGCACCGATGGCCATCAGGGCACCGCCGAAAAGGATCTGGCCGCCGTTATGCTGCAGAAATCCGACAGCGGTCACCACCAGAGACGGTGCCCACCCCGAATACCCAAGCTCCGACTGTGGACCGGGCACCGAAAAGAACGCCGGCATCCAGAGCAGGCCAGCAACGGCCCCGGTGACCAGCCAGCGCGGCAGGCGTGGCAGAAATGAAATGGCGAAGTAGCCGAAAACCAGCACCGCAACGGATAATACGAACCAGCATAGCCACAATAGTGGGATCGAGTCTGAAATCAGCACGCCCTTGATACCTCCGGGTTAAATACAGCGATCAATGTTACACTGCACATTATGAAAGAACACCCATCTCCCGCGCCGGTAGCGCGCTTCAAAAAAGTCGAAGACCCCCACTGGCACTGGCTTGAAAACCGTGACGCGCCAGAGGTGGCCGAATTTCTTGAGGCCGTAAACCTTGAATGTGATCAGTGGTTTGAACCACTTGATTCACTCACGCAGACCCTTTTTGACAGCCACCTCGCCCGCCGCGAGCTGGCCGTGACAGGTCTTGCCACGCCCTTTGACCATTTCGTGTACTGGAGTGAAACGGCGGCTGACGCCGACTACCCGGTCTTCTGGCGCCATCCCATCGCTGAAGGCCTTGACCATCTCGATATCGAGCGCCGCGGTCACGAATGCCTGATCGACCTGCAGGAACTTTCTACCCACAACAGCTTTCTCGAACTGGGTGATCTGTCCCTGTCCGAAGACGAGCAGTGGATGGCCTGGACGCTGGACACACAGGGCAACGAATATTTCGATCTCTACCTGCGTCATTTGCCGGATGGCGAAACGATTCGCCTCGAGCGCGGGATCGGACCTGACCTGTGCTGGGCAGAAGATAACGCTACCCTGCTATTTACGCGCCATGACACGACCCAGCGTCCGGCGACCGTCTGGCGACGCCATCGCAACCATGATGA
Source organism: Kushneria marisflavi (assembly GCF_002157205.1). Taxonomy (NCBI): domain Bacteria; kingdom Pseudomonadati; phylum Pseudomonadota; class Gammaproteobacteria; order Oceanospirillales; family Halomonadaceae; genus Kushneria; species Kushneria marisflavi. The sequence goes on along the minus strand of NZ_CP021358.1, from coordinate 3,223,140 downwards.
TGCCGTTTGTATCTTTGAAGAGAGCGACGTCGAATTCTGGGTCGGTCTGGACAAGACCCGCTCAAGAGAGTGGCTGGTCATTCACAGTGCCTCAAAGGACACCAGTGAAGCCCATCTGGTTCCCGCCGCGACACCGGAAACCGCCCCGACCTGCTTTCATCCGCGCGAAACCGGGGTGGAATATGGCCTCGATCACCGTCCGGGAATGTTTTACGTACTTCACAACAGAAATGCCGTGCATTTCTGCCTCGACCGCGCCGAGGAGCATGCATTTGATCGCTGGATACCGATGATCGAGCATCGCGCCGACACCACCCTTGAAGACGTGGATGCCTTCTCCTGGGGGCTGGTGCTGACCGAGCGTGATCATGACAGCGCTCAGGTGCATCTGCGATTGATGCAGCTGGATGACCAGCATGACGTGACACGTGATGAGTGGCTGCCCATCGCCGAGACACCCTGCAGTCTCGGGCTCGCCGACACGCCCCATTTCGATACACGCCAGCTTCGCCTCCACGAAGAATCCTTTACGACCCCGCCCCGCTGGGTTGAATTCGATATCGACAGCGGCGAGCGACGTCTGCTGCGCCAGCAACCCGTCTATGGTGATCTCCAGCCCGGCCATCTGGCCTGTCGCCGACTCTGGGCCACCTCCTTTGATGGTGAACGCGTACCGGTATCGGTAGTGGCACGCGCGGATTTGATCGACCGCGGGCCGCTGCCTACCCTGCTGTATGGCTATGGCGCCTATGGCCAGACGCTCGACCCGTGGTTTTCCATCTCGCGCCTTGAACTTCTCGCGCGTGGTGGTGCCTTTGCCGTGGCCCATGTACGCGGCGGCGGCGATCGAGGCGAGCCCTGGTATCTGGCCGGCAAGCTGGAGCACAAGGAAAACAGCTTCCAGGATTTTCTGGCCGCTCGTAATGTGCTGGTAGAACACGGCTTGGCCGAAGAGCGCCACATTGCCGCTTATGGTGCCAGCGCCGGCGGACTGCTGGTAGCTGCCAGCGTCAATCTGGATCCACACGCCTTCTGTGCGGCGGTGCTGGATGTCCCCTTTGTCGATGTACTGCGCACGATGGAAAACCCGGACCTGCCGCTGACGACGGCGGAATATACCGAATGGGGCAACCCGGAAGAGCCGGAGGCCCATCGACGCATCAAGGGATATTCCCCGTTGAACAACCTGGTCCCCGCACCATGGCCGGCCGTCTATCTGCAGGGCAGCTGGCACGACTCACGGGTGCCCTACTGGGAGCCGGCCAAGCTCTATGCACGCCTGGTCGAACTCGACAGCGCCCGAGGGCCGGTCATGCTGCGCACCGACATGAGCGCCGGTCACGGTGGTGCTTCCGGACGCTTTCATGCCTGGCGTGATGTGGCCCGGCAGGACGCCTTTATCCTGTGGGCACTGGGGCTGTCAGACGCTTCAGCCACCATCGAAACGCTGCCGCAAGACGACTGAACGTGATGGGTGCTGCAAAGGCGCCCATTAACAGGAAGTTGTCACACGACCATGTCCAATTAAAAGGGCGCGCCTCATGACCGAGGCGCGCCCTTTTTAAATGCGATATTGCACTAATTTCAGAGCCTTTACTGACCCCCTGGGGCAGCGCTTACGACTGGCAAGGCATCACGGCAATGATGTAATCCTCGTAGTCCTGCTCGGGCACCTTCTCTTCACTCACGGCCATACCGTGCACGCTGACGCCGGCGCGGCGCGCTCCCTGCGGATCACCACTGATCAGCGGGTGCCATTTGGGCAGCGGTTTTGACTGCGCCAGGCGCCGGTAGCCACAGGTGTCGGGCAACCAGTGAAACGCCCGGGCTCGCTCTGGCGTCAGCTGCAGGCAGTCAGGCACCTTGTCAAAGCGGTGCTCGTAATCGCTGCAGCGACACACCGTGGTGTCGAACAGACGACAGGCGACCGACAGCGTCACGATTTCTTGGTGCTCCTCGTCCTCAAGGCGCACCAGACAGCACTGCCCGCAGCCGTCGCAGATGGCCTCCCACTCCTGAGGCGTCAACGCCCCCAGCGGAAATCGCTCCCAGAATCGCTCTCGCATATGCCCTCCCGACACGCCTATTCAGGTGTCCGATCATCAAAGCGGGCGCTGACATCAAAGGCCAGATCCCGCGTTCGTGCATCGCCACCAGGCGGCATCTGAAGATAATAGCCCTTTTCCTTCAGCGCCTCGATGACCCGAGCTGTATCGACACGCGCCAGCTGACGCTCCGGCGTCATGACCATCATCATGATGGACTGCGGCGCGCCAAAGCCTTCCAGCAGAGCCTCTGGCACCACCTCCAGCCCTTTGGTGCGATCCACGTATAGAAACATCTCTTCCTGACGTGGGCTCTTGTAGATCTGACACAGCAGCAGTGTCGGTGTCGAGGCCATGGGGTTCTCCGAAAATGCGTAATGGCTTCAGCGCCCGTGGGCATCCGAAGTCTAAGAGCGGGTATCGTGCGACAGCGCCGATACCAGGGCATCGTTGAGCACTTCCCCCCGCCAGCCGCTCATGCAGGGCCAGTCGGTCCGCTGAAGATCCGCGCTGATCCAGCGCTCGAGCTCACGGCGGGTTACAAGCACTTCTGCCGGCAAGGACAGTGCCGTGGCGCGCTCGTTGACCGCCGCCTTCAGTGCCTTCATGCGCTTTTTGTACGCATCACTGATGGGAGAAGGCAACGTATTGGGCAGATCGGCCTCTTCCAGCCGCACCGCCTCTTCGATCAATGCCAGTAACGTGTCACCTTCACGCTTGATCAGGGCAGGCTTGATGCCATCCACCCGGGAGAGCTCATAACGATTGCCCGGCAGCGCCGCCGCCATTTCCATCAGGGTGGCATCGCTGGCCAGCCAGTTGCGCGGCAGATTGCGCTCGCGCACGGCGCGCTCTCGCCAGACACACAGACGTTGAAAGGCCGCCAGCTGGCGTGGTTCCAGACGCCAGGCATTGCGGTGTCGCAAATACCAGCGGGCGTCATCGCGTGCCCCTCTTGCAGCATCGACCAGCGCATGGCAGTCCTCGAGCAGCCATTGGAGACGGCCCTTTTCACGAAGACACGCCTGCTGACGCTGCCAGATCGATGACAGCCAGACCACATCCAGCGCTGCATAGCGACACTGCTCCTCGCTCAGCGGACGCTGCAGCCAGTTGGAGCGGGTTTCTCCCTTGGGCACATGCTGCTGAGCCCAGTGATCCACCAGCCGCTGGTAGCTGATGGAGCTTTCCTCGCCCAGCAGGGCATGAGCCATCTGCGTATCAATCAGCGGTGAAGGCACATCGCCCACCCAGAGCGTAAAGATTTCCATGTCTTCACTGCAGGCATGCAGAATCTTCAGTGGTCCCGCATCGCCCAGCAGGGTACGCAACGACTCGGTCGGTGCGACGGCGGTCGGGTCGATCAGATAGACAACATCAGCATCCCCGAGCTGAATCAGTGCAGGCACCGGATAGAAGGTGGTTTCGCGCATGAACTCGGTATCCACTCCGATCACGTCGCGGGTGGCAAGATCAGCGCAGGCGCGCTCGAGCGCTTCTTCGGTATCGATAAAGTGCCAGGTGACGTCAGTGGGCATGGTCATTGGGTCTACAGCCGCCTGCCGACGCTCGGGCCGGCAGTGAATCAAGAAAAACAAGCCGCATGGCGGCTTGTCGCATCGGTTGGGTTCGCCTCAAGCGGCGCTCTGGCATGACATCATTCAGGGTCCCGCTCGCCAAAGGGCTGGCGGCCCATGAACGCACGGGACAGCGTCCCGCCATCAACATATTCGAGCTCACCCCCCATGGGCACGCCATAGGCAAGACGCGAGCAGCGCACACCCAGTGCACGCAGCTGCTCGGCGATATAGTGTGCGGTCGCCTCGCCCTCAACGGTAGGATTGGTGGCCAGAATCAGCTCCTCGATCTGGCGCTGATGGACCAGCGTCTCCAGCTGATCAAGCCCCAGATCATTCGGGCCGATACCATCGATGGGAGAGAGATGGCCATGCAGCACGAAGTAGCGCCCGCGAAAACCGCCGGCCTCTTCGATGGCCAGCAGATCGGCCGGGGATTCCACCACACACAGGGCGCGATCATCCCGGCGAGTATCCTCGCAGATGCTGCACAGCCGGCTTTCTGTCAGGTTACGACAGCACTCACAGTAGCCCACTCGTTCAAGCGCCTCGCCCAGCACTTCCGCCAGCCGGCGTCCGCCTTCACGGTCACGCTCAAGCAGATGAAAAGCCATGCGCTGCGCTGTGCGAGGGCCAACACCCGGCAGCACTCGCAGCGTTTCGAGCAAACGATCAATCAGCGGTGAAAATGTCGCCATGAATTGCGCGTATCCTAGAATGGCATCTTGAAGCCGGGCGGCAGATTGAGCCCTTGGGTGGCTTCTTCCATTTTGGTGCGCGAGTTGACTTCCACCTTGCGCACGGCGTCGTTGACGGCCGCAGCGAGCAGGTCCTCAAGGAATTCCTTGTCTTCCTGCATGATGGCCGGGTCGAGCTCGATCGATGTGACATCATGTCGGCCGTTCATGGTCACCTTGACCATGCCGGCGCCGGATTCGCCATGCACTTCGGTGTCAGCAATTTCTTCCTGCACCTTTTGCATCTTGTCCTGCATTTCCTGAGCCTGCTTCATCAGGTTGCCCATGCCGCCCTTCATCATGATTGCGCCCCTCAAGAGTCGTTAAATCAAACCTTGTTAATTGCCTTGTCAGCCGTTGCCGACATCATCCTGCTCGAACGAGGTTACGCTGCGCTCCAGCAGGCGGGCACCAAATACTTCCTGTAGAGACTGAATATGTGGGTCATCACGCAAGGCTTCAATGGCACGCTGCAATCGCGCCTGCTCAAGCCGTGCACGGCGACGGGCAGGCGTTTCGATATCCTTATCGATCTCCCCCACTTCAATACTCACCCGACGTGACAGACCTCGTGCCATCAGCGCCTTCTCAAGACGCTCCCGGTGCACTTCAGCGTTCATGGCGCTCTGGGAGTGATGCAGCCACATGGCGAGATGCTGACCATCATCATGGCGCACCACGCAGTTGGCCACCAGATTGGCCGTCATTCCCGAAAGCCCCAGGACAGGAAAGAGCTTGAGCCAGCCCGCATTATCGATCGGCGTATGATCCGCCTCGATCGGCAGAGCATGAAAAGTCGACCCGGCACCCGACACGTCATTGTCTGTCTTATCGTTGTCTGTCGTGTCATCTGTCGATATGCCGGCGTTATCGTGTGACGGGGCATCGGCAGACGGATCATCGCCAAGCCCTTCAACCATTGTGGCGAGCGCCTGTGCCTGACCACCAGCGTTCTCACCGACCGCTTCATTCATGTATTCATCAAGCGGATCGTCCTGATCATCCTCGTCGTCAGGCGCCTCGTCGATCGGCGCTGTCGGTGCCGAGGCCGTGCCAAACATTGCCTGGTGAGTATCCGCAACTTCTGGCACTTCCGGTGTCACGCTCGGCTGAGGGTGATCGGCAGGCACACTCTCACCGGCCTCGTCATATAGCGCTTCGCCATAGGCGGCGCTGCCTGTCGCGTCGACCAGCGACGCCGCGGCGTCATCATCGCTCCAGGGCGGTGCCGGGACAGGCGCAGACGACTCGGCAGCGGATGGCACAGGCGCCACGGGCTCGGATGGCACGGCCGGAGCTTCCGCGGTGGCCGTATCGGGGGGTGCAGGCGTTGGTGCCGAAGCCGCATTCGACTTGGGCGCCGCCTCGGCGGGTGTCGCCTCAGCAGGCGCCGTTTGTGCGGGCGCGGCAGTATTCGTCACCGGTGGCGGTGACGCATCGCCACGAATCGGCAACGGCTTGTTATCCGGCGCCGGCGCGCCCTGCGGGCGGAAGGCCAGCATCCGCAGCAATGTCATTTCCAGCGCCGTTCGCTGCTCGGGGGCATTGTCCATGTCGCCCCGGCCGTTGAGCGCAATCTGGTAATAAAGCTGCACGTCTTCAGGCGTGAAGTGTGCGGCCAGGGCGATCAGGGATTCGCGGTCGCCCTGGGCATTATCCAGTGCCGCCGGCACCATCTGCGCAATCGCCAGACGATGAAAGACGCCACACAGGGCGTCCAGTACGCCGGCAAAGTCAGGGCCCTGTTCGGCCAGCTGCGCCACTCTTGCCAGCACATCGGCAGCATCACCGCCGGCCAGCGATTCAGCCAGCGCAAGAATCTGTCGATGATCGAGTGTACCGAGCATCGCAATGACATCCTGCTCGCGCACTTCTCCGTGACCAAAGGCAATGGCCTGGTCGGTCAACGACATGGCATCGCGCATGGAACCATCGGCGGCACGGCCCAGCAGCCAGAGCGCGGCAGTATCGAAGGCCGTCTGCTCCTGAGTCAGCACATGTCCCAGGTGATCAACGATCCGCTCGGGGGTCATGCGCTTGAGCGCAAACTGCAAGCAGCGCGACAGCACCGTAATGGGAAGCTTTTGTGGGTCGGTAGTGGCCAGCAAAAAACGCACGTGCGGCGGCGGTTCTTCCAGCGTCTTGAGCAGCGCATTGAAACTGTGGGTCGACAGCATGTGCACCTCATCAATGAGGTACACCTTGTAACGGCCCTGAGTCGGCGCGTACTGCACGTTATCAAGCAGCTCACGGGTATCTTCAACCCGGGTTCGCGAGGCAGCGTCCACCTCGATCAGGTCGACGAAACGCCCCTGATCGATGTCCTGGCAGGTCCGGCACTGCCCGCACGGGCGCGACGTCACGCCGGTTTCACAGTTCAGGCACTTGGCCAGGATGCGTGCCAGCGTGGTCTTGCCCACCCCTCGCGTGCCGGTAAACAGGTAGGCATGGTGCAGCCGCCCCTGATCAAGCGCGTTGACCAGCGCACGACTGACATGCTCCTGCCCTATCAGCTCATGAAATGTGCGCGGCCGCCATTTGCGGGCCAGTACCTGATAGCTCATGCAGCGCGATAGCCTGTATTCAAAGCGGTGAAGTGTCGACGCATGAGAAAGATCGTCGATCGATGGATAGGCCGACCATTCTATCGGCTGGGCGTAGATGCGCCAATCAATCCATGACAACGACTCTTGTCATGATCACCGGGGACAGTCTTTCAAGAGAAATAGCGTTATGACGGACAGCACAACATGACCGGAAGGGTCGGCATGATCAGATCAGTATGGAGAGGATACTTCGAAGAGAGGGTGGCAACCCTCGACAGCCACATCCCGGCACACGCATCCATCACTACCGTTGCTCCCTTCCGGGCCTGGCGGGGTTCGCGATATCGCGTTGCGAGAGGACCATCGAGGGTCACCATCACCGGAGATCAGGGTAAGATATGTGCCGGCCGCTGGCCAGCCCCCGATCAACCGAGCGCGCATCTTAGCAGCACGACTCCCGGAATCGCAAGCGATGCCGACAAACGATCACAACAGTCTTGATGCGCCGGCCGTCCAGGGTAGACTGCCCCTCTTTTGCGTACGGTCGCTGCGGAGCCTTCATGGCACTACTGCTCATCGAGGATGACGTGCTGCTGGCACAGACTCTTGAAACCCTGCTGCGTGATCATGATGACCGGCTGGAGATCATGACACGCGGGGATCATGCCTGTGATTATCTTGCCACGCCTCGCCAACTCGACCTTGTGATTCTGGATCTCAATCTGCCGCATCGCAGCGGCCTTGAAGTGCTCACCACGCTGCGTCGGCACGACCATCAGACACCCGTGCTGATTCTGACCGCCCGCGCCTCAATCGAGGACCGAGTGGCCGGTCTTGACCTGGGCGCCGATGACTACCTGACCAAGCCCTTCTCGCTCGACGAATTCGAGGCCCGAGTACGTGCGCTCTTGCGCCGCGCGCGACCAGTCGTCAATGACACCCTCACTCTGGGCCAGTTGATGCTGCATGTCCCGACCCAGCGACTCGAGCTCAATCAGACGCCGCTGTCGCTTCCGGGCCGCGAACAGCGTCTGCTGGCCTGTTTGCTGCGTCATGGCGAACAGGTCATCAGCCGTGCCGATCTCATGCGTGAGGCCTTTGGCGGCGATGCCCCACCGGGGGACAACGCGCTCGAGGTCTATGTGCACCGTCTGCGCCGACGCCTTGAAGGTAGTGATGTGCGCATTCGTACTGTCCGCGGCCTGGGTTATCGTCTGGAGCCGATCTAGACCATGGCGCCTGCGGTCAGCCTCCATCGTCGCCTTCTGGGTGGGCTCACCCTCCTGCTGTTGCTGACCTGCGTCCTGCTGCTGCTGCAATCCTGGTACAGCGCGCAGCGCAGCGCCGATCGCGTCTATGACCGACTGCTGGCTTCCGCTGCTCAGGTCATGAGCGATCAGGTCGGCTGGCGCGACGGTAGACTCTGGTTTGATGTGCCGGCCTCGGCACTGAACATGCTGGCGCCAAATGGTGATGAACGCGTCTTTTATACGCTGGTCGATCACAGGGGGCAGACGGTCAGCGGCAACGCCGATCTTGAAAACCTGGTCACGCCACTTCCAGCCACCGGCACCTTCCAGGCCGATTCGGCTCATCTGAATGGTCTGTCATTGCGTATTGGCGCACTGGGGGCGCGTCTGACCGCCTGGCAACACCGCGAACCCTATACACTACTCGTGGGCCACACACTGGAGGCGCGACGCGCGATGACGATAGCGCTCTTTCGCGACAGCAGCCTTCGACTGGCCGGTATCGTGGTGCTGGCGCTGACAGGGCTTTTGATGACCCTGCGTCTGGCCCTGCGACCACTGGAACATCTGCGCACGCGCTTAAAGGTCCGCTCGGCGCATGACCTCTCCCCCATCAATGCCCGCGTGCCACGCGAGCTAGAAGAGCTGCTTGCAGCTCTCAACGCGCTGCTGGCCCGCCAGCAACAGGTGCGCACTCATGAACAGCGCTTTATCGGTGATGCCTCTCATCAACTGCGGACGCCACTGGCCGGAATTGCTGCCAGCGCAGAACTGGCACTTCGAAGCCATGACCCGCATCGCTGGCAGCAGGCCCTGCAGGAAGTACAGGGCGGTACTCGCCGCGCGACGCGCCTGGCCGAACAGCTGCTGTCATTGACACGTCTTGACGCGCCGCAGGCCCCGGTGAATCGACAACCGATAGCGCTCAAGACGCTGACCCGCGACACGCTGCTTCGCCTGCTGCCGGCTGCCGACCGCGCCGGCATCGATCTCGGGCTTGCCGAGCCCTGTCCGGCGCTGGCCGTAGAGGGTGATGGCTGGCAGCTCGAAGAAGCGCTGAGCAACCTGATCGATAACGCCCTGCGCTACGCCCGCACCCGAGTGACCGTTGGCATCGATGCCGACACCAGAGTGCTTTATGTCGCAGACGATGGCCCGGGCATCAGCGCCGCCGAGCAGGCGGACGTATTGCGTCCGTTTCATCGCTGTCAGGAGCAGGGACCCGGTAGCGGTCTTGGGCTGGCGATTGTCGATGGCGTGGCCCGAGCCCATGGTGGGCACGTGGTCATGGACCACACGGACAGCGGTGATTTCAGGATCGGTCTATGGCTACCCGATTGATGCTGATGCCAGCTTCCTTCAAGGCCCTGTGCCGCGCGGTGTTGATCATGCTGCTGATCCTTGCAGCCGCAGCCTCTGATGCTGAAGGCACCGGGACAATCTCACCGGGCCATCTGCACCTTGAGGGACAAGGCGTTGAGCGTCTCAACATTCAGGGGGTGGTGGAGGCCGACGTTTTGCGCCCCGTACTTGAAGCCTTTCATCGGCGCTACCCGGGTATCACGCTGGACTATCGCGACGCCTCACGTGGCGAGCCCCAACCCTTCACCGCCATCCCCTCCGATGTCGATCTATTGATGTCCTCGGCCATGGCACAGCAGTACCGTCTGGCCAACGCGGGTCTGGCACAGCCACTGGGCGAGGGAGTGATCAACCCGGCCTGGCCGCAGGACGCCCGCTGGCGCGATGAGCTTATTGGCCTGACCCAGGAACCCCTGGTCATGGTCTACCGTCGGGAACTGGCCGATCGCGCCCAGCCGCCAACGGATCATGCCAGTCTGCTGGCCCTTTTAAACCATCACCGTGATGCTCTGACCGGTCGCGTCGTGACCTATGACCCCGCCCGAAGCCCGACTGGTTTCATGGCCGTGGCCCAGGATGTCGCGCGCTCCACGGAGGCCTGGACACTTTTCGAGGCCATGGGTCAGGCCGACACACAACTGGTGGACTCTACCGCTGCGATGCTTCAGGGGCTTATCGAGGGACGCTATCTGATCGGCTACAACCTGATCGGCTCCTACGCGCGACGCGCGGTTCAACATCATCCCGAACTGGTGATGCAGGCCCCCGATGATTATGCGCTGGCCCTGCAGAGGCTGGCGCTGATTCCCGGGACTGCCCCGCACCCGAGCACGGCCAGACGCTTTCTGGCCTTTATCACCTCAAACGAGGGGCAGGCCGTCATGACCTCCCTGACACCGCTGGGCAGCCCGCTGGCCGTTCATGACGCTACTGGAGGCGAAGCATCACTGGAGCCCATTCGACTGACACCGGGATTGCTGGCGCTGATCGACCCGCTCAAGCGGCAGGCTCTGCTCCACCGCTGGCAGACGATTTTTAACAGTGACCGGCACTTCGTCTCGCACACCGTTGAAGGCGAGGTAGAATAGCCCTATAGAAGATCCCGAATGCCTGGCATCGGGCCCCCCCTTTCTTGCACCGCAGGACATGAACATGAGCAGGATGGTACGTGTCGATCAGCTTCTGGTCGCCCAGGCACTGGTACGTTCGCGCACACGTGCCCAGCGCCTGATTCGTCACGGCCGGGTACAGCTGATCCAGCAGGGGCAGCCACGCACCCTGACCCGCCCCGGCGAAAAGCTGCCCGAAGAGAGTGAGTTTCATGTCATTGAGGACCCGGAGGAGCGCTACGTCTCACGAGCCGGGCTCAAGCTAGAAGCACTGCTGGCCGCCACCAAAATGACGCCCAAGGGGCTGACGCTGCTGGATGTAGGTCAGTCGACCGGCGGGTTCACCGATTGTCTGCTCCAGCATGGGGCGGCGCGAGTGATCGGCATCGAAGTCGGCCATGACCAGCTCGATGCACTGCTGCGCGACGATCACCGCGTGCACTGTCTGGAAGGCATCAATGCGCGCCACCTGCCGGACGAGCAGATCATGACGCTGGCCCCTGACGGGCTGGCCGGTGCCGTGATGGATGTGTCGTTCATTTCCCAGACGCTGATTCTGCCGGAGCTTTCGCGTCTATTACCGGCCGGCTCGCATCTGCTCAGTCTGGTCAAGCCACAGTTTGAGCTCTCCCCCGAGCAGATTGGCAGTGGCGGTATCGTGCGCGATGCGCGGCACTACCTGCAAGTGGAAAGCCGCCTGCGCGCGTGCTGCCAACAGATCGGATTTACTCTCCACTACTGGGGAGACAGCCCGATCACCGGCACAGACGGCAATCGGGAGTTCGTGATGCATGCCACCCGCGATCTCGGCTGACCGGAATCAGGTCAGCTCGCCGGGCGAGACATCGCCCGGATCACCGTCGTGGGCGTTGCTGGCATGAGGGCTCGGGCGGCCATCCTGCGTCGCCCGCTGCTGAACCAGGCGCTTCTCGCCCTTTTCGTTGTGCAGCCAGACGTCCATCTGCTGGAAGGCCACGCGCAGGCCGCTGGTCCTGAATTCGGCATCGACCCGGCGATTGATCTCATCGGTGACCACCAGACGATCGACCAGTTCGTTGACGAACACCCGCAGCTCGAAATTGAAGGCGCTCTGGCTGTAGGCCATGCAGAACACCTGTGGTTCGGGGTCGGCAAGCACCTTGGGGTGCTCATCGGCAATGCGTCGAAGAATGCGATGGGCCAGATCGAGATCGGTGCCGTGCGCCACCCCAAAGGTCAACACCACGCGCGTGATGTTGTCGGTCAATGACCAGTTGATCAGCTGATCCGTCACGAACGTCTTGTTGGGGATGATGATCTCCTTGCGATCAAAATCCGTCACCGTGGTGGCTCGGATACGAATCCGGCTGACCGTGCCGTGCAAATTACCCAGCGTAATGGTGTCGCCGATACGAATCGGTCGCTCGAACAATATGATCAGACCTGAAATGAAATTGGCAAAGATCTCCTGCAGACCAAAACCCAGCCCGACCGACAGAGCGGCCACCAGCCACTGCAACTTGTCCCAGGTCACGCCCAGCGTGCCCAGCGCTGCCACGATACCGCTGCCGACAATGGTGTAGGACAAAAGCGAGGTAACCGCGTAGGCACTGCCCTGCTTGAGATTGAGCCGGGACAGCACCATGACCTCCAGAAGCCCCGGCAGGTTGCGCGCCATGACCACCATCAGTCCGACAATGATCAATGCCGTCATCACATCGGCAAGCGTCACCACGTTGACGTCGCCACCAGCGGCATCGCTTTCGCTGATCTGACCGATGCTGACGTTATCCAGATACGACAGCACGCCCAGAAGGTCAGCCCAGACCAGATACAGCACGCTGATAAAAATCAGAAACAGGATCAATTTGGACAGACGCAGTGACTGCTGATTGACCTGTTCCATATCCAGCGGCGGTTCCTCGACAAGCTCAACACCGCTTTCGGCGGCACTGTCACGCCCCTGTGCGCGGCGACGGGCCACCGCACGTCGGTACGCCAGCCGCCGGGCCGCTACGGCGAGCCCCCTGACCACACTGGCCTCAACCAGAAGCCACAATGCCAGAATATAAAGCGTCAGAATAAAGCGGCCACACAGCCGCAGCGCCGTGTATTCATAGCCAAACAGAATCATGCCGATCAGTGCCAGCGGCACCATGGAAAGCGTAACGCCCAATAGCAGACGGAAAAGACGTACCCCCATCCAGGGCACGTGCGCCAGAATCAGGCGCAGCATGAAAACGCTCATGCCGACCAGCCCCGCCAGCATGATCAAAAGCGCCAGCGGCTGCTCGGCCAGTCGGCTATCGGCCTGTTCGGCAATGCTGGCCACCACGACCACCGGGCTCACGCTGCACCCCAGCCAGAAGATATTGCGACGCAACTGTTCGACATAGGAAGAAGGCCAGTGAAAATGGCGTGTCGCCACCCCGTCGGGCACCAGCAGACGTCGAATCAACCCGAACACCTGTACGGCAAGCGCCAGCTGCAAAAGCGCTCGTCCCAGCGAGACGGCAAACCCTTCGCCGCCCAGCCACAGGGCTATCCCGGCAGTCAGGAGGGTCAGCGGCAGTGTCGAGGACAGGACCAGATTGAGCAGGATGGCACGGGGGGTATGCAGCTGCGTATCCCGCTTGAGACGACCGATCTGGTCATGCAGCTCCAGCAGATAGGCCTTGATGCGACGACGAAAAAAGGCCACCAGTCCGGCCACGATCAAAAGCGGTACGGCCAACAGGGCTCGCGGGGAAGGGATGGCCCAGAGCGACCCCAGCGTCTGAAACCATTGTCCACCCAGCAGCTGCTGCCCGAGGCGCTCCGGAAGCTCCCTGAGCCATGACAGGCCCAGCGGCTGTCCGTTGGCAACCCAGAACAGCTGCTCTTCAATGGTGTCACGCACCGAGCGGCTGATGTCGACCAGCTGTTGCTGGTTAAGCTGAACATCGATGGCCCGGCTCAGTAGACTGCCGTACTCGCGATCCAGCTGATCCAGCAGGTCACGCCGCATCTCGAGCGTTTGTAGCAGTACCTGACGTGCCTGAGGCGTCAAGGGTTCATCGCTTTCCACCTGGGTATCGATGTAGCTTTCAGGGTTGGCCAGCGCCTGGCGCAACTGGCCGATATCAAACTGACGCAGGCGAAGATCGCCAATCTCTTCCTGAAGGCTGTTCTGATTCTGAACATCGGGTAGCGATCCACGCTGCTGACGCAGCACGCGCGACAGCAAAAGGCTGCCTCGAAGCGCCTCGATCTGCTCGTTGAGCGTGCGCTCGACCTGGCGCACCTGCTCAAGCCTGGCACGGGTATTGATCCCGTCACGAATCATCGTGTTGGCGCGATCGGTCGTGCGTAAAAGCTCCTGGGCCAGCGCCTGATTTTCGGCACGCGCTTCATCCACGACCGGATTGCTGATCCGATCGTTATCCCCGATGTGGGCGGCCTCGGCAATGGCCTGCTCGGAGGCATCACGACGCTTCTGGTTGATCGCCTCCTGCAGCACCAAAAGCGTATTCTGATTGATATCGATCTGACGCATCAGCAGCTCTCGATGCACCTGATTGACGTCGCGCAGTACCGTACTGTTGGCCAGCTGACGCTGACCCAGCTCGATTCGGGCATCCAGCAGAGCCATGCGCACGTCGACCAGCTGTCGCTGTTCGCGGCTTGGCGCACTACCATCGCTGGACTCCAGCGAGTCACTGAGCTGCTGTTGCTCACGACGTGCATCGCTGATGGTGGCCTGCACCCGCTCAGGCAGGGTCTGGGCGCTGATCAGGGCACGAGAGACTTCGCTGAGCTGCTCCTGCTGACGCTTGAGGTCCTCAAGAGTGGTGCCCAGCCGCTGCTCCAGCTGTTCGACGGAACTCCTGCCCAGTGCCTCACTGTCCAGCGCTCGATCACTTTCCAGCCCCTGTAGCTGACCTTGATACTGACGCCGCTGTCGGCCGGCCTGATTGACTCTCTCTTCGAGCGAGGCCTGTTCCTGCTGCGTTTTATCAAGCGCCTCAAGCGCCTCGCGGGTCTTTTTCAGCGTTTCGAGCGTCTGCTGTTCGACCGCGCTTTTGGGATCGTTGCCCTCAAGCGTCTGTATCTGTTCGTCTATGGACTGACGAGTCGGCATTTCCTGATCGCTGGCCAGTGCCCACAGAGGCATCAACCACAACATCAGTATCATTACCAACAACATGACCCGGCACGCTGACCCCCTGACAGGTTTTCCCACGCTGACCCTACCTCACATGAACGAACATCTCTGGATTAGAACTTCCTGCGCAGACATAATATCGATCTACCAGGTAATAACTAAAACGTCGCTCGGAATTGCCGATAATGACGGTCATCCCGACAGCGTCTGCCCCACCCCTGGGCATGTCGAATTCTGGGCGCCATGATAAGCTCATCGTGA
Organism: Kushneria marisflavi; assembly: GCF_002157205.1. Lineage (NCBI taxonomy): Bacteria > Pseudomonadati > Pseudomonadota > Gammaproteobacteria > Oceanospirillales > Halomonadaceae > Kushneria > Kushneria marisflavi. Next base: position 3,208,130 of record NZ_CP021358.1, on the reverse strand, counting down.
CGTCTGTCATCTCTGGAATGGATCTTTATGACTCATCGTATTCAACGTCTGGTAGTGAAGTCCCTTCTACTGGGTCTCATGACAGGCAGCACGCTGGCCGGTGCCGCGGAAAACGATACCGATACCCTCGCCATGCAACGGGATCGTGACAGGGAAGCACTTGAGCGGCAGGCGACGCTTAACCCGGTAGCCATTACCGTATACAAGCGCAATTATCTAATGCCCTACACCTACAACACCCGCCCCAACGCCAGCGATTTCAGAGAAATCGATGAAAATGGTGAGATCGATCACGGCGAAGTCAAGTTTCAGTTCAGCGTCAAGGTCGGGCTGATCGATGACGTGTTTGGCGACAATGGCGATCTGTACTTTGCCTATACCCAGCGCTCCTGGTGGCAGGCCTACAACAGTGACGCTTCTTCGCCATTTCGCGAGACCAATTATGAGCCGGAACTGTTCATGAGTTTCGATAACAGTACCGTTCTCGGGGGCTGGACCAACACGGCCAATCGCGTGGGCCTGGTGCATCAGTCCAATGGTCGCTCCGATCCGCTGTCACGCAGCTGGAATCGCATTTATCTCGACAGTATCTGGCAAAAGGGCAACTGGACCGTCTCTGTGGCGCCCTTCTGGCGTATCCCTGAATCCGAAAAGGACGATGACAACCCGGATATCGAAAATTACGTGGGCTATGCCGATATCACGACAGGATATCTCTTCAGCAACCAGCACGAGATTACCTGGCTTGCACGTGGCAATCCGGGCAAGGGCAATTTCGGCAATCAGATTGATTATTCCTTCCCGCTGCACGGCAAGATCCGCGGTTTTGTACAGTACTACGAGGGCTACGGGGAAAGCCTGATCGATTATGATCACTACACTCGCCGTATCGGCCTCGGCTTTTCGCTGAACACGTCATTTCTGGGGATTCCGGATACCATTTAGGTCTCTTGCGGAACGCATGATCTCTTTACATTGATGCCTTCGGCCATGCTGCTATGATGAGTATGCAATTTTATTGTCAACGGAGGGACATCGCATGGCCATGAAGCCTATCAGGGGTAATGAACACGAAAGCCAGGAGCAGCTGCGCGAGGATCTGCGTCAGCTCTCCAGCACGATCGAGGAGTTGATGCATGCGACTGCCGACGACTCCCGTGAAAACGTGGCTCGTCTTCGTGAACGCGCAGAAGCCAAGCTTGTAGAAACCCGTCAGCGTCTGTCAGCCAGCGGTGAGCGTGTTCGTCATCAGGCACAGGACAGCATGGAATGTGCTGATCAATACGTGCGCAGCAATCCCTGGAAAAGTGTCGGCTACGGTGCGGCGCTGGGTGTCGTGGTAGGCCTGATCCTCGGTCGCAGCTGATGTCTTCCGGTAGCGGCCCTGCCGAACGCGTTATCCTGGCCGCGCGGCGTCTTCTACGAAATCTTCTGGATACCGGCGAGACGCGCTTGCGTCTCGCTGTTATCGAGCTTCAGGAAGAACGCGCAAGGCTCTTTTCGCTGCTGTTGCTTTCCGGCATCGCGCTGATGTTGTTCGCCTTTGGCATCGGCATGCTGATGCTCTTGATCATTGTGGCCTTCTGGCAGGACCATCGATTGCTGGCGATCGGTATTGCTGCTGGCGTGTTAATTCTGTCGGGACTGCTGGTGGCTTTACGTGTGAGATCCATCTCACGCGAGCCGAGCCTTTTACGCTCAACGCTGGCGCGCTTTAGCGAAGACAAGGAATTGCTGGATCAAACACGCATCGACCACACACGTGTGGGAGAACGGCATGAAGAAAGATGAACTGGCTGCTCGGCGTCATCGCTTCGAACAGCGCATCATGCAGGAGCGTCTTCAGATCACGAGTGCCGTGCGGGACTGGAATGAAGCCACTGCCCCTATCGATCATGCCTGGCGGCAAATCGTTCACTACAAGGGACCGATTCTACTGGGATCGGGCCTTTTAGTGACCATGCTGTCACGCAACAAGGGGCGAGTTGGTAAATTGTTCAAGCGCTCCGTTGTTATTTATACAATGGCGCGCCGTGCCAAAAAGATGATCGGCCGCTAGACATGACCGTGGACCAGTGTTTTCCTGAGCGCAGGCCTCAAAGTGCCTGCGCACAGGCATAACCCGAAGCCCAGGCCCATTGAAAGTTGAACCCGCCCAGTTGACCTGTTACATCAAGAGCTTCGCCGATAAAGTGCAACCTGGGGTTCTCCTGAACCGCAAAGCTTTTTGATGAAATGGCCCGGGTATCAATGCCACCGATGGTGACTTCTGCCGTGCGCCACCCTTCTGTTCCAGCCGGCTTGATCGTGAAGTCAGTAATCCGGGCGGCCAACGCTTCAAGCTTTTGATTGCTGTAGTCCGCCATAATGCCGGATAGCCCCAGCCACTCCTCCATCGCCTGCGCCAGTCTTTTCGGCAGATGTTCTCCCAGCCAGCCACCCAGTGTTCTTTTGGGAGCATCCTGGCGTACCCCCTTGAGTGTAGCGAAGAGATCATCCACCTCGGGCAGCCAGTTGATATGAACCTCATCGCCTCCCTGCCAATGGCTCGATGCCTGCAGAATGGCTGGACCCGAGAGCCCACGATGCGTCAATAACGTCGCGTCGCGATAGTGCCCGTCCCTGCATTGAACAACCGTCGGTGTGGATACCCCTGATAGCGCTGCCATCCGTTCCTTCCAGGGCATATCCAGCGTCAGGGGCACCAGTGCCGGTCTCGGCGTAATGATATCCAGCCCGTACTGGCGAGCAACATCATAAGCAAACCCGGTTGCGCCAAGCGTCGGAATGGAGAGACCACCGGTTGCAACCACCAGCTTGTCCGCCAGCACCTGCCCGGTCGAGGTGGATAACGCCACTCCCTCCTCTTTAACATCAACATGCTCGATTGACGTCGATAGCCTGAGCTCTACGCCGGCCCACTGACATTCAGTCAGGAGCATATCGACAATCGGCTGGCTGGAATCGGCACAAAAGAGCTGGCCCGGCGCCTTCTCAATGGGCTCGATGCCGTGACGCTCAACCATTTCGACAAAATCGCTCGGCGTGTATCGCTTCAGGGCAGAAATGGTGAAATGTGGATTGCGCGAGAAAAAATGGCCCGGCGCCGTCGCCATATTGGTGAAATTGCATCGTCCACCGCCCGACATCAGGATTTTCTTCCCGGGGCGTTTGACGTGATCAAGCAGCAGCACTCGCCTGCCACGATAGCCGGCCTGAAGAGCGCACATCATGCCGGCGGCACCGGCCCCGATGACCACCACATCCCAGTGATTCATTTGCTTTACGTATCTCTACAAGAGTTGGTGTGCACTTTTTCAGCAAAAAGAGAAAGGGGCCGCAAAAGCGGCCCCTGTTCATCACCTGCCATACAGGTTTAGTCGGCAGAAGGTACGGATGTTTCCTTGTGACCGCCGAACTGCTGGCGCATGGCAGACAGCAATTTTTCGCCGTAGGTATTATCGCTGCGTGAGCGAAAGCGCGTAAAGAGTGCGCTGGTCAGAACATTCGCCGGTACAGCTTCCTCAATGGCTGCCTCAATGGTCCAGCGGCCTTCGCCGGAGTCGTTGACATGGCCGCTGTACTGGGAAAGGTCATGGTCTTCAGACAGGGCAATCGAGGTGAGATCCAAAAGCCATGATGAGATAACACTACCTCGTCGCCAGAGCTCGGAGATGTCTGCAAGATCAAGATCGTAACGCTCGCCTTCGGGCAGCGTTTCAAGATTGCGATTCTTGAGAATGTCAAAGCCTTCGGCATAGGCCTGCATCATGCCGTATTCAATGCCGTTATGAACCATCTTGACGAAGTGACCGGAGCCGACCGGACCACAGTGCAGATAGCCCTGCTCGGCGCGACCATCAAAGCGCTCACCTTCACGACCGGGCGTTTTTTCAATATCGCCGGGCCCCGGTGCCAGGGTCTTCAGGATAGGATCCAGACGTTCCACGATGTCCTTTTCGCCACCAATCATCAGGCAATAGCCACGCTCACGCCCCCATACACCGCCGGATACCCCGACATCAACGTAATGGAGATCCTTTTCACCAAGCTCTCGAGCGCGACGGACATCATCCTTGAAGAAGGCATTGCCACCTTCGATCAGCGTGTCCCCCGGTTCAAGCAACTCCGAGAGCTTGCTGATGGTGGATTCGGTGATCTCGCCCGCGGGCAGCATCAGCCATATGTTGCGTGGGGCAGGCAGCTTGTCCACCAGAGCCTTCAGGGAGTCAGCGCTATCAGCACCGTCCTTTTGAAGCGCGTCTCTTGCCTCATCACTGGTATCGAACACAACGCATTCGTGACCGGCGTCCATCAGGCGGCGCGTAATATTGCCGCCCATTCTGCCAAGACCAACAATTCCTAGTTTCACAATCGCGCTCCCGTCTCGTTGCCCGTCAGGCCGCCAGGCCCGACAACGTCAGTATCGTGAAGTGAAGTTTAACAAAGGTGTGTATTTCCTGCCTCTTGACCTCGGCTCGCATCCGCAAGGTTTTGATAGCTTAAAACTATAACAGTCCAATCTTTTATGCCGATGTGTCCGGGCTTTTATACGAGCCTTAAGGCGGCGGCGACGGCGGTCAACATGGCACAGAGCGGGCATTCATATAGCGCAGGCTATCCAGTACCTTGAACCCCTCAAGATTACTAATGATGACCCAATGAATCATTAAGTAACAATTAGCTGACATACCCGTCATCACAAGCCCAACAGGGAGTGTTCATTCCATGCACCGGGAAAAGTTTGTTGCTCTGGACTGGCTGCGCTTCGCACTGGCGATTTACCTGGTGCTTTTCCATACCCTCAAGGAGTATGGCGATATCCGAGCGGTACAATGGATATACAGCAGCATGAGTCTCGGCTTCTATTCGACCAGCACCTTCTTTGTGCTGTCTGGATTTCTGCTGGCCCACGTCTATATCGGCAGGGACCAGGGGCGCCATCTTGATTACAAACGTTTCTGGATCAAACGCTTTGCCTCGCTTTATCCCATTCATATCATGGCACTGATCATTGTGCTGCCGCTGGTCATCATCAATGCAGGCGGCATCACACAAATCGCGGTGACCCCCAACACCAACGACTGGGCAGCGGGCGACAGCATGGCCTCACATATGCTGGGCGTCAGCGGCTTCATGAGCAATCTTCTGCTGCATGTCAGTCTTCTGCATGCATGGAGCCCGTTCTATACCACCTTCAACTTTGCCACCTGGTCGTTGTCGGCCCTGCTCTTCTTTTATCTGGTATTTCCCTTTATTGGCCCGGCGCTGGCACGGATTCACCGCCCCCTGCTGGCACTTGTTGCCATTGGCCTTATCTACGCCATACCGGCGCTATACATGTTTCTGACCGGCACCAATGACAACGTGGTAGCCCATGGCCTCATGCACCGTAACCCACTTTTTCGACTGCCCGAGTTTCTCGCCGGCGTGGTGCTTCATCAGGTTTATCTGCGCCATAGGCTGCTATTGTCGGCGATGTTCAGTGCGCGTGGCACAATGATCTGTATCGCTTTTATTCTGGGATGTTTTGCCTTCAGTGCTTGGATTCATGCCGAAGTCAGGGGCAGCTGGTATTACCTGCTGCATAATGGGATTTTGCTGCCCTCTCAACTGTTGCTGGTACTGATGTGTGCCTGGTTCCAGCCCGATAGCAATACGTCTCAGGCCAGACTCGCAGCACGCCTTGGTGTGGCATCGCTGTCCATCTTCGCACTGCACACACCGCTCAACATGATTTCTTCGAAACTTGAGAAGCTGATACTGGGTACCATCGAGATGCTCACCACGCAGGCACCGGTTTCCATATCGTCACTATTGAATCTGGCTGGCGAGCAAACACGGGAACTCTGGATGTATCCGTTTTTTCTGGCAGGCGTTGTGGTGGTCTGCGTATTGTTCCAGGAGCAATTGGTTAACCGGATGCGTACCGCGATTCAGAATCGACTCCTGAACAGACAAAAGCGCAGTAACACGAACATGTCTCACGGACATGCCTGAGGGGTGAATGGTTAACGTGACTGTTGATTGAACATGACAGTCATTGTTAACTAAAATTTAGTTACTCAAAGACACAATATATGTAACAATGCAGCAACGTTGCCTGGCAAATAGCCACAACGAGATTTCAGGCCGGTGACGCACCCTCGCAGCCGGCCTCTTTTTCATATCTCCCGCCCCGCCGGTGCGAGCCGTAAATTTCGATATAAGCGGGCACATCCGTGTGCGGAAGGCTTTACCGTGACCATCCAGGCATCCTACCCAAATACAGTATTAAACACCTTTTTTAGATTTTTTTGATACAGGTCAATTATATACAAAACCTTACGCTTCGATCATCCCAGGTAGACATCTTCTGTATGCATAAGGCACGGATGCTGAACTGTTTGGCCTCGTGTCCAGCAATGTCTGCACCAGCCCGGTGTTTAGCGTCAGACGTCGATGATAAAAGCCTGGAGCATCCATCCACCGTGCATTGAGTAGAGACACGAAAAGGGGAAATCAGGCATAAGTCGATTCCCCTTGATGTTCTGAAGTGATGGCATCGGCAGCCTGACGTCGCGGGCGCCCCCTCCTTCCGCACGAGCCAGACAGCACTTGTTACCTGAATAGCGTTTTTTTAGACATGAAAAAGCCGGCTACAAAAGCCGGCTGATTCTGAATACGTGGCGGAGAGGGAGGGATTCGAACCCTCGAAGCCTTGCGGCTTACACACTTTCCAGGCGTGCTCCTTCGACCACTCGGACACCTCTCCGCATTGTCATCCGCGCAGACTTGTCTGCGAGAACGGCGCACATCCTGACATGATGGCCCAACAATTGCAAGTCTCAGCCATCAATACGCTCGACAAAGTCGCGGGGATCGAGCGGTTTTGGCGTCCGGTCTCCCTGAGCGCAATGTCCCAGATAGAGAAAGCCCACGAGCTCATCATGAGGCTCAAGCCCCATCGCCCGACGAACGCCTTGATGGTGAGCAAAACCGCCGGTTCGCCACATGGCCCCCAGCCCCTGAGCATGCGCAGCATAAAGCATGGCATGGGCGGCACAGCCCGCCGAGATGATCTGCTCGATGCGCGGCACCTTATGGTTGGGCGTCACCGAGGCGACGACGGCAATCACGACAGGCGCGCGCAGCGGCTTGGCACGCGCCTTTTCAAGTGTCCTGTCGCTGACCTCTGGATTGTCTTCCTGTTCGGCGCGAGCAAACATTGAACCAAGCGTCTCACGACCGGCGCCGCTGTACTCGATAAAGCGCCAGGGGCGTAGCTCACCATGATCCGGTGCTCGCAAAGCGGCACGATAGATGAGCTCCATTTGCTCGGCGGTGGGCGCAGGGGCTTCGAGCCCGCCGTGTGACTGGCGATCCAGCAACAGTGCCATGGCATCCATACTGCTTATCTCCCCTACTGGCGCATCAGGCGCAGTGTCTTGATCGGTGTCTCGCCAGGCATGGCGCGCCATGGACTGATATCCAGTCCGCCTCGACGCACATAGCGTGCCATGACCAGCAGCTGATCCGGTTCAGCCTCACGCAGAATATCCATGAACATGCGCTCGACGCAGTGCTCGTGAAATTCCTGATGCTCGCGAAAGGAGATGATATAGGCCAGCAGCGCATGATGATCCAGCGCCGGGCCGCGATAGCGAATCAGCACGCTGCCCCAGTCCGGCTGGCCCGTGACCGGGCAGTTGGACTTGAGCAGGTGAGAGTGCACGGTCTCTTCAATGATTTCATTGTCAGTGATGATCAGCTCGGGGTCGGGCTGATAGGTGTCTACTTCGACGTCGAGATCATCCAGACAGATCCCGGGCAGGCGCCCCGGGGCAAGTGCCATGTCATCGACGCCAAACAGCGTGACCTCCACCTCGGCATCCACCACGCGTGACAGGTCCTGCCTGAGCACTCGGCGTACCTCGACAGAGGAGGCAAACCGGGTCTGGTTAAAGCTGTTGAGATAGAGCTTCCAGGACTTGGACTCGATCAGATGTGTCGAACTGGCAGGCACGCGAAAGCGCGCGATGGCCACGACCGGCTTGCCGGTGGGCGTCAGCCAGGAGAGCTCAAAGGCCTGCCATTCGTCTTCCCCTTCAAAGGGAAGATCATCCTCGTCCAGATCCAGCGACGCCCGGTTGACACTGCGTGCAATCGGATACAGCAGTGTCGGGTCGTATTCGGTGATGTAGGCACTGGTCTGTCCCAGTGGCGCATCCTTCAGGTCGTCGCTCATGATCAGCTACGCAGCCCCTTGCCACGGCGCAGCAGCCACATGGCCGCGGAGAAGAAAATCACGATAAACACCGCAATGGCCCCGACAGCTGCGCCAACATTGATATCGGAAACGCCAAGGATACCGTATCGGAAAGTATTGACCATATACAGAATCGGATTGATCAGGGAAACGTTCTGCCAGAACTGCGGCAACGTGTGGATCGAATAGAATACGCCCCCCAGATAGGTCAGCGGTGTCAGCACGAAAATGGGCACGATCGAGATGTCATCGAACTTCTTGCCCAGTAGCGCATTGATGAACCCGCCGATGGAAAAGAGAATCGCGGTCATGATCACAACCAGCGTGGTCAAAATCGGATGCTGGATATGCAGATCAGTAAAAAAGAGCGATACCGCGGTCACGATAATGCCTACTGCCAGTCCGCGTGCCGAGCCACCGATCACAAAGCCGGACAGCACCAGCCAGTTGGGCATGGGCGAGATAATCATCTCTTCAACACTGCGTTGAAACTTGCTGCCAAAAAACGAGGAGGCCACGTTAGAGTAGCTGTTGGTGATGACCGACATCATGATCAGGCCGGGCACGATGTAGTCCATGTAATCCACGCCATCCATCTGGCCGATACGTGAACCGATCAGGTTGCCGAAGATAATGAAATACATCGTCATCGTGATGGAAGGTGGCAGCAGCGTTTGTGGCCAGATACGCATGAAGCGGCGGATTTCGCTGCGTACGATGGTCCAGAGCGCCACCATCATCTGTCGAGTGTTCATCAGCGAATGCCCCCCTGCTGCCCTTTCGTGTCGTTACTGCCTTCCACCATGCGCACAAAAAGCTCCTCGAGCCGGTTGGCCCGATTTCGCATCGACACTACCTCGATGCTTTGCTCGCTCAGGCGGGCAAAGGCGTCGTTGATGCGCTGTCCCTTGTCGACCGACAGCGTGAGCTGGGAATCATCAATTCTTTCCACGTCAAAACCTTCGATCACCGGGCACCTGGTGACCGGCGAGGCCAGATCCAGCACGAAGGTTTCGCGGCTAAGCTGACCCAGAAGCTCACGCATGCTCGTGTTATGCACAATTTCGCCGTGATTGATGATGGCAATATTGCGGCACAGGCTTTCTGCCTCTTCCAGATAGTGCGTGGTCAGGATGATGGTGGTGCCTTCCTGCTCGTTGATGCGCTTCATGTACTCCCACATGCTGCGACGAAGCTCGATGTCCACGCCCGCGGTGGGCTCATCAAGAATCAGCAGACGCGGGCGATGGATCAGGGCACGCGCGATCATCAGGCGCCGCTTCATGCCGCCGGAGAGCATACGCGCAGCGTCGTTGCGCTTGTCCCAGAGCCCAAGGTCTTCCAGCAACTGGCGTGCACGATCCTCGGCCTGACGACGCGGAATGCCGTAATAGCCGGCCTGGGTCAGCACAATGTCTTCAACCTTTTCAAACTGGTTGAAGTTGAACTCCTGCGGCACAACGCCGAGATGATAGCGAGCACGGGCAAAATCACGGTCAACATCGATGCCGTAAATCGACACCTCACCTGCCGTTTTGCGCACCAGTGAACTGACCACGCCAAGCGTGGTGGATTTACCGGCACCGTTGGGGCCCAGCAGCGCAAAGAAATCGCCCTGGGGCACTTCCAGGTCGATGCCCTTGAGGGCGTGAAAACTGTTGTCGTAAACCTTGGTCAGGCCTCTTATGGAGAGGGCAGCATGCACAATCAGAACTCCATGACGATCAGAAATATCGCCGCAAGCACGTGCACCGACGGGGAGCCACGTCATCCTGCAAGGCAGGTTAAAAAAGGCGGCGACAGGGGGACGCCCGTACAGGAAGGGCGTTAAATGAAAGCATCGATTATCAAAACGCCATCCAGCGGCGCTTGAGGAGATGCCTAATATCAGGCAGCAATGATAGTTGAACAGACGACATACGGCACTGTTCAGCCACAAAAAAGCCAGCCGCCGGCGTCAGTCTGAAAAGACGGATCCGACGTGACACAACACAATAAAGCGAAAAAGCCAAAGGAAATGGCGTCCCATAGGGGGTTCGAACCCCTGTTACCGCCGTGAAAGGGCGGTGTCCTGGACCACTAGACGAATGGGACGTATTCATATGAGCAGAAACACCGATCGAACCTGCCTGTCAGGCAACGATTCGGAGAATCTATTCTGGATATCGAGGATGAAGCAGCAAGAGAACTTGATTGGGCTGGCGTTTCATTGAACCGGCATAGCGGATCACGACCCATGCTTTCTGACTTGCGCTAACAAAAATTGGAGCGGGAAAGGAGATTCGAACTCCCGACCCTCGCCTTGGCAAGGCGATGCTCTACCACTGAGCTATTCCCGCATCAAACAAGAAGTGGCGTCCCATAGGGGGTTCGAACCCCTGTTACCGCCGTGAAAGGGCGGTGTCCTGGACCACTAGACGAATGGGACGTATTGGAGCGGGAAAGGAGATTCGAACTCCCGACCCTCGCCTTGGCAAGGCGATGCTCTACCACTGAGCTATTCCCGCACCGGTCATCAATGAAGCGAGTGGCGTCCCATAGGGGGTTCGAACCCCTGTTACCGCCGTGAAAGGGCGGTGTCCTGGACCACTAGACGAATGGGACGTATCCGGTTCGCCTCACCGAGTGGCGCGCATATTACCCACACGCCGTTTATGTGTCAAGCATGCAAATCCACATCCATCTCATTTTTTTGATTCTATCCATCATCTCGCATGAGAGTGCCCTGAAACACGCGCTTGTGAACGGCCCTGCTCTACCGAACTGATATCTGGCGCATTTTTTGCATCCGGTAATGCCCATTCCTGGATGACGAGTGCCTGATGTCTCTTACACTTACCAAAGTTTCAAGCGCTGCGTCAGCGTCTATCAATGCCGATCGATCTACACCGGGCTCAGCCGGTACGCCCTCCCCCGAGGTCACGACGTCACGCCCGCAGTGTCAGGCCACACCGGCCACCACCGATCATCGATTCGATGCCGCCTTCAACACTCAGCGAAGCTATGGCGGCGGCAGCTGTGTTGCGCCACATCATCTTGCCGCCAATGCCGGGCGCGATGTTCTCAAACAGGGCGGCAACGCCATCGAAGCCATGGTAGCGGCGGCGGCCACCATTGCAGTGAGCTATCCGCACATGAACGCACTGGGCGGCGACGGCTTCTGGCTGATCCACGAACCGGGCAAGCAACCTGTTGCCATTGATGCCTGCGGCTGTGCGGCACAACTGGCCACGCCCGGTTTTTATGCCGGTGAAGCATCTATCCCGGAGCGCGGACCAGAAGCGGCCCTGACCATGGCAGGGACCGTCAGCGGCTGGCAAAAGGCGCTCGATATTGGTGCAACCTGGAGCACGCCACTGCCATTGGGCACCCTTCTGGAGGATGCCATCCGTCACGCCGAGCAGGGCATCGCAGTGTCCAGAAGTCAGGCGGCCCTGACCCGCAAGCACCTGGAGCGGCTGTCACAGGCGCCGGGATTTAACGACACCTTCCTGATTCATGGCGAAGCCCCCCTTGAGGGTCAACGACTGCGTCAGCCGCGGCTGGGCGCCACGCTGCGTCGTCTTGCTCAGGCAGGGCTGGATGATTTCTACCGCGGCGACCTGGCAAGAAGCATGGCAAGGGACCTTGAATCATTGGGGAGCCCGCTGCGCCTTCAGGACTTTCACGGCTATCAGGCACAGGTCGTGACACCGCTGGAAGTCACGCTCAAGGAAGCCACGCTTTATAATCTGCCCGCCCCGACTCAGGGCATGGCATCCCTGATGATTCTGGCGCTCTATGATCGCCTCGGAGTGGAAACCGGCGAAGGTTTTGCGCATTTGCACGGTCTGATCGAGGCCACCAAGCGTGCCTTTTTATTGCGGGATCGATACATCACCGATCCCGAGCGCATGACGATAGCGCTTCAAACATTGCTTGAAAGTGACCGCCTGGATCACGAAGCCTCAATGATTGACCCACAAAGGGCCATGGCCTGGCCGCATACGCCCGAGCCGGGCGATACCATCTGGATGGGTACGGTCGACAGTGAAGGACGGTCGGTCAGCTTTATTCAAAGCCTTTACTGGGAGTTCGGCAGCGGCGTGGTTCTGCCCGAAAGCGGTGTTTTATGGCAAAACCGGGGCATTGGCTTCTCGCTGGACCCGGCAAGCCCCAGGAACCTCGCCCCGGGTCGCAAGCCCTTTCACACTCTTAACCCGGCACTGGCTCGCTTCACGGATGGACGCACCATGGTCTACGGCACCATGGGCGGTGAAGGTCAGCCGCAGACCCAGGCGGCCATTTTCTCCCGCTATGCGATGCACGGCATGCCACTTCAACAGGCGATTGCGGCACCGCGCTGGCTATTGGGACGCACCTGGGGGGATCACAGTACCAACCTGAAACTGGAGTCACGCATTTATACACCGCTGGTGAACGCGCTCGAACAGGCCGGTCACGACGTGGAGGTACTGAAAGAGGCCTTTACCGACACCATGGGCCACGCTGGCGCCATCGTGCATCACCCAGACGGGCTGATCGAAAGCGCACATGATCCGCGAAGCGATGGCGGCGCCGCGAGTCTATAAATCGCTGTCCTCCCCCGCTCCAAAGCGAAACAAGGAAGCCTGCGTCACGACAGGGCCGCACACAGACGTGTACCGTTCTATCCTGTTAGGATGCGGGCCTGTCCGGGCAGCCGTCTGGCTGACATGACTGACGGGCATGAACAGGGACTGAGGAGGACTTCATGGACAAGGTAGAAAAAAGCGATCGCGAATGGCGCGAACAGCTCACCGACGAGCAGTATCGGGTCACGCGTCAGGCCGGCACCGAGCGCCCCTATACCGGCGACTATCAGGTCGAGTCCTTGCAAGGCATTTATCACTGCATCTGCTGCAACGCACCCTTGTTTGAAAATGAGCACAAATTCGAGTCGCACTGCGGGTGGCCGAGCTTCGATCGCCCACTGGCCGACGCAGCGCTTGAAGAGCACACTGATGAAAGCCACGGCATGCGTCGCATCGAAGTGACCTGCCGGCGCTGCGATGCTCACCTGGGTCACGTCTTCCCGGATGGCCCGCGTGACACCACAGGGCTTCGCTACTGCATCAATTCAGTGGCCATGACCTTCCATCAGGGTGAATAGCCTTCCCACTGCGTAGTGGCTTCGGCATCGACGTCTAACAGGGTACACTTCGCGGCCATGATTGCGGTACGCGTGTTGTACCCGTCACGGGCCGTGCAGTCTGCCCGCCGAATCAAATCGCAACAGGAGAGAGATATGCTGGGCTGGTTCCCGGGGCATATGAACAAGGCCAAGCGCCAGATCAGCGAAGCCCTGCCCGAAATTGATGTGGTCATCGAAGTGCTGGACGCACGTCTGCCCTACTCCAGCGCCAATCCCATGCTGGCAGGTCTGATTCGCCACAAGCCGTCATTAAAGCTGCTCTCGCGCGCTGACCTGGCCGACCCCGCCATTACCAAACAGTGGATCGAGCACTTTGATGCCCAGCCTGACGTACGCGCCATGGCCGTGGTCACCACCGAGACGCGTCAGCTCAAGCCGCTTTACAAGCTCTGCCATGAACTGGCCGGTCATATTCGTGAAGACCGGGACGTCCGCGTGATGGTGATGGGCATTCCCAACGTGGGCAAATCCACACTGATCAATACGCTGGCCGGCAAGAAAATCGCCAAGACAGGCAACGAGCCGGCCGTGACCAAGCGACAGCAGAAAATCCGCATTGGCCAACGCATTGCCCTCACCGACACACCCGGCGTGCTCTGGCCGCGTATCGAGGATCAAAACAGTGCCTATCGGCTGGCTGCCAGCGGCGCCATTCGCGATACCGCACTGGAATACGTCGACGTGGCCTCGGTAGCCGCCCTTTCCCTGGCCGAACGCTATCCCGAAGCGCTCAGAGCCCGCTACAAGCTGGATACCCTCGGCGATACCGGCGAGTCCATCGTTCGCGAGATTGCCACCCGTCGCGGCGGCCTGCGCGCCGGCGGTGAGGTCGATATGCATCGGGGCGCCGAGGTATTGCTGATGGATCTGCGCGGCGGCAAGCTTGGCCCCATATCGCTGGAGACACCGGCCGACATTCCCGATGAAGCAGGTCTTGAAGCCATGCGTGCCGAACGCGAACGTTTCAATCGCGGTGAAACCTTTCTCGATGATGATGCCTCGCCTGACGAGAGCACACCGTCCGGGCAGTGATCCCAACGCAGCAAGACAGCGATGGCATCACGGGCAGACAGCGCGGTATGCTGAAATGGCTGATATCGTCATGATGTCAGCCATTTTCATGGTTATGGCAGCTCCGCCGGGCGCCGTGCGCCCGGCCGATGACTGCTTTCTTTCATTTCAGCGGACCCATTGAGCAGCATGACCACGCCGATCAGAAAATCCCACAAGCTCGACCACGTCTCCTATGACATTCGCGGTCCGGTACTTGAGCACGCCAAACGGCTCGAGGATGAGGGGCATCGCATCCTGAAGCTCAATATCGGCAATCCGGCGCCCTTTGGCTTCGAGGCACCCGAAGAAATCCTGCAGGATGTCATGCGCAATCTGCCCACGGCGCAGGGCTACAGCGATTCAAAGGGACTTTATTCGGCCCGCAAGGCCATCATGCAGGAGTGCCAGCGCAACCGTGTGGAAGGCGTGGGCATTGAGGACATCTATGTCGGTAACGGCGTTTCCGAGCTGATCGTGATGGCCATGCAGGCACTGCTTGATGACAGCGATGAAGTGCTGGTGCCCGCTCCGGACTATCCGCTCTGGACGGCGGCCGTCAACCTTGCCAGCGGCCAGGCCGTGCACTATCTCTGCGACGAGGAGCAGGGCTGGCAGCCGGACATCGAGGATATCCGTCGGAAGGTGACTGCCCGCACGAAGGCGATCGTGCTGATCAATCCCAATAACCCGACCGGGGCCGTCTACTCAAGACAGGTCATCGAGAATGTGCTGCAGATCGCCCGCGAGCATGGTCTGATCGTGTTCTCTGACGAGATCTACGACAAGATTCTCTATGACGGGGCCGTGCATGTCCCGACGGCGTCGCTGGCCGACGATCTGTTAATCATCACCATGAACGGTCTGTCCAAGAGCTATCGCTGCGCCGGGTTTCGCTCCGGCTGGATGATCGTCTCCGGTGAAAAGCGCCATGCCCGGGACTATATCCAGGGCCTGGAGATGCTTGCCTCGATGCGACTGTGTGCCAATGTGCCGGCACAGCACGCCATTCAGACGGCACTGGGTGGCTATCAGTCGATCAACGATCTGATCCTGCCCGGCGGGCGCCTGCTGGCCCAGCGCGATGCGGCCTGGGAAAAGCTCAACGAGATTCCAGGCGTCAGCTGCGTGAAGCCGCGCGGCGCGCTCTACATGTTCCCGCGTCTTGACCCGGACATGTATGACGTCAGGGACGACCAGCAACTGGTACTGGATCTGCTGCTCGAAGAGAAGATGCTGCTGGTACAGGGTACCGCGTTCAACTGGCCGACCCCCGACCATTTACGCATCGTGACCCTGCCCTGGGCCGAGCAGCTTGAAGATGCCATCGAACGACTGGGGCGGTTTTTGGCCCGCCGCCGTCAGGTGTGATCACCTAAACGATCCTTAAGGTGTGATTGAAACTCCCGGCGCCAGCACTTATCTAAAGTCTGTCGCCGGAGACCCTTGCAGTCCCGACAGACGCACTACCGACTGACGCATTATCCCAATGGAGACCACCGGTCATGATGAGGATCGTCCTCTTTCTTGCCACCAACCTGGCAGTAGTGCTGGTGGCAAGCATTACGCTGCGCCTTCTCGGCGTGGACAATTACCTTGCTGGCAGCGGACTCAATCTGACGTCGCTGCTGATTTTCTGCTTTGTCTTTGGCATGGCCGGTTCACTGGTCTCTCTGCTGCTGTCCAAGAAAATGGCCAAGATGAGCACCCGGGCCCAGATCATCGATCGTCCGAGCAACGCCAACGAACAGTGGCTGTATGACACCGTAGCCGAACTTTCCCGTGATGCCGGCATCAAGATGCCCGAGGTAGGAATCTTCCCGGCACAACAGGCCAATGCCTTTGCAACCGGCTGGAACAAGAATGACGCCCTCGTCTGCGTCTCGGCCGGCCTGCTCAATCAGATGCGTCCTGAAGAGGTACGCGCTGTTCTGGGTCATGAGATCGGGCATGTGGCCAACGGTGACATGGTCACCCTGTCGTTGATTCAGGGGGTCTTGAATACCTTCGTGATGTTCTTTGCCAGGATCGTGGCTCAGGTACTCGACAGCTTCCTGCGTCGTGACGATGAGGGTGGTGGCCTTGGGTTCATGGGCTACTTCGCCGTAGTCATGGTACTGGAAATCGTGTTTGGTCTGATTGCTTCCATCATCGTTGCCTGGTTTTCGCGCTACCGCGAATATCGCGCCGACGAGGCCGGGGCAAGGCTTGCCGGCAGCGGCGCCATGATCAACGCACTGGCGCGTCTCAAGGCCCAGCAGAACATGCCCGACCAGATGCCGGATTCGCTGACCGCCTTTGCCATCACCACCGGTCAGACCCGCAAGCTCATGGAAAGGCTTTTTGCCAGTCACCCGCCGCTGGATGATCGTATTGCTGCCCTGAAAAAGGCTGCCTATCAGCAGTAATGCCATGACCCTCATGTCGTGAAAGACACAAATGGGCCCGCCATCCGGCGGGCCTTTTTTATGCTTGTTTCCTGCTCTCCGGGCGTCCGCCACCGATCAACATCCGCTGTTGTTGAACCGCTCCATCTCTTTGGTCGATACCCTCAAGGCGGCCTTTGACATGAGTTGAGCCGTGCATCTATATAGACCGGTCTATATAGGAGTTGCCGCTGATGCCTGCTTCCAAACGTGACCACTTGTTGAGCACCGCCGAACAGCTTTTTCATGAGCAGGGATTTCACGCCACCGGAATTGATCGCATTGTGTCGGCGGCCGGGGTGGTTCGCATGACGCTTTACAATCACTTCAGCTCCAAGGAAGCTCTGATCCTTGCGGTGCTGGAGGCGCGCCACAAGCGCTTTCTCGATAGTCTCGATACCGCTGTGGCGGAGGCCTGCGCCGGCCATGCCACCAAAGCGCTGGCCGAGGCGCACCACCGCTGGCTTGAGGCCTTCAGTCAGCATGGCTGCATCATGCTCAAGGCGATGGGAGAATTTGCCGAGCACAGCGCGGCCATTCATGCGTTAGCCACTCGATGCAAACAAGACCTCCTGCAGCGTCTCGAAGCGGCCGTCTCCCGGGACGGAGTAGCGCAAGATTCTGCTCTTGCCCGACAGCTGTTTACGATACTGGAAGGCAGTAACAACACGGTGGCCGTGCTGGGCGTGGAAACGGCTCTAGGCGATACGCGGGACATGATCGACATGGTGATCAATGCCACCATGAGGGCGACATCATGAGGCCTTTGACCTCGGTGGGCATGGCTATTCTCGGCAGCGGCGTCATCGCCATCACGTACGGTCTGGCACGCTTCGTCTTCGGGCTTTTTCTGCCGGCCATGCGTGATGAAATGACCATTCGGCCCGCCATGGCCGGCATCATTGGCGCACTGCCGTTTTTGAGTTTCGTCATCGCCATCATTGCCGCGCCGGCCATTACCCGTTTTCTGGGGGTACGCCAGACGGCAGTAGTAGCGATCGTTCTATCAATGACCGGGTTGATCATGATTGCGCTGGCGCCCTCATCACCGATACTGGCCGGCGGCGTCCTGATCTGCGGTCTCAGCACGGGCCTCTCTTCACCGGTCATGGCCGAGGCGGTCTATCGAATCGTCCCGGCCAGTCTGCGAGGACGAGTCAATGCCATTACCAATGCGGGCACCAGCGTAGGGATCGCCTTTGCCATGCCGGCCGTTTTGATCTGGGCAGAAGCCTGGCGCAGCGCCTATATCGGTTTCGCCGTGCTGGCAGCCCTGGGGGCCATGGGCGCACTATATTATCTACCCCGCGAACAGCGAGACGTTGAGCAACCGCAGCGGCGGGAAGCGCTCTCATCGGTGGCGCCCTGGCAGTGGTTCAGCATGGCGCGCCTGAGCGGACTGGCAGCCCTGACGGGTGTTGCCAGTGCCGCCTACTGGGTATTTGCCCCCGACGCCGTCATGACTGGCGGTGGCATGGCGTCCAGTCAGGCGGCCTGGATGTGGCTGGCCGTTGGCGTTGGCGGCCTGGCCGGTGGTAGCGCCGGCGATCTCATCGCCCGCTTTGGGGCGGTTGCAACGCATGCCGGCGGCCTTGTGGTGATTGCCGCCGCGCTGGCCCTGCTGGCGCTGGACCCGAGCAATTTTTTACAGGCGCTGCTCTCGGCAGCCCTGTTTGGCGCCGGCTACATGACCCTGACCGGCTTTTATCTCATCAGGGGCACCGAAATCATGCTGGATACTCCATCGCTTGGTCCCGTTCCGCCACTGCTGGCCACCTCGATCGGGCAGATCATGGGATCACCGCTGGCCGGCTGGCTGGTCGGATCTCAGGGCTACAACGCGACTTTCACGATATTTGCCGCCCTGAGTCTTGGCGTCAGTGCGCTAGGGGTCTGGTTGTTGCATCGATACATATAGGCAGGATGGCCCGGACGTCCTTCGAGACGACTCCGGGCAAGCGACACGACCGGACAGCGGTCATGCCTGGGGTCACGCCATCAAGTGAGATGAATGCTATTTGCGCGGTGATCGAATGGCAAAACCGGCATTTTCCAGCACTTCCCGCACGGCGCCGGCGCTGTGCTTGAGCTCAACACGCAGCGTTGAAAACTCGCGTCGTACCGGATATTCGCGGCGCATCAGATCAAACCCTTTTGCCATGCCATACTGGCGTCGATAGCGCTCAAACAGCAGGGTATCGCGGCGCACGTCATAGCAGGTGCGCGTGCACAGCAGCAGTGCTTCCTGCGGCGGTGCCCGACGGGAAATGGCAATCCGGCGCAGCCAGTTCTCGGGCTTGAGCTGACCCAGCCGCTTGCGCACTGGCAGACCAAAATGGCGGCTCATGGCCTGATACAACATCTCGGTGCCGCGCAGCTTGCCATCCAGACTGTAACCGGCAATATGGGGCGTGGCGATGGCGGCAAGACGGTAAAGGGCTTCATCGATGTCAGGTTCGTTTTCCCATACATCCAGCACCACACGCAGATCCGGGTCGCGCTCCAGCCGTGCCTTCAGAGCCTGACCGTCCACACAGTCTCCCCGTCCGGCACTGATCAGAATCTGATCGGTACGTAGCGCTTCGATGTGCCGCTCGGCAAGAAGATGATGTGTGGGATGATCGCCCTCGCGGATCAGCGGCGTATGCACGGAGATGACATCGGCCTTCTCGATCAGGTCATCAAGACCTGTAAAGCCTTCACTGCCCTCCTGCTCGGCCCGCGGCGGATCACAGACCAGACAGCGAATGCCCAGCGCACGGAGCCGCTCGACCAGCCGACCCCCGACGTTGCCTGCTCCCACGACGCCAACCACCCGATCAGTCAATGCCACGCCATCCTGCTCGCCGAACAACAGCAGCGTCGAGATCACATAGTCGCCCACCGAATCGGCATTGCATCCCGGCGCACTGACAAAACCGATGCCCTGCTGTGACAGCCATTGTTCATCGACGTGATCACGCCCGATGGTCGCCGTCCCCACGAACTTCACGCGTGATCCTTCAAGCAGCTCGGCATTGATGCGTGTTACCGACCGCACCAGCAGAATGTCGGCATCGCGCACCTGCTCGCGACTCATTTCTCGCCCGGGCAGCCGTACCAGTTCGCCGTGATCGGCGAAAAAGGCCTCGGCCAGCGGGATATTCTCATCTGCCACAATACGCATGATTCAATCGATACCTGCACTACCGTGAATGGATGGCACCCCGAGCGTCAATGACCGACGGTGTGCTCTGCTTTGTCGAAACGCCCGCGACCGTTACAATCAGCGACCTGTCGGCGCTAACGGCAGTACTGCCCTCATGTTCTTCGCCTTCAATACTACACAGGAGCGCTGCCTTGATCATCCGCTGGGAAAGCGAACATGACTATGTACTCGTGCACGTCCATCAGGACATGTTCGGTGACTGGATCTTTGTCCGCGCCTGGGGACAGATCGGCACGGCCTACGGAGGCATTCAGCACGCGCTGGCTGAAGACTATACCCAGGCCATGACCTGGGTCAGCGACGTGGACCATATCCAGCGCCTGCGAGGCTTTTCCAAGGTACTGGAAACAAGCGATGACGCCCCGGAAGCCCGGGACGCCGTACGCCAGCTCTCGCTACTGGATGCCCGCTAGGCGCTGCGATGGCGAATCTGATAAACGTGATGAATGTCCGGCCGGCGTTCGAAGTCCGGATCCAGCATCTGTTTTGACAGCGACGTCACATCGAAACGCTCGCCCATGGCGTCATCCATTTTGAAACGACGCAGGTTGTTGGAAAACAGCAGCGTGCCTTCAGACGCCAGATGCACCATGGCACGCTCGATCATGTGAGCGTGGTCACGCTGAATATCCAGCACGTTGTCCATCTTCTTGGAGTTGGAGAACGTCGGCGGGTCCATGAAGATGAGATCAAACTGCGGCCCAGATCTTTCAAGCCAGGCCATGCAGTCCTCACGCAGCAGTTTGTGACGTGACATGTTGAGCCGGTTGAGCCGGAAGTTGTCCTCGGCCCAGCCAAGATAGGTGTTGGACATGTCGATGCTCAGGCTCTCGGCAGCCCCACCCAATATGGCCTGCACGCTGGCCGTGGCGGTATAGCAAAACAGGTTGAGCACTCGCTTGCCGGCCGAGTTGTCATGCAGCCAGCGACGCACCGGCCGGTGATCCAGAAACAACCCGGTATCCAGGTAGTCACGCAAATTGACCCAGAGCCTGGCGTCTCCCTCGCTGACCTGAAAGCGCTGACCGGAGCTGTCACGACGCTCGTACTGAGCGCGCCCCGCCTGCCGTTCGCGGCGCTTCAGGAAAATGTAGTCTGCCGGAATCTCCAGCACCTCCGGCAGCACGCCGATCGCCTCGAGCAAACGACGCTCGGCCTGATTGGCATCGACCGAGCGTGGTGCGGCATATTCCTGCACATGAACCCATCCACCGTAGATATCGATGGCCAATGCGTATTCAGGCATATCCGCGTCATAAAGCCGGTAGCATTCAACCCCGGAGCGCTTGAGCCATTTTGACAGACGCTTCCGATTTTTCCTGAGGCGGTTGGCAAACATCTGCGCGCCGGCCGAATGGGTCACGGCGCCGGCATCTTCATCGCTTTTGATGGCGGCCTGCGCAGGCTCCCCCCCTTCCGGACGCACTCGCTCATGCACGTCAATGAGCAAAAGCTTTGTATCCAGGCTGCCGTTCTTGAAGGCGTACTGGCGGTGGGCCTTCATGCCAAGCCGATGACCGAGCTTCGGATCACCGGTCAGAAGCGCGACCGACCAGCCGGCAAAGTGCTCGCGCAGCAGCGCCCCCAGCCCCTGATACAGACTGATCAACGCCGGCAGCTCACCCAGGCGCTCACCATAGGGCGGATTGGTGATCACAAGGCCGGGCGTCATCACAGGAGGAGTCGAGAGCGCATCACCGTGTTCAATCTGAATCAGTGACTCGACTCCGGCACGACCGGCGTTGGCACGGGCCGACTCTACCGCGCGCAGGTTATGGTCGCGACCGCACAGGGTCAGCCGGCATTCACGTCGACCGACCCGGGCACGGTTCGCAGCCTCACCGTGAATATTCTGCCACAGCGCCTCGTCGTGACCGGCCCAACCGTGAAAGCCAAAGCGCGCCCGTGTCAGGTTGGGGGCAACATCGCAGGCCATGAGAGCCGCCTCGATCAAAAGCGTTCCCGACCCACACATCGGATCGAAAAGACTCTCGCCTCGAACGGCGCGTGCAGGCCAGTCAGCACGGACCAGCAGCGCTGCTGCCAGGTTTTCCTTGAGCGGGGCGCTGGCGCCATCAAGGCGATAGCCGCGCAGGTGCAGGCTGTCACCGGAAAGATCGATTCCAAGCACCAGCCTGCCACGATGCAGATGCGCGTAAAGGCGCAGATCTGCCGCTTTCGGGTCGATATCCGGGCGCACCCGGCCATGATCCTGAAAACGGTCTACCACGCCATCCTTGATGCACTGCGCACCGAAGCGGGTATGCCGGATCTGGGCACTTTCGCCGTGGAAATCGACCCGCAGGCTGGCATCAGGAGCAATGAGGGTCTCCCATTCGATGCTGTTGGAGGCTGCCACCAACCCCGGCCCATCCTCGATATCCTCGAAACGTCCGGCCACCAGAATGACGCGATTGGCCAGACGCGACCACAGACAAAGACGATAGAGCACCTCACGTGTCGCACTGCCGTGAACGCTCGAGACGCTGGTACGCGCGATGGTAGCACCGAGCCCTGTCAGTTCCTCGGCCAGCAGGGCTTCCATGCTGCGCGGACAGGTGGCGAGAAAGGCAAGCTCCTCATGAGCCGTCTCCGATGATTGTTCAGTGCTGGAAGGCATCATGCGGTGTCATATTCCTGAAAAGATTAATAAGTGATTTACTTAGATGAAAATGATTTTCGACAGCGTCTTGTTGCTGCTGTAAAGGTATAGGGGTAGCTACGAAAGATCGCACGATCGCTGTCAACCTACGACCCCTGCGATAGTGGCGTCATCGCACACTATCTCGGATCGAAACACTTTTTTTGTGTGAAGCGAGGTTATCCAATGAAAAGACAGAAACGTGATCCCTTCCAGAAAGCCTATGTCAGTGGTTATAAGGCCGGTGTGACCGGGCGCTCCAGAGACGACTGCCCCAGTCAGGGCATTGAAATGCGGGAGTCCTGGATGAGCGGCTGGCGTGAAGGCCGTGAAGCGCAATGGTCCGGCATGACAGGGGTCTCGGGTCTGCACGTTAATCCGATGGCGACCACCTGATCGCCTTCGGAACCATTGAACCCATCGCATGACATGATATCCGGGGACGTGACGCACGTGCCCGGTCTTTTATAACGCCGCCCTTTTTTCTTTCGAAGCACTGTCTCTTAACGCTCGGGCGCACTGTTCGACCAGCGTCGGCCCTTCATAGATCAATCCGCTATAGAGCTGAACCAGATCGGCACCGGCCTGCTGCTTTTCCAGTGCCGCTTCGCCGCTATCAATGCCGCCAACGCCAATGATGGTGATCTCGGGCAGCTTCTCGCGCAAACGCCTGACAATCGTCGTTGACGACTGCCTCACCGGCCGGCCCGATAGTCCACCGGCTTCCTCGGCATGAGGACTGCCTGCGATCCCGTCACGACTAACGGTCGTATTGGTACCGATCATTGCCTCCACTTCGCAGGCCTTCAGGCATTCGGCCACCAGGTCCGTTTCCGGCTCACTCATGTCCGGTGCAATCTTGACTGCCAGCGGCACACGGCGGCCATGACGCTGATTAAGCGCCTGGTTTTCCTGTTGCAGTGCCGATAGCAGTGCATTGAGCTGCTCGCCAAACTGCAGGCTACGAAGTCCGGGTGTGTTGGGTGAAGATATATTAACAGTGACATAGTGCGCATGAGCATGCACCGCGCGCAGACAGGCCATGTAGTCATCCACGGCCTTCTCGACCGGCGTGGTGAGATTCTTGCCAATGTTGATACCAAGCACCCCGTCGTAACGACTTTTGGCCACATTGGCGATCAGCTGATCCACGCCCTGATTGTTGAACCCCATGCGGTTGATGATCGCCCCGCTTTCGGGGAGACGAAAAAGGCGCGGTTTCGGATTTCCGTTCTGCGCTCTGGGCGTCACGGTGCCGACTTCCACAAAACCAAACCCCAGCGCCCCCAACGCATCAAGATGCTCGGCGTTCTTGTCCAGCCCGGCGGCCAGACCGACCCGATTGGCAAAGCGAAGGCCCATCAGCGTGACAGGGTCCTCGACAAATGAAGACACCAGTGCCCGCTGCAGATGAAAGCGATGCGCCAGATCCAGTGATGACAATGTCAGGCCATGGGCCGTTTCAGGGTCGAGACGAAACAGCAGCGCACGAGCGGCCTTGTACATGAGGGCAGGTCCTTGGAAGCAGATGGATCAGGCCCGGGGCATGCCCCGGGCCATGCAGGAAGGGTCAATCGCCCGGCTGCTCGATACGCAGTGTGAAGTTGTTGGCGCCACCACGAACGCCGCCAAACTTCTGGCCACGCACGCGCACGCTGTAAATTCCGGGCTCAAGCGATTCGCGCAGATGGAAGTCGCCCTGGAAGCCGCTGCCGCTATCGCTGGCCACGACATTGCCGTTGCTGTCCAGGAGCTCGCCGGAGATGCGATAGTTACCGCTGGAGTCCATCGTGAAGCTGTCAACGGTCACGGTGCCGGCAGTGACGACTTCAAACTTCAGCACTTCTCCGTTGGTCCTTATAGGCACGTCACGCAGAATTCGCTCACGAACGGGTGAGACATTCTCATCGGCTGTGGCCGATTGCCCGCTTTTTCGCGCGGTGTTGATGCTGCCCTGGTCAGCCGCCAGACCTTCGCCTTCCTCAACCGTACCGGACTGAGCGGCACGCTCAAGTGCCCTGCCGGAAGGACCGGGCTTGATCGCCGGGCCATCGGGCGCGGCCGTCTTGCTGGCACTACGCTGGGACGTACCAACGCCGGCCAGTGTGGCATCGCCCTGAACCGCTCCCTCGCGCCCCAGCCGTGCCGGTGCATCAGGATTATTGGCAGCGGCGACGTCGGGAT
This sequence comes from Kushneria marisflavi, assembly GCF_002157205.1. Lineage (NCBI taxonomy): Bacteria > Pseudomonadati > Pseudomonadota > Gammaproteobacteria > Oceanospirillales > Halomonadaceae > Kushneria > Kushneria marisflavi. The sequence continues at coordinate 3,183,200 of NZ_CP021358.1, read as the reverse complement.
TCCCCAGTCGCTCGATGCGATTGGCATCGGCCAGTCCCGCCCCGCGAACGCTGGCATCAGCCTGCTGCACGGAAACGGTGACAGACTGCGTCTGATCGCGCGCCGGGCTGCGGCTTTGGCCGGTAATCACCACATGATAGGTGCCTGGCTCAAGTTGATGGCGAATCATCAAGCCGTTGGTCTGATTGTTACCGCTGGCCGTAGCAAGCGTCTGGCCGGCGTCATCACGCAACTCGGCATTGACCTCATAAAGTCCGGACGTGCCGTGAAAGGCCCGAGCTTCGATGATGTATTCACCGCCCTGGGTGACGTCAAAATCATGGGATACCGGTTTTGAGCCCAGATACATGGATCGGCTCATGCCATCCGTATCACGCTGAATGGCATCGGAAAGATCGACCTGGCTTGCCGCCTGCTCGGCACGCTCAAGGGCCGGGCTCTTGTTGGCCAGTGCCTGACCCGAGAGAGTTCCAAGCCCGACGCCCATGCCCAGTGCCAGATACAAGATTGTATTTTTCATGATGTCTCTCGTTGGAATAATCCGTTGATGCCGATATGCACAGCAGATGAAATCCTGGTCGGTCGGCAAAGCGGCCACAGCATAACAAAGCCTGCGTATTTGGCGATGCTTTTGACTAGCGCATTCGTAGTGCCATTTTGGTATATAGCGATTGACCGTCCCCCTGCATGACGACGGCATTTTCGCCAAAAAAGGCCCTGCCGGCTGACACGTGATCCATGGCCATCAGGGTTTTCAGGGGCTCGCCGGGCACGGCGATGTCGCCACTGCACTGGTTGATGGTAGTAATACGACAGCGCTCACAGGGCTTGCACAGCCACAGTGACAGATTCTCCCCTTCCAGTCTGGTCATGCCATGCTCGGCAAAGGGAGGTGCGCCCTCAATGACGATATTGGGCCGAAAACGTGACATGGGCAGCGCCGGTAGCCCCTGCGTGGCCAGACGTTCGTTGAGTGCGGCCAGCGAGGACAGTGAAGCCACCAGTAGTGGGTAGCCATCGGCAAATCCGGTATGCGCCACATGATCTCCCAGACGCTCGGGACTGACACGACGCTGGTTGTCGCGGGGCACCCGCTTGAGCCTGACGGGACGCTCAAGAAAGGCGCTCAGCCAATGGGCGGCTTCATCGCCCTCATCAAGGCCCCGACACTCGTTACCAAAAATTCGTACCCGGGAGGGAGAGGCCTGCGGCGGTGCAAGCGGAATGTAAAGATGGCGCCGATCAGGCGATTGAAGAATCAGGTGATACTCATCGATGGCAGGTACCAGCGTCGCCATGCGGGCACAGCCTCTCTGGGTGATGAAATCGCCCTTTTCATCGGTGATGACCCAGCGTCGGTCATGACGCAGTCCCTCTGCCGTCAATACCGACTGATGCACGTCGATGCCGCCCAGCGACTTGACCGGATAAATATGCAATGAATGGAGGCTGGCAGACATGGTACGTCATCCCGTGTTCGAAGCAGACGATGAGCAATGTAACATAAAAAAACGCCACCCCTGCGGGTGGCGTTCGCTCTTGTTGGCTTGTGATATTGCACGATAGCCGTGTCGATCAGTGACCGGACGGCGGCCGCTCGGAGAGCTCTCCCAGAGCCCTCACGGCGACCGTAAAGAGCGCATAGCCCAGCTCGTCGGTGGAATGGACTTCCTCAAGCAGTGCACACCAGCGTTCGACCGGTGCCTTGTGCTGATTCATCCACTCTTCGACACAGCGATCGACGTCCTCACACTCTTCGCCGCGCAATACGCTGGCCGTCAGCATCAGCTGCTGTCGATCAAGGTCGTCGCGCAGGGCTTCACGTGCGATCGTCTGCCAGCTGTCGTTCACCTCAAGGCGATTGACCTGCTCCAGCATCCAGGGCAGTGAGAGCTGCTCGCCGATGAGATAGTAGGTGTCAGCCACTCGCTCCAGAGAGACGCCGGTCAATGCCGCCGTATCAATGATGCCAAGTCCGGCATAAAGGCTTTCGGTGGCGGCCACCCGCTCGGCCAGCGCCTCGGGGGCACCGGCTTCGATGTAGCGATCCCGCAGTGACATGCACTGTCGCTGCGCCTCGCCCCGAAGTCTTTCTCCGATGTTATCGCGCAGACGCTCAAGATCCGGGGCGTACTGCTCGACCACGGTGTCGGCGTCACTTTGCATGTGATAGCGCAGGAAGTAGCGCGTCGCACGACGCAGCAGACGCACCAGCGAGAGCATCATGTCGTACTGAATGGCGGTCTCGACCTGCGAGTCCAGTGCCTCGATCTCCCCCCACAGCGATGCCAGTCCGAAGCTGTCACGCGCCATGACATAGGCCCTGACCACCTCACCGGCACTGGTCCCGGTGATGTCCATCAGCCGTCGCACAAACGGAATGCCCATGTGATCGACCACATCGCCGGCAACCTTGGTCACCACAATCTGGTGACGCAGCCGATGATTGGCAATCTCCTTGCCGTAGCGCTCAACCAGCGTCGCCGGGAAGGCGCGCTCAGCGTGATTGACGATTCCGGGTTCATTGGGAACCTCGGATTCCGCCAGCATGCCCTTGAGGTCGATCTTGGCATGAGAAATCAGCGAGGAAAGCTCGGGATGCGTCAGACCTTCACCGCGTTCGGCGCGCGAAGCAAGCGTGGCGTCATCCGGCAACGCCTCAAGCTCACGATCAAGCTGTCCGGTCTCTTCCAGATCGCAGATGAAGCGCCGATAAGGGCCCAGATTTTCCGAGGACAACAGTCGTGACAGAGAAAGTGCCTGGGTCTGGCGATAATTATCATCCACAACCAGATCCGCCACCTCATCCGTCATCTCGGCCAGAAGGTCGTTGCGCTGCTTGCCGGTCATATCACCGCGCGCGACTACTTCATCCAGCAGGATCTTGATATTGACCTCATGATCCGAGCAGTTGACGCCTCCGGCGTTATCGATGAAGTCAGTATTGAGACGTACCCCATGCTGTGCAGCTTCACGACGACCCAGCTGCGTCACGCCCAGGTTGCCGCCTTCACCGATCACGCGACATCCCAGCTCACAGCCGTTGACACGCAGTGTGTCGTTGGCCTTGTCACCCACGTCAGCATGGCTCTCTTCGCTCGACTTGATGTAGGTGCCGATACCGCCGTTCCAGAGCAGATCCACCTTTGACTTCAATAATGCGTTGATCAGCTCGGCAGGTGCCATACGCGAGGCAGTCAGGCCAAAACGCGTTTTCATGGCTTCGGTAATCTCGATCGACTTGGCATCGCGGGAAAAGATGCCACCGCCCTCACTGATCAGGGACTTGTCGTAATCTTCCCAGCTTGAGGTCGCCTGCTCGAACAGACGCTTGCGCTCATTGAAAGAGGATGCGCAGTCAGGATCGGGGTCTATGAAGATATGACGATGGTTGAAGGCCGCAACCAGCTGAATCTTCTCAGACAGCAGCATGCCGTTACCGAACACGTCGCCAGCCATGTCGCCGACTCCGATGACGGTAAAGGGATCTTCCTGAGTATTAAGGCCGAGCTCGCGGAAGTGGCGCTTGACGGCTTCCCAGGCACCACGGGCCGTGATCGCCATGGCCTTGTGGTCGTAGCCGTTCTTGCCACCGGAGGCGAAGGCATCGCCCATCCAGAAGTTGTACTCCCGGGCCAGCGCGTTGGCGATATCGGAGAAGGTGGCCGTGCCCTTGTCGGCAGCCACGACCAGATAGGGATCATCTCCGTCATGACGCACCACATGCTCTGGCGGCACGACCTGCTTGTCGATCAGGTTGTCGGTAATGTCGAGCATACCGCGCACCAGGGTCTGATAGCAGGCGATCCCTTCCTTCTGAATCTCGTCACGACTGCCACCGAGCGGTGCCTGCTTGCAGATAAAGCCACCCTTGGCACCGCTGGGGACAATCACCGAGTTCTTGACCTGCTGAGCCTTGACCAGCCCGAGGATTTCGGTACGAAAATCCTCGAAACGATCCGACCAGCGCATGCCACCGCGGGCGATATTGCTGGTACGAAGGTGCACCCCTTCCATGCGAGGCGAATAGACAAATATTTCATACAGCGGACGCGGGCGCGGCACGTCGTTGATCTCACGCGGCGCGAGCTTGAAGGAAATATAGGGCTTGGGTTCGCCATTCTCCCCGGGCTGAAAATAGTTGGTGCGCAGCGTGGCCCCGATCAGATCCATATACAGGCGGATAAGCCGGTCATCATTGAGGCTGGTCACCTCTTCAAGATAGGCCTCGATACGCTCGCGGATTTTTTTGGATGCCTCTTCGTCACGCTCGACCTCAGGATCAAATCGTGACTTGAACAGGGCCACCAGCTCGCGGGTAATGTCGGCATGCTGGGTCAGTGCCGTGGAGATGTAATCCTGGGAAAGCCCGAAGCGAATCTGCTTGAGATAGCGCGCATAGGCTCGAAGCATCGCCACCTCACGCCAATCAATCCTGGCTGAAATGATCAGTCGATTGAAGCTGTCACTCTCACCAGCGCCTGACCAGATGCGCGTAAAGGCATCCATGAAGTTATGACGCATGCCATGCAGATCGACATGCTCACGACTTGAGGTTTCAAGATTGAAGTCGTGAATCCAGACCTGGCTGTCAGAGCGCTCGATCTCATAGGGGCGCTCACTGATCACGCGAAGGCCCATGTGCTCCAGCATGGGCAGCACATCGGACAGCGGCACCGGCTGGTCGCGATGAAAGAGCTTGAGATTGACATCATTTTCATGCTCAAGCTGGCGGTAAAGGCTCAGGCCGATTGAACTCTCGTTATCGAGCTCTTCCATGTGACCAATGTCATAAACCGCGGTACGTGACGTAAAATCCTCCCGATAGCTGCTCGGGAAGGCATCACGATAGCGCTCCATCAGGCGATTGGCCGGTTCCTCACCGTAGCCTTCAACCAGCGCCTCATGCAGATCATCACGCCAACCGCGGGCGATGGCGATCACCTTCTTCTCCAGTGCACGATCGTCATGCTCTACGGGCGTGTCATGATTGAAGCGCAGGATCAGCTGAATACGCGCCAGTACCGACTCGGAAAGATAGGTGTTGAAGTCGCCAAAGCTGGCATCGAGTTCTTCACAGAGCATGTTCTGGATGCGCATGCGCAGGTCGGTCGAAAAGACGTCACGCGGCACATACACCAGACAGGAATAAAAACGCCCGGAGCGATCTTCACGAATAAAGAGCCGTACGCGACGACGTTCGCGGATGCTCAGAATCCCCATGGCGGTGCGGCAAAGATCCTCGGTTCCCATCTGGAACAGTTCATCGCGAGGATAAACTTCCAGAATCTGCTGGAGCTGTTTGCCGTTGTGACCGGTCGGATCGATACCAGAGGCACTGAGCACAGTGTCGATCTTGCGCCGCAGTACCGGAATGTTGACCGGGCGTTCGTTGTAGACCGATAGCGTATAAAGACCCAGGAAGTGACGTTCACCAATAACATCACCCTGTTCATTGTGACGCTCGACAATGATGTAATCGGGATAGCTCGGGCGATGAATACGTGAAGGCCAGGCGCTCTTGGCAAAGGAGATCAGCTCGGGGATCAGGACATACTCGCCCTGCTCTTCGCCACTGCCATTAAAGCGCAGCGGCTCCTCGCTGTAGCGCGGGCTGTTCAAGGTCAGTACCCCGAGCTCGCTGCCACTTGAGCGAACCAGCTGCGAATGACCGTCCCGGGTCTGGAACTCATACTCTTCAAAACCCAGAAAGGTAAAGTGATCGTCCAGCAGCCAGGCCAGGAAATCGCGGGCCTCGTCAACGTCGCGCTCATCCACGACGCGCGGCGGATGCGTATCCATCTCTTCAAGTGCCGCACGTGCCTGGGCGCGCATGGCATCAAAGTCGGAGACCGCGGAGCGCACATCGGTCAGCACATCAAGGATGTTGTCCCTGAGCTCATCGAGCATGGCCGGGTCGGAGTGACGGTCCACTTCAATGTAGATGATGGATTCACGCGTCGAAGGCGCATCGGCAGCACGGGGCGGAGTAAAGCGCACCAGACGCTGCTGCTCATCACGCTCGCTGGCGATGACCGTGTTCAAAATGGAGTGAACGGTGAAGCCACAGCGATTGAGCTCGATACGCACCGAGTCAACCAGAAAGGACATATCTGGGCTGATGACTTCGACGACCGTGTGCGTCGACTGCCAGCCATGCTCTTCATACTCGGGGTTGAAGACACGAACCCTGGGCCGATTGTCCGGCTCACGCTGCTGCAGGAAAAACCAGGTCGAGAGTGTGGCCCCGTAGAGGTCTTCGAAATGACGCTCCTGCAGGTCCTCGTGGCTGGCACCGGCGTAATAATGGCGAGCGAAGGCGCTGATATCGCGGGCCTGCTCGGGCGTCAGACGCTCTTCGAGCAGCGCTTCAAGCGCTTTGAAAAAATCTTCCTTGTTGTCCGGCACTGTACTCTGCATCGATTCTCCTCGCGTCCCGCAAATGCCTGCGTATCCTGAAGGGATGGCCTCTACACATCCTAGTTCAGCAAACGCTTTATCCCTACTGTATGCGCATTTTTATCATGCCCCATGAGCATCCGGCATGAGGGTTGCCCCAATCATGACGTCTTCGGCATGGCTGCTCACAAAATCACGGGCGCCGCGGTATCAAAAGCCGGATAGACGTCATTCAGACCGGGGGCGGCGCTTGAGCAAAACGCCACACTCACAGTGATCGGTATAGGGAAACTGGTCAAAAAGTGCAAAGCGGTGGATCTCATGGGTCTGCCCAAGCTGCTCTAGATTGGCTTCGAGCGTATCAGGGTTGCATGAGATGTAGACAATCTCGTCAAAGCGAGCGATCTGCTCGCAGCTATCGGCATCCAGCCCGGCACGCGGCGGGTCTACCAAAACGGTCGAAAAGTCGTGCGTTTCAAGCTGCATGTCACTGACCCGGCGCCCTGTCTTCTCACCGGACAGCGCCTGAGCAAACTCCTCGCTCGACATGCGGGCCACGTGAACGTTGTCGATGTCATTCAATGCCAGATTATGCTGGGCCGAGGCCACGGACGTTCGCGAAATCTCAGTGGCCACGACCCGCCGGAAGTTGTCTGCCAGTGCAATCGTGAAGTTGCCATTACCGCAGTAAAGCTCGACCAGATCGGTCTCGCGACGCTGTCCATTCTCGGCCTGCGTCACTTCTCGAGCCCAGTTGAGCATGCTCTCGGCAATATCGGCGTTGGGCTGGGTGAAGCTGTTTTCGACCTGTTGATAACTGTAGACCTGACCGGCCACATGAAGGTGCTCGGTGACCGACTCACGTGTCAGCACCCGTCGCTGTTTGCGCGCACGCCCGATAATGGCAGCATCCAGCGTTGTCTCGAGCTCACGCGCGGCCTGCTCCCATTGGTCATCGAGCGGTCGATGATAGACCAGCGTGATGAGCGCCTCGCCCTGTCGGGTCGTCAGATACTCGACCTGGAACAGCCGATGACGCAGCTCGGGGCGATCACGAATGGCATCGATCACCCCGGTCATCAGCGCATTGATACGCCGGCTTGCCACCTCATATTGATCCATGCGCACGGTATGTTTAGCGCCGTCTGCGCCGGTCTCGAACATGGCATGAAACAAATCATCGCCTTCATGCCACAGGCGAAATTCGCAGCGCATGCGGTAATGGCTTGCCGGGGAAGCGAATACCTCGAGGGTGGGCGCCTGAAAGCGGGCGAACTGCTCGACGATGCGCTGACGCTTGGCGTCAAGCTGTACGGAATACTGGTCGGGGTCAACGACGGGTACGCTCAATGTCAGATACCTGGTCCGGCCGTTGTGATAACGGTCATGATGAAAGAGGCGGCCAGTGTAGCGCCTGCCCATCGCAGCTCAAGTACCGATGACGCTCCTGCCATCATATCCAGTCGCTATGGCACTGCGGCCTGGCTGCAAAATCTGTAGACTCCGGTCGCCTCATTGGCTATACCTCGCCCGTTATCCCGCAGGGGATAGGCCCCATCACGACAACCACGACCACTTTGGCTCTCAGGGACTCGATATGCTGACTCTTTTCAAACGGCACTGGATGCTGGCAGCACTGATATTGGCCGCTGTCCTCATGCTGCTTTTCGCTGCGGTCATACCCCGCAAACAGGCCGCGAGCATTGACCATGCCATTTACCCTGCAATAGAAAAATTCGGCGGCATTGCCGAGCGCCATGACACGGTAGATGTGCCCGATCCCGACAAGCATTATCGGGTCATCTTCGATGTGGTTAGCGGAAGCGACGACCCACGGGCCATCAATCCGGGTTTGATGCGCGTGGCACGCGCTGTCAATGTGTTTGCTGACGCTGGTGTTCCGCTGGAAAATCTGGACTTTGTAGCCATCATTCATGGCGATGCCACGCGTAGCGTGGTGGCTTCCAATCTTTATGACGAATGGTATGGCGTCGATAATCCCAACATCCCCCTGATTCATGCTCTGAACAAGGCAGGCGTTCGGGTAGAGGTCTGCGGTCAGGTCCTCAGCCACTGGAAGATTGCCGATGCCGATGTCAACAAGGAGATCGGCATCACGCCTTCTGCCCTGACGACACTGGCCATCTATGGCAATGAAGGGTATGCCTACGAACGGTTGTAACCTTTTACAGTATCGGCATTAAAAATGCGGGGCGGCATCCTGATGCCGCCCCGCTCATGTCTGCATGATCATTCGACTGCGAAGCCGGGGATCACGCCCCCGGGCGCAGGACACTCAGGCCACCGCCGAACGAATATCCCGAAACTCGGCGTAGAGGTCAGGATACTCCTGCTGCAGACGCGCCAGCTGAGTGCGGGCCTGAAGCGGCAGCGTGTCACGCAATTCGACGTACTCATCTTCGTTCATGCTGGCATCCAGCAGCGGAAACAGGTGCTCACGTTCCATACGTAACACGTGGCGGTGCGCATCAAGATAGGCCTTGAGACGCTCACCAAAAAGCGTCATGGGCATGATGGCATCCATCAGGATGTTATCGAGATCATCCTCCAGATGCCTTAGACGCTGTATGAGCTCGCGATACTCACCGGCCAGTTCGCAGACCTCCTGACCGGTGTGGGCACCGCGCTCGGTCAGCCGATGGCCGCACAGTGTTTCCAGCGGCACGATGTAATCGCTCATGTAGTCCATGATGTAATCACAGGCTTCCCGCATGAGGCGAAAACTCGGGCGCTCTCCGGTCACAAGATAGCGATGCTGCAGTGAAAGCACATGAAGCAGTCGAGCCATATGCGCATGATCCTGACGAAGCTGGGTCAACTTGAGCATGGCGGCGTCTCCGGCAAATTTGACGAGGTACCATTCTTGTGACTTTTGCCCCTGGTCGCCACTTACTTTGGTCGCATGCCGGTGGCACTAAAATTAATACCCGACACAGCTCTGACATGCGTGCCAGCAACCATCGCGGTCATGAGCCCGGCATGGCGGGCATGAGACATCTCCTTGCCCGGCTCATCCTTTCTCATGGTGCTTCAGGGCTGCGTCGATGCGTCGCATCCCGATCGAGCCCTTCCAGCCATTCAAGCTTTTCAGCGATACGCTTTTCGAGGCCTCGATCGACCGGCTGATAATACCGGGTGCCCACCAACGGCTCGGGGAAATAGGTTTCACCGGCGGCGTAGGCGTTCGGCTCATCATGGGCATAGCGGTATTCGTGGCCGTGACCCAGGGATTTCATCAGGGATGTGGGAGCATTGCGTAGATGCACCGGCACCTCATGCCCGGGCGTAGAGGCCACATGCGCGCGTGCCTGGTTATAGGCCACGTAGGCGGCATTGCTCTTGGGCGCGCTGGCGATATAAAGAATGGCCTGTGCCACGGCCAGCTCGCCTTCCGGACTGCCCAGACGCTCCTGCACTTCCCATCCATCGAGTGCCAGCCGCAGGGCCCGAGGATCCGCGTTACCGATCTCTTCGCTGGCCATGCGCACCACGCGACGCGCGATATAGAGCGGATCGGCCCCGCCATCGAGCATGCGGCAGTACCAGTAAAGCGCAGCATCGGGAGCGCTGCCCCGAATTGACTTGTGAAGTGCCGAAATCTGGTCGTAAAAAAGATCGCCTCCACGGTCGAGGCGGCGCGTGCTCTCTCCCAGCACTTCCTCGACCACGGCCTCGGACAGCGTGGGCGCCTTGCCATCACCGCCGGCTTCAGCCATGTCAGCGGCAATTTCCAGCAGATTGAGCGCACGGCGCGCATCGCCATCGGCGGCCTGTGCCAGCAAATCGCGCACGCTCTCGGGAGCTTCAATGCCCGCCTCGCCAAGTCCGGCCGGCTCAACCAATGCTCGGTCGATGACCTGACGCAGCTCCTGAGGCGTTAACGGCTTGAGCACATGGACACGCGCCCGTGAAAGCAGGGCGTTATTGAGTTCAAAGGAAGGGTTTTCGGTCGTCGCCCCGACAAACGTGAAGACGCCCTCTTCCACCCAAGGCAGAAAGGCATCCTGCTGCGCCTTGTTGAAGCGGTGCACCTCATCGACAAACAGCAGCGTACGCTGGCCGCTCTGACCACGCTGCTGAGCTTCAAACGCAGCGGCGCGGATCTCCTTGACCCCTGCCGACACGGCCGACAGCGTTGCGAAATGCGAGCGGGTATAGCCGGCAATCAGCCGGGCCAGCGTGGTTTTGCCAACGCCGGGCGGCCCCCAGAGAATCATCGAGTAGAGCTGATCGCGGGCCAGCGCCCGCGTTAGTGGGCGATCCAGGCCCAACAGATGTGACTGCCCGATATAGTCTTCAAGGCGAGCAGGACGCAGACGCGCCGCCAGCGGTTGCCCGGGCGGCGCGTCACGATCAAACAGGTCACTCATGAGGAAGGCACCTTTAAATACGGGTTATGCCCCCATCATGGCAGATTACGCTGTGGCGATCAGTTGCCTTCGCGCATCACATCTGCACCATCCGGAATCTTGAACTGAAAGTGAGAGGCACTGATATCAGGGTTGACCTCAATATTGCGAAACGAGATTTCCGTACGCTGGCCAGTTCCATCAGTCAGATCGATGCCGGAGAGACGTTCGTTGTTGAACACCAGCTCCAGGGACTCAAACAGCGAATCATTGGAGCGCGGTGACAGTGCGAAGAACTCGGTGGTGCCCTGCTGGCGTCGCGACACGTTGTAGTTCTCGGTCAACTCGCTGGCCTGACCGGAAAGCAGCAACGCCGGTGTATGGGTTACCCGCTGATCAAGCGGGCGAATGCTGACCTGCTCCAGATCGGGATCGTAGAGATAGACCTTCTGGCCATCGGAGACCACGGTCTGACGATAGGGGTCGGAAACTTTCCAGTTAAAGCGCCCCGGGCGCGACAGCCACATGTGGCCGCTGGCGTTTTGCAGGCTGCCACCACCGCTGGCGACCTGCTGATTGAAATCGGCAGAGTAGGTCTTGAGCGGCTCAAGCAACGACGTCAGTCGCTCGGCATCGCTGGAAGCGGCCTGTGCCGGCAGAGCCATGCACGCCGCCATGAACGTCGCGCCGGCCAGCCCAAGCGTGCGGGCCCAGCCCTTGCGAGCATTGGTCATCAGTGTCATCAAAAACATCCTGTCCTTGTCGGCAGAGAACATGCCGTGGTGTCCCTTTGACCTGCCACCGAGTGGCAGGTTCGCTGCAAGCCTCATATGAAACTTAAGACTTGTCGAGAGATATCAAGGCGTTGCCTCGAATCATTATCAGTGTGCCGGCGGTGATGCCAGCACCTCTCTTGCGCCATTGCTGCCCATGGAAGACACCACGCCGGCCATTTCCATCGCCTCCACCAGCCGTGCCGCCCGGTTGTAGCCAATCTTGAAGCGACGCTGGACCGAAGAGATCGAAGCACGACGGGACTCGGTCACGTAGGCCACGGCCTCATCGTAGAGCGCGTCCTGTTCCGGGTCATCGCTGCCTTCTCCTTCGGCTTCAAGGCCTGCCAGTGCATCGGCAGAAACGCCACCGGAGAGGATTTCATCGATATACTCGGGCTCACCGCGACGTTTCCAGTCATCAACTACCCGATGCACCTCGTCATCATCGACGAAGGCACCATGAACGCGCATGGGAATGCCGGCACCGGCCGGTAGGTACAACATGTCGCCGTGACCGAGAAGATGTTCGGCGCCGCCCTGATCCAGAATCGTGCGCGAATCGATGCGCGAGGAGACCTGGAAAGCCATGCGGGTAGGAATGTTGGCCTTGATCAAACCGGTCACGACATCCACCGACGGACGCTGCGTGGCCAGAATCAGGTGGATACCGGCGGCTCGCGCCTTCTGGGCGATGCGTGCGATCAGCTCCTCGACCTTTTTGCCCACGATCATGAACATGTCGGCGAACTCATCGATGACCACCACGATGTAAGGCAGTTTTTCGAGCACCGGCGGCTGCTCGTGCATCTCCCAGGGCTGCGGCTCCCACAGCGGGTCGGCAATCTGGGCACCGGCTTCCGAGGCCTCATCAATACGTGCGTTGAAGCCGGCCAGATTACGCACTCCCATGGCCGCCATCAGCTTGTAACGACGTTCCATTTCGGCCACACACCAGCGCAGCGCATTGGCAGCCTCCTTCATATCGGTCACCACCGGTGCCAGCAAATGCGGAATGCCGTCATAGACCGACAGTTCCAGCATCTTGGGGTCCACCATGATCATGCGCACTTCATCGGGCGTAGCCTTCAAAAGCATCGAGATCAGCATGGCATTGACGCCCACTGACTTGCCCGAACCGGTGGTACCAGCCACCAGCAGATGCGGCATCTTGTTGAGATTGGCAACAACCGGATTGCCACCGATGTCCTGACCCAGCGCCACCGTGACCGGCGAACGCGCATCCTGATAGACGTCGGAATCAAAGACCTCACGCAATCGGATCATCGCCCGATTGGGATTGGGAATCTCGATACCCACCGTCGGCCGCCCGGGAATGATCTCGACCACGCGAACGCTCTTGACCATCAACGAGCGCGCCAGGTCCTTGGCCAGGTTGCTGATCTTGGAGACCTTCACTCCGGGTGCCGGCTTGATTTCAAAGCGGGTAATGACAGGGCCCGGCCAGGTGTCGACCACCTCTGCCTTGACGCCATATTCGCGCAGCCGCACTTCCAGCAACTCTGCCATGTCCTGGAGCTGTTCGGCCGTATAGGTTGGCTCATGCGACGACGGCGGCGTCAAAAGTGACAGGGAAGGCAGCTTGCCTACCGGCTCCCCATCGGACTCATGCGCGGGACGCTGGGTCTGCATCTGCTGTACGGTCCAGAGCGTAGGACTGCTGTTGTCCTCGGTCTCCACTTCCGGCTCAGGGCGTGGTGCCGGCGTCTGAGCGGCGGCTGAAGGCGCATGTTCAGGAGACATCGTCGGGGGCGACACCGCTCTGTCCGCCCCAGAATGCGAGGGCGCTGCGGCCTCGGGAGCAGGCGATGTAGAAGAGGCTACGACAGGTGTTTCCGATGCAGGTGGTACTGGTGCGATATCCTGGCGATCATCGTCTTCCTCGAACGTCAGCGTTGAAGCCGAAGGCGCGCTGGTCAGAGCCTCTGCGTCATCACGCGCACTCAACGGCGTCGAGAATTCAGGCTCATCGTCTTCCCAGCTCAATATCGGGCGAGGCGCGTCCTGAAGCTCATCGATCAGCGGCGTGTCGCGCTCCTGCAAGGGCTCTGCGGCGGCCATTCTCACGTCATCCGTGGTCGGCTTATCAGAACCAGCCGGGGCCGGCACGTCGCTTTCAGTAGAGGCATTCGTTGACGGTTCAGTCTGTTGACGCGGTGCTGGCTCGGAACGCTCAAACACCGGCACAGCGGGTGCTTCGAAATCGTCTTCATCGTCTTCGGCCAGGTGCGGCTCGGGAATGACTTCAGGAATCCGCCGGCGCGTAACATCGGCCTGAGGAGATTCTGTGTGAGGCGTCTCGGCATCCCGCGGGGTTTCCGCTGGCGGCTGTGAGGGCTGCGCCGGCGCTGAAGCATCTTCTGCTGCCGTATCGCGGTGCGCATCTTTCATGGCGCTACTGGAAGCTTCTTCGTCATCTACTACCGGGCGGACCAGCGGCTCTTCGACGGGCGGCGTCCGGGAAGAAAGCACGTCATCATTTGTCTGGCGGTCTTCCGGCATCTGCGTGGCCACCGCGGCACTCGCAGAATCAAATGCCGAGGCCGAGGCCACGCGCTCCTCAGTGTGGGGGACAGGACGCTCGACATCAGCTGCCTGATGCTCTGAAACCAGCGACGTATCGGTATGGCGTGTTTTTGACGCCTGGCCAGACTCGGTCACGGGCTCGGATGTGGAGAGAACTGGATCGGTATCTCGACGGGACTCACGCGCTTTTGAAGCTTCCTCATAAGGCTGCTCCCAGGGGATGTCATCATCGCCGGTGCGCATACCGGAGAACTGCTCAGGCACATCGTCGTCACCACGACCGCCCTGCTGACGTGGCGGCGGCGCGACCGGCTCCTCGTCATCGTCAAAAAACTCGTCGTCGTGCGCCGACGCACGACGTCCAGGCATGAAGCGAGCCAGCAGGCCGCTGCGTTCACGCTGGGGACGAGCGTCTTCGACATCCGCCCTCAGACCGTTATCGGCGTCATCATCGTCGTGACCAAAATCAAACTCGTCCTCTTCCTGGGCGGCCAGATAGGCTTCACGTCGCTCCTGCGCCATTTCCCGGCGCCGCTCCTGAAGCCTTGAGCCGGCACTGCCAATGCTTGCGCCTGCCATGCCCACGCGACCCGCACACCAGCGCACACCACGCCAGATGCCGTTGCCCACTTCATCAATGATGGAAAACCAGGACATGCCCGTCAGCAGTGGCATGCCGCAAAGAAAGGCCGCCAGTGACAACAGCGTGGTGCCGTGTTTGCCGACCAGAGATGCCAGTGCGGCCGAGACACCCTCACCGACAATGCCTCCCGAGCCGTAGGGCAGATCATTGCTGGCATCCTGAAAATGCAGGGCACCCACGTTACAGGTGGCCACCATGACCAGCAGCAACCCACCGCCGCGTACGGCCAGGGCCATGGGGTCCCAGACGAGGTGGGCCTCCCTGGCACGTATCAGGCGCCAGGCACCCAGCCCCAGCATACCCGGCGCCCATAGGGCGCTGGCACCAAACAGGGAATAAAGAACATCGGAAAGCCATGCCCCCACAGGCCCCATCCAGTTGGTCACCTGCTGATCCGGGCCGCTGTGCGACCAGCTGGGATCTGCGGGCACATAACTGAAAAGCGCCAGCAAAAGGAAGGCGCAAAGCGCCAGCATGACGATGGCGACCCCTTCCTTGGCGGCGCCCTGAAGTCGGGCACTGAAGTGACGGGCATTATCCCGGGCTTTGGTCACACGCTGTCGAGAGCGCTGTGTTGTGGCGCTTTTACGCGTTGTTCGCGGGCTGGCGCCGCTTTTGCTGCGGCGGGCCTGTGACTGCGACTGCGATTGTCTGGTCTTGCTGGCGCTCAACGGCCATCCCCCCTGCACTCATGCGAGTGTTATGACTGTACTCTGATGAAGCATTCGAAGGCCTGATAAAGGCATATTGGCAGGGTAATGACATTGGGTCACACCCTGCCAGAGGCAGGTATCATACCTGGAGATGATGGTACGGCACAGACCCGGCAATTGCAGCCGGCAAATCCGGGAAATATCAGGCCGGCAGATGAAAGACCCTTACCACCTCACTGAGCTTGCGTGCCTGCTCGTCCAGATGGCCCGAGGCCGCCGCCGACTGCTCGACCAGCGCGGCATTATGCTGCGTCGTCTCATCAAGTGATGCCAGCGCACTGCTGACCTGCTCGATCCCCGACAGCTGCTCTTCGCTGGCGCGGCTGATCTCATTGACGATAACGCTCAGACTTTCCATTCGTGCGGTGATCTCTGCGATCTGCTCACCGCTTTGCTGGATGTGAGCGTTGCCGGTAGTGACCTCTTCGATGGTATGTCGAATCAGTTGACCAATGTCGGCAGAGGCTTCGCTGCAGCGCACTGCCAGACGCCGGACCTCGTCAGCCACGACGGTAAAGCCGCGCCCATGGACGCCGGCACGCGCCGCTTCAACCGACGCGTTGAGTGCCAGCAGATTGGTTTGGAAGGCAATAGCATCAATGGTGGCGATGATATCGGACATCTTAGAGGCCGTAGCATCGAGGTCTCTCAGAGTGGTCACGGCACGCTCCAGCCGCTGCTGCCCTTCCCGGGCCGAAGCCACCACTTCTCCGGCCATGATGTCACCCTGATGGGCTCGCTCGGTATTCTGGCGCACCGTGGCGGTAAGCTCTTCGATGCTGGCCGCGGTCTGCTCAAGGCTTGCAGCCTGACTTTCGGTACGGCGAGATAGATCCATGTTGCCACTGGCAATTTCGCCTGACGCATGGCCGATACTTTCCACCGACTGACGAACGCGACTGACGATATCACGCAGACCATCTCCAATCCCGTTCATGGCCCCAATCAATGAGCCAATTTCATCCTGACGACGACTGTCAAGATGCTGCCTGAGATCACCACTGGCCAGATGGCCGGCCATCCCCTGAACGCGAGCCAGAGGATTGCTCAGGCTGCGACGCATCATGATATAAACGCCCAGTGCGGCGGCCAGCGCCAGACCCAGTGCGATCAGCAAGAATCGGTTACGCGCGGCGGCAATCCGATCATCGATGTCATCGTTGATGGCTGTGGCCGTGACGATCCAGTGCCAGTCGGGATACTGCATGAAATAGCTCGTACGACCCGCGTGTTCGGTATCAGGCAGCTGATACTCGAAAAGCCCCTTCTGTCCGTTAAAGATCGGTGCAAAGGCAGGGTTACCCTCGACATCGGAGACATCACGCAGGGACGACCCTTCATTTTCACCCCCTGCCAGTACCTTGCCGGTATCATCGTCCACAATCATGAAATAGCCGCTGTCCCCGATCATCAGTGATCGAACGCGCGACTCGAAGTTTTTCAGGTCTTCCGTGATGTTCACACCGATGAAGCTTGCACCGATCACGCGCCCCTGGGCGTCATGAATGGGCTCGTAGCGGGTGATATAGGGCGTACCAAACAGCGTGGCAATCCCCGAGTAGACACGGTCTTCCATCAGGGCACGATAACTTGCGCCACTGCGATCAAGCAGCGTACCGATGGCACGAGCCCCCTGGTCATTCTTGAGAGAGGTGTTCACCCGAACGAAATCGTCACCGGTACGGGCAAAAATGGTAATCGGAGTGCCGGTACGCTGGGTAAAGTCATCCACCCGCTGAGTGTCCATGTTGAGCACCCCGCGCTGGTCCATCAACAGAGGGGTCTGGCGAGCATTGATCTCCATGGTCTGATCAGCATCGAGCACAAAGGGCGGGGCCAGATTATCGGTCTGAAAAAGCTTCAAAAAGCGCGCACTCTGCTGCTGTAGACTTTGATCAAAAAGCGCGACCGAATCGGTGAACTGCTGCGTTTGTTGCTCCATGCTCTTCGTCGCCTGCTCACGAAGCGCCCGAGCACTCGAAGCCGACAGCCCCCAGCTCAGGGCAACAAATGCGATAATGGCCACCAGCCCGATAATCAGCGCCAGACGTGAGCCGAGCCCCATGCGACGAAGATAGTTTCCCATGATAAAAATCCGGTAATGTGACGTGTCGTTTTCGGTGGCCAGAACCTGGCAAACCCTTCCGAAACTCAATGTCGGCCGGAATGGATAAAACTTAAGAGGCTTTAACGTGTCACCGGGCATCTGCCAATGCACCACCATTATGCCGGTCTCAGAGGTGCAATCATGATCGATTGGCTCGCCCCCCGGCCTGTCGGTTTCCCACCGCCGGAGAACGCGCTTCAAACGCCCAACGGCCTGCTGGCCGCAGGAGGGGCACTCACGCCGAACTGGCTGCTGGCGGCCTATCGGCGTGGCATTTTCCCATGGTTCAATGAGGAAGACCCCATACTCTGGTGGTCACCCGACCCCAGAATGGTGTTGTTCCCGGCCTCCCTTCGCGTGCGGCGCAGTCTGGCCAAACGAATGCGTAACTCGGGGATGACAGTGACGTTTGACCAGGCCTTCGAATCTGTCATCACACAGTGCGCCGAACAGCGACAGGCCCGGGAAGGAACATGGATTTCATCCGACATCATCAGGGCGTATGTGGCCCTGCATCAGATGGGTCATGGGCACAGCGTTGAAGTATGGGAAGGGAATACACTGGTGGGTGGACTCTACGGTATCCTGCTGGGGCGCGTATTTTTCGGCGAATCCATGTTCTCGATACGCCCTGACAGCTCCAAGATTGCCCTGGTGCGGCTGGTAGAATGGTTATCCGAGGGGCATGACCTGGCGCTGATAGACTGTCAGATGCATACGTCACACCTGGCCAGCATGGGTGCCTGTGATATTTCACGCGAGCATTTCAATGCCCTGCTCAGGCGCTACATACCTGCAGATTATCAAGAAGCCTCGACACCGCGCCGATAATCATGATCAAGTCATCCATGTCACAAGCCTCGGCCCACTCTTTTGGATGTTGCGCCCGTTGAAGAACTCAAGCACGCAGTCGTCTCTTCAGAATTTACGATTTTTTCTGACCAAGCCTCATGATTGCAGTTACCTGGGATCACATGAGGCCACAACGCTGTTCATGGACCCGCATACCCCTGTGGATCATGACATGTACAGCGCACTGACCTTGATGGGGTTCAGGCGCAGCGGCACGCACCTCTATCGCCCTCACTGCCAGGAGTGCAATGCCTGTGTCTCCGTACGCGTGCCGGTTGATGATTTCGAACCCGACCGCTCGCTCAGACGTACCGAACGCAATAACCAGGATCTGGAAGTCATCGAGCGGCCGGCCGTGTTTGATGACGAGCATTATGCGCTTTACGAGCGCTATATCAGCACACGTCACAGCGATGGCGAGATGTATCCGCCAGCCATCGAACAGTACCGCGCCTTTTTAAACATCGCGCACGACTTCTCACGCCTGGTCGAGTTTCGCCTGGAGGGGAGGCTTCTGGCGGTGGCCGCCGTGGATTTTCTGACCCACGGGCTCTCTGCCATCTATACTTTCTTTGATCCCGATGACGCATTTCGGTCGAGATCAATGGGAAGCTGGGCAGTCATCTGGCAGATTCGCAGGGCGCAGTCACTGGGACTCAAGCACGTTTATCTCGGGTACTGGATCCACAAGAGCCAGAAAATGGATTACAAGCAGCGCTTCAAACCCCTTGAATATCTGCAGGGACATCGCTGGCGCCGGGGCATTCCAATCACCCAGACACATCATTAAAGGCGCATCAACGTCAAGCGGCTTTGCGCTTCAGGCAGGTATCAGGCAAAATATCGCACGTTCAGTCCGCCATCATTTACGTTGCCTGATTATTTAATCAGCAAGACTGCCCTGATGGCGTGCTCATATTACGATTATCGGGGACTACATCATATGGCAAGAGAAGATCATATTGAAATGGAAGGCGTGATTGTCGATACGCTTCCCAACACCATGTTTCGCGTCGAGCTGGAAAACGGCCACGTCGTGACCGCGCATATTTCCGGCAAGATGCGCAAGAACTACATCCGCATTCTGACCGGCGACAAGGTCAAGGTTGAGCTGACCCCCTACGATCTGTCCAAGGGCCGTATCGTTTATCGCTCCCGCTAAAGGACGCCACGCGTCCTGACGACACTGCCCTCCTCATGCCCTTCGCTGCTCGGCAGCGCCCTGACGGTCCTGACAATGGCTGACAGCCCGCTGCCCGAGGCATGTCCTTCTGTCTGCCGTTCATGTCATGCATAAAAAAACGCCCCGTCCGAAGACAGGGCGTCAGTAGTGACCGGCAGCCGATCAGGCCACCTGTTCGGCAGCCGCTGACAGCTGCAGCTCGCCGTTTTCCAGCGTGACATGTACCGTTCCACCGTTATCGGCCAGATCACCAAACAGGATCATCTCGGCCAGAGGCTTCTTGAGCTTTTCCTGAATCAGGCGCGCCATGGGACGTGCGCCCATTTGCGGATCGTAGCCGTGCTCGGCCAGCCAGCCCCGTGCATCCTCGTCGACGTCAAGCTGTACACGCTTCTCGTCCAGTTGGGCCTGCAGCTCAACCAGGAACTTGTCGACGACGCTTCGCACAATCTCCATGTCCAGATGGCGGAACTGAATGATGCTATCCAGACGGTTACGGAACTCGGGCGTAAAGGTGCGGCGAATGGTTTCCATGGCGTCGGTAGTGTGATCCTGCGTCTGGAAGCCAATGGAGCGACGCGAGGCCAGCTCTGCCCCGGCGTTGGACGTCATAACCAGAATCACGTTGCGGAAATCCGCTTCACGACCGTTATTGTCGGTCAGCTTGCCGTGGTCCATCACCTGCAGCAGCAGGTTAAAGACATCCGGATGCGCCTTTTCGATCTCATCAAGCAGCAGCACGCAATGCGGATTTTTGGTAACGGCTTCGGTCAACAATCCACCCTGATCGTAACCAACATATCCGGGAGGCGCACCGATCAATCGCGATACGGTATGACGCTCCATGTACTCGGACATGTCAAAGCGTACCAGCTCAATGCCCATGATCTGAGCCAGCTGACGGGCCACCTCGGTTTTACCCACCCCGGTTGGTCCGGCAAACAGGAAGTTGCCTACCGGCTTGTCCGGAGACCCAAGCCCTGCACGCGACAGCTTGATCGCCGAGGACAGGCTATCGATGGCCTCATCCTGTCCGAAGACAAGCATCTTGAGATTGCGATCCAGATCGGCCAGCAATTTGCGGTCCGAGCTTGAAACGCTCTTGGGCGGAATACGGGCAATGGAAGCCACGATCGATTCGATCTGCTCGACATCGATCTGCGCCAGACGTGCCTCAACCGGTAGCAGCCGTTGATGGGCACCGGCTTCATCAATGACATCAATCGCCTTGTCCGGCAGATAACGATCATTGATATACCGTGACGCCAGTCGCACGGCAGCCTCCATGGCGGCATCGGTGTACTTGAGCTGATGATGCTCCTCGAAACGACCGCGCAGCCCTTTCAGGATGCGGATGGCGTCATCAACGGTCGGCTCCAGTACATCAACCTTCTGGAAGCGACGCGCCAGCGCTCGATCCTTCTCGAAGATGCCGCGGAATTCCTGGAAGGTTGTGGACCCGATACAACGCAGCTCACCCGAGGAGAGCATGGGCTTGAGCAGGTTGGAGGCATCCATGACACCGCCTGAGGCAGCACCGGCACCGATAATCGTGTGAATCTCGTCGATGAACAGAATCGAGTTGGGCTCTTTTTTGAGCTCGGCGAGAAGCCCTTTCAGGCGTTTTTCAAAATCGCCCCGATACTTGGTCCCTGCCAGCAGGGCCCCCATGTCAAGTGAGTACACTACGGCATCACTGATGACATCAGGAACATCTTCTTCAACGATGCGCTTGGCCAGACCTTCCGCGATGGCCGTCTTGCCAACACCGGCTTCGCCCACCAGCAGTGGATTGTTCTTGCGACGACGCGCCAGAATCTGCACCACACGCTCCAGCTCGTGATCACGGCCGACCAGAGGATCGATACGACCGATACGCGCCTGTTCATTCAGGTTGGTCGCATAACCGGTCAAGGGGTGCGAAGAGGCATCACCGGAGGCATCCTCGCTGTCCTCGGACTCTGTGCCACCGTTGTGCTGGCCCTGCTGCTGGTTGTGCCCGGCCACCTTGGCAATGCCATGGGCGATATAGTTGACCGCATCCACTCGAGCTACATTCTGCTGCTTGAGGAAATAGACAGCCTGGCTTTCCTGTTCGGAGAAGATGGCCACCAGCACATTGGCGCCAGTCACTTCCGACTTGCCAGAAGACTGAACGTGAAACACCGCGCGCTGGAGCACACGCTGAAAGCCCAGAGTAGGCTGGGTTTCGCGATCATCCTGATCCTCGGGGATCAACGGTGTGGTGGTATTGATGAAATCCTGTAGATCGGTGCGAAGCTTGTCGAGATTTGCCCCGCAGGCCCGCAGAACGTCTGCAGCTGACGCATTGTCCAGCAATGCCAGCAGAAGATGCTCCACGGTCATGAACTCGTGTCGCTTTGAACGCGCCACGGTAAATGCGGTGTTCAGGGTCAATTCAAGTTCTTTGCTCAACATGGCAGTCCCCTCTTGGCCGCTGCAGACAGCTCAGTCTGCCCGGTCGATATCGCACAGCAGTGGATGCTGGCATTCTCGAGCGTATTGATTGACCTGCTGGCTCCTGGTTTCCGCAATATCACGGGTATAGATGCCACAGGTCGCCTTACCCTGAGTGTGAACGGCCAGCATGATCTGTACCGCCTTCTCGTGATCCATGGCAAAAAAGGTTTGCAGTACTTCGACGACAAACTCCATGGGCGTGTAGTCGTCATTGTGAAGCACCACCTTGTACATTGGCGGTTCTTCAAGTTCCGGATCGCTCGACTGCTCGGCCACATCGCCCTGCTCCTGATGATCAGGATCGGAATCGGGAGGTGTCATGCCTGCGTGAGTAACCGTATTACGAAAATCGTAGTGAAGTGCTTCACTATCTATCTTGAACATATGTGTCCGGATCGATGAAAACAAGCGGAAAGATGATTGAATGCACTCATCGAGCTAACAGTTTGAGCGCTAACACGCCTCAGTGTTCCCCATAAAGATGGTGCTGCCATGCCGACGATGCAAGCGTGCGGCGATAAAAACAGTATCTCATGCCTTGAGGGTGGCAAGGGAGTCGAGCATGAACGGATATATCACGCAGGCGGCCATCATCCCCTCAGCAGCCGCCATGCCTGATATCAGACGTTCCTGAAAGGCCTTCAGGCCGACATGTTGTGCACCACGGCATCGGCAAAGGCCGAGGTACTCAAAAGCGTTGCCTCTGACATGACCTGATGAAAGTCGCCGGTTACCTCACCGCGCGCAATTGTGGCTTCCATGGCGCTGACGATACGAGCTGCCGCCTCATCCCAGCCAAGGTAGCGCAGCATCATTTCAGCCGAGAGGATCAGTGACCCGGGGTTGGCACTGTCCTTGCCGGCCAGCTTCGGCGCCGTTCCGTGAGTAGCCTCGAACATCGCTACCGCGTCCCCTCGATTGGCGCCGGGCGCGATACCGATGCCACCGACCTGAGCCGCCAGTGCATCAGACAGGAAATCTCCATTGAGATTGAGGGTCGCAATGACATCAAACTGCTCGGGGTGAATCAGGACTTCCTGCAGCATGGCATCGGCGATGACATCCTTGATCACGATGGTGCTACCATCGCGCGGGCTTTCCATGGAAAGCCACGGCCCGCCGTCCAGAGGCGTCGCGCCGAACTCGTCACGCGCCACCTCAAGGCCCCACTGTTTGAAGGCGCCTTCGGTGAACTTCATGATGTTGCCCTTGTGCACCAGCGTCACCGACTCCCGGCCATTATCAATGGCGTAGTGAATCGCCTTTCGCACCAGTCGCTTGCTGCCCTCCTCCGATACCGGCTTGATGCCGATTCCGCACTGCTCGGTAAAACGAATGTTGTCGACCTGCATCTCTTCCTGCAGAAACCGGATGATCTTACGGTTTTCAGCAGTACCCGCCTGCCACTCAATACCGGCATAGATGTCTTCGGCATTTTCCCTGAAGATTACCATGTCGACATTCTGCGGCTGACGTACCGGGCTGGGGACGCCCTTGAACCAGCGTACCGGACGCTCGCACACGTAAAGATCCAGCGTCTGGCGAAGCGTGACGTTCAATGAGCGCATGCCGCCGCCGACCGGCGTGGTTAACGGCCCCTTGATGGACACCACGTAATCCCTGACGGCGTCGAGCGTTTCCTGCGGCAACCAGGTGTCCTCGCCGTAGACACGTGTTGCCTTTTCACCGGCATAAATCTCCATCCACTGAATCTGGCGTTGCCCGCCATAGGCATCTGCTACGGCGGCATCTACCACCTTTTTCATGGCCGGCGTGATGTCTGCGCCGATGCCGTCGCCTTCAATGAAGGGAATGATGGGACGATCCGGTACCGACAGCGTGTGATCGCTGTTGATCGTGATCATGTGGCCACTGTCAGGAATGCTGATATTGCCGCTGGACATGGGGTGAGGTACTCCGACGTGATGAGGACGAAAGGTTCTGTCCTGAGATGAGTCGCCTAATGTAGCATCAAGGGGCTGTCACTGCGTAGAGGTTGTCGACAATCAGGCTGAACTTATGAGTACACTTTATCTTTTTCACAAGCCCTTCCAGGTGCTGACCCAGTTTACCGACCCGCAGGGCCGTAACACTCTTGCCCGCTGGCTCGACATCCCGAACATCTACCCGGCAGGCCGGCTGGACTATGACAGCGAGGGGTTACTGCTGCTGACCGATGACGGCATGCTGGCCCACCGAATAACCCATCCTGATCACAAACAGTCCAAAACCTATCTTGTACTGGTAGAAGGTCAACCTGATGACAATGCCTTGAAGGCCCTGTCCAATGGAGTGACGCTCAAGGATGGCCTGACTCGCCCCTCCCGGGTGCGTCGCGTGACCTCACCGCAGGTTCATCGACGAGAACCGCCGGTGCGGCATCGTGCCAACATTGTTGACACATGGCTTGAAATCTCGATTACCGAAGGACGCAATCGTCAGGTACGTCGGATGACCGCGCATGTGGGCCATCCCACACTGAGACTGATCCGCACCGCCATCGGCCAATGGACGCTGGATACCCTTTCGCCGGGAGAATGGCGGCGCGAGACCATTCACATGCCACGCAAGACGTCATCGAAAAGTGCACGACCATCTCGTGACAGGTCACGCAGGAAACCAGAATGAGCCGATTTCTGCCTCACGTGACAGTAGCGGCCGTAGTGGTTGACCGCGATCGCTTCCTGCTGGTCGAAGAGCGCGACCGGATCAACCCGGACGCGACCGCAACGGTCTTTAATCAGCCAGCCGGCCATCTCGAAGCCGGTGAATCGCTTTTCGACGCCGCGCATCGGGAAACGCTCGAAGAAAGTGGCTGGGAAATCACGCTCAAAAGCTATCTGGGCCTTTACATCAATACTGCCCCCAATGGCGTGGTCTATCACAGTCATACCTTCTTGGCGCGCCCGTTGCGACGGGCCAGCGAGATACTCGATGAAGGCATCATGCGGGCTGACTGGTATTCGCTGACCGCCATCAAGGCACTGGAACGTGATGGACGGCTGAGAAGCCCGCTGGTGGTCAGACGCATACATGATGCCCTTGAAGGCCGTTCGTGGCCGCTGACTCTGATTCGAGACTTCGATCACCCCGATAACGCCTCATGAAGCCTCGGGAGCAGCAGCGCGTCAGCCTCGTTGACTCCCGCCTGTCAAGGCAGGGGGCGGCTGACGTATAATGTCGGCCAAATGATTTCTGACGACGGGTACGCCATGACATCCCCTGTCAATAACACAGTCTCCTCTTCCACCCCTTCAAGGGTCATCGTGGGCATGTCCGGCGGTGTGGATTCTTCCGTGACGGCACTTTTGCTGCTCGAGCAGGGCTATCACGTGGAAGGTCTTTTCATGAAGAACTGGGATGAGGATGACGGTACGGAGTACTGCACGGCGAAAGCCGACCTGGCCGATGCACAGGCCGTCTGTGACCGACTGGGCATTCGCCTGCACACGGCCAATTTTGCCGCCGAATACTGGGACAACGTCTTCGAGCACTTTCTTGAAGAATACCGCGCCGGAAGAACGCCCAACCCGGACATCCTTTGCAACCGTGAGATCAAGTTCAAGGTCTTTCTCGACTACGCCGCCATGCTGGGCGCCGACCTGATTGCCACAGGCCACTATGTCCGCCGCGAGGATCGCGATGGACGCACCCTGCTGTGCAAGGGGGTCGATGCCAACAAGGATCAGAGCTATTTTCTGCACGCCGTCAGCGAACAGGCCCTGAGCCGTACCCTGTTTCCAATCGGTGAAATGGAAAAGTCTGAAGTACGAGCGATCGCCGAACAGCACGGCCTGGCAACCGCGCGTAAAAAGGACTCCACCGGCATCTGCTTTATCGGCGAACGTCGCTTTGCCGATTTTCTGCGTCAGTATCTGCCGGCGCAGTCCGGACGCATTCAGACTCCAGAAGGCCAGGATATCGGCAAACACATGGGGCTGATGTATTACACCCTGGGGCAGCGCCAGGGACTGGGCATCGGTGGTATTAACGGCTACCCGGAGGCCCCCTGGTATGTGGCCGACAAGGACCTTGAGCACAACGTATTGATTGCGGTACAGGGCAAGCACCACGACCTGCTCTATCGACAGTCGTTGACTACCGAAGCCATGCACTGGATCGGCGAGCCGCCGTCAACGCGCGATTTTCGCGCCAGCGCCAGGATTCGCTATCGCCAGAGCGATCAGCCCTGCCGGGTGATCGTCAACGATGATCAAAGCATCACCCTGATCTTTGACGAACCCCAGCGCGCCGTCACGCCAGGCCAGTCCGCGGTGCTCTACCAGGACACTGTCTGTCTGGGCGGTGCGGTGATTGCCACGACATTTCGCCAGGCACTGGAGAGTGCAGCATGAATAGCGAAGAACGCCAGGCAGTGGCACTGGCTGGCGTATTCCAGGCCGCTACCGTGGTCGATGAACTCGCTCGTACGGGACATACCAATGAACGGGCCTGGTCGACGCTGATCAGGGCCACGCTGGATACCGACCCCGCCTCATTCGAGGATATCTACGGAGGTCAGGTCAACAATCTGCGTCCGGGTATCGAAGCACTGGAGAGTGTTCTCACACGCCAGCAGGTCTCCCCCAATGTCATGCGCTACGGCTTCTCGCTGATTCTGCTCATGCACCGCCTTCGCAAGAATACCGAGATGATGAACACACTGGGGCAGCGCCTGGGGCGAATCCAGGGCCAGGCGGAACATTTCGGCGAGCTGCACGAAAACGTGATCGCAAGCCTGGGGGAGCTCTATCAGGAGACCCTGTCCACCTTTCGCTACCGCATCGTGGTACAGGGTGACCCCTCCCTGCTGCAAAGCCGGCAGATGCCGGAGCGGGTCAGGGCGATTTTGCTGTCCGGCGTTCGTTTTGCCCTGCTCTGGCATCAGCAGGGCGGCCGACGATGGAAACTGGTCGCCGGCCGTAGCGGCATTCGACGCGCGCTTAAATCGCTCGACGAGTAACGGCTTTTCGGGCAGCTCTCCCCCGGGCTGCCCTTTTCATTTCACAACGATTGGGCAAAGACCCGGGAATCACGATGGAACTTTCTGCACTGACCGCTCTCTCTCCTGTTGATGGCCGCTACGGCAGCAAGACGATGGCACTGCGTGAACACTTCAGTGAATACGGCCTGATTCGCGCCCGTGTCATTGTCGAGGTGCGCTGGCTGGAACGTCTGGCCGAACATGAGCAGATCGAGGAAGTCCCGCCGCTGTCGGATGAGGCACGACAGGTTCTGGATCGGTTGATCAGCGACTTTTCCGCTGAAGAGGCCGAGCGCGTCAAGACCATCGAGCGCACCACCAACCATGACGTCAAGGCCATCGAATACTTTCTCAAGGAGAAGTTCGAGGGGCATGCAGAGCTTGAAGCCATCAGCGAGTTTGTACACTTTGCCTGTACCAGTGAGGACATCAACAACCTGTCCCACGCCCTGATGCTGCGCGCCGGGCTCGACAACGTCCTGCTGCCGGCCATGCGCGACATTGTCGACGCCGTGACCGCACTTTCACAGGCGCATGCCGAGCAGCCCATGCTGTCGCGCACGCACGGTCAGACCGCCAGCCCCACCACGCTTGGCAAGGAAATGGCGAACGTGGTCTATCGCCTGCGCCGCCAGCTCAAGCAGATCGAATCCATCGAGATGCTGGGCAAGATCAACGGCGCGGTCGGCAACTACAACGCCCACCTGGCCGCCTATCCCGAAATCGACTGGGCCGAGAATGCGCGCGTGTTCATCGAGCGTCTGGGGCTGAGCTTCAACCCCTATACCACCCAGATCGAGCCGCATGACTATATCGCCGAGTTTTTTGACAGCGTCTGCCGCTTCAACACGATCCTGATCGATTTTGACCGTGATGTCTGGGGCTACATCTCGCTGGGGTATTTCAAGCAGCGCACCGTGGAAGGTGAAATCGGCTCCTCGACCATGCCCCACAAGGTCAACCCGATCGACTTTGAAAACTCCGAAGGCAATCTGGGACTGGCCAACGCCATTCTTGGGCATCTGGCACAGAAGCTGCCCATCTCGCGCTGGCAGCGCGACCTGACCGACTCTACCGTTCTGCGTAATCTGGGCGTGGGGCTGGCTCATGGCCTGATCGCCTACCAGGCCACGCTCAAGGGCATCAGCAAGCTGGAAAGCAATCCGGCACGACTGGACGCCGACCTTGATCAGAGCTGGGAAGTATTGGCCGAACCGGTTCAGACCGTCATGCGCCGCTACGGTATCGAAAAGCCCTACGAAAAGCTCAAGGAGCTGACGCGCGGCCGCCAGATCGACCAGCAGGGCTTTGCGGAATTCATCGATACGCTGGCGCTGCCGGAAGACGTCAAGACGAGGCTCAAGGCCATGACACCGGCGAGCTATATCGGTAACGCCGCCGAGCAGGCACACGACATTACACGTACCTGAAGCGTGTCCAACAGCAGGGATCCCTCATGACAGATCAAACACGCCTCCCTCTGGGAGGCATGTCAGCCGAAACCTTCCTGCGCGACTACTGGCAGAAAAAACCGCTGTTGATTCGGGGCGCCTTCCCGGATTTTCAGTCGCCGCTAGAGCCGGACGAGCTGGCGGGACTGGCCTGTGAAGACAACGTCGAGGCTCGTCTGGTCGAACTGGAAGGTCCGGACAAGGCATGGCAGGTCTCGCACGGTCCGTTCGATGACGAAACCTTTGCCCGACTTGGACGCAAGGACTGGTCCCTGCTGGTTCAGGCCGTCGACCACTATGTGCCGGATGTGGCCGAACTGCTGGAGCACTTCACCTTTATCCCGCGCTGGCGGCTTGATGACATCATGGCAAGCTTTGCCCCTCCGGGCGGCAATGTCGGCGCGCACGTCGATAATTACGATGTGTTTCTCCTGCAGGCCAGTGGCCAGCGTCGCTGGCAGCTCGGTGATGTCATGTCCGAGGATGCGCCCATCATTGATGGCATCGATCTGCGCATTCTTGCCGACTTTCAGGTGATCAGGGATCAGGACTGGGTACTCGAACCCGGCGACATGCTGTATCTGCCGCCGCGGGTGGCGCACCATGGCATCAGCCAGAGTGAAGACTGCATGACCTTTTCGGTCGGCTTTCGCGCACCTTCCATGGATGAAATGGTGACGTCCTGGGCGGATTACCTCGGTGAACAGCTTGAGGAATCATCGCGCTATCACGACCCGGATCTGGAAGCATCGAGCGATAGCGCCCTGATCAATGATGTCACACTCGCCCGCGTGCGTGAGCAGATGCTGGCCGCGCTGGATAATCCCGAGCAGATGGCGCAGTGGTTCGGGCGCACCATGACCCAAGTAAAATATCCCGATCAGCTGATGCCGCCCGCCACATTGGCCAGCGAAGACACGCTGACCCGGGCGCTGGAAGAAGGTGACCTGCTGGAACCGGCGCCCGGCTCGCGCCTGGCCTGGCACCCTCAGGGTGAGCGCGCCACGCTCTTTGTCGATGGCGATGGCCATGCGTGCAGCCCTGCCCTGGCAAGGCGCCTGACTGGTAATCGGATTCTGGATCAGGAAATACTGTTACTGGAAGGTGCAGGCGCTCTGCTCGTAACGCTGATCAATTGCGGCAGCCTGCGCTGGGTGGATGAAGATGAGGATCTGGATGACGACGATGAGTTTGCGGATGACTGACCATGTCGGGTAATGACATCACGATCGAAGCCGGTAACTGGGACACGCTGAGCGAGGCCTGTAGCCATATCCGACGGGTTGTCTTTATCGATGAGCAGGGCGTGGATGAAAGCGAGGAACTGGATGCACTGGACCCGACGTGCATCCATTTTCTGATCCGGGATGGCCAAATGCCCTGTGGGACTGCAAGGTTACTTCCCGATGGCCATATCGGGCGCGTCGCTATTTTCAAGACCCACCGCGGTCTTGGACTGGGCGCAAGATTGATGCGTCATGTGATTGAACATGCCAGAACGCAGCACTTCACCGAGTGTGCGCTCAGCGCTCAGACCCACGCCACCGGGTTCTACGAACAGCTTGGCTTTGTGGCGCATGGCGAGGTGTATATAGATGCGGGAATTCCACATCGTGCCATGACGCTAAGGCTTGCCTGAA
The DNA here is from genome assembly GCF_002157205.1 of Kushneria marisflavi. Lineage (NCBI taxonomy): Bacteria > Pseudomonadati > Pseudomonadota > Gammaproteobacteria > Oceanospirillales > Halomonadaceae > Kushneria > Kushneria marisflavi. Next base: position 3,153,057 of record NZ_CP021358.1, on the reverse strand, counting down.
CCAGAAGGGTGACGCTGGCAGTGGCCATATTCGCAGGCTACAGTGTTGCAGTATATCTTCTGGCCTTTTGTCAGACAGTGATCATGACCATGTAGCCCGGATGGAAACCTGTCCCGGGTTCCATTGTCAAACAGTGTTCCAGAACAAACAGCCCGTCGGTTCAAACAGCCGGCGCAGGAGTGATCCATGAAGCGTTATCTTGCTGTTGCAGCCGTTGGCATTCTGACCCTTGGCGGGTGCGCCAACAGCGATATCTACTCCGGTAATACCTATACCGGCAATCAGGCCAAGACGGCACGTAATGTCACCTATGGCACGGTGACCGGCGTGCGCCCCGTGACCATCCAGGCGGGTAACGAAAACAACTCGGGGCTTGGTGGCATCGGCGGTGCCGTTCTGGGCGGCCTTTTGGGCAACCAGTTCGGGGGCGGCTCCGGGCGCGTTCTGACCACGGCAGTAGGGGGGATTGGCGGTGCCATTGCCGGCAGCAAGGTTGAAGACCGTGCCAATCAGGTCAGTGCCTATGAAATTCAGGTTCGCACCGACAGCGGGCAGGACATTGTCGTGGTGCAAAAGGCAGATACACCCTACCAGCCCGGTCAGCGCGTCAGGCTTATCGGTTCGGGTAACAGCATGAGCATCGCGCCTGAATAAGTGCCACCCTGCTTTCGACGCTTTAAAAACCGCCTTTATGGCGGTTTTTTAATGCCTGAAGGATTGATACAGCACAGTCTGCCATCATCGGCTAAAGTAAGCCTGTTAACGAAAACAGCCTCATAAAAACGGGAACTTTTCTTATGATCGGTCGCGCGATACTGGTAGGCGGTGGCCTGCTTTTTTCCGCTTCTTCCATGGCAGATGGCGTTTTGACCCTCAAGCTTTCCAACGACTTCTTCAGCGCCCGAAGTGATGACGGTCACTACACCAGCGGGCTTGAGGGAAGCTGGACCTTTGAGCCGCAGGATGGCCATTGGACACGCACAATGGCCGGCTGGATTCCGGGCTGGACTGCCGGTGACGTTGATGCCGCCGCCTACCGCTTTGGTCAGCAGATATATACCCCCAGAGATACCAAACGTGACGACCTGATTACCGATGATCGCCCCTATGCAGGCTATCTCTATGGCGGAGTGTCACTTTACCGCCACAACCTGACCCCAGAGTGGCGCATCAATGACGCCTTCTCTCTGGATGTTGGTCTTGTCGGTCCGGGCTCTGGCGCCAAGACAGTTCAAAAGAATTTTCATCACCTGGTCGACAGTGATGATCCAAAGGGATGGCATCATCAGCTCAACAACGAACCCACCCTCACGCTTGCCATGCAGCGTAGCTGGTGGTATCGCGACAGCCTGGGCGGACTGGCCATGGAATACGGCCCCAATGTCGGCTTTGCTGTCGGCAATCTTTACGACTATGTTTCTGCCGGGCTGGGGATTCGTCTTGGGCGCCAGCTGGATAATCAGTACACCACACCCAGTACAGCGCCCTACTCCTCTTCGAACATGATGTTCTCGCGGGACCGCAGCTTTAACTGGTATGTCTTCAGCAATGTCCAGGGCCGTTTCGTGGCGCGCAATATGCTGCTGGAGGGCAACACATTTGAAGACAGCCACAGTGTCGACAAACGCCAGTGGGTTGGCGACCTGGAACTTGGTGGTGCCATTGCCTGGCAAAATTACAACTTAAGCCTGACAACATTAAAACGCAGTCGAGAATTTGAACGACAGGATGATGCTGACTATTTTAGCGTTGTGACGTTATCGAGCTGGCTTTGATTCCTGCTTGAGAATTCAGGGACCGGCCACTATGTACAACCGCCGTAGCGGTTCATAGGATTCGATTATTAAAACGATAAGAAACACTGTAAAAAAATTACGTGACAAACAAAACACTGTTCTCTATAGTTGATCTCAAGCATTAGGAAACAGCGTTTTCCAACTACAACCCCATCGATATGAACCTTTTCATTTCGAGCAAGGAGAAGATCATGACTCTGAACAAACTCTTCGCAGCTTCTGTTCTGGTAGGCTCCAGCGTTTTCGCCGCTCAGTCTGCCATGGCTTATGGCCAGGGTGATGTCTATGCCCGCGCCGATGTTGTTAAATCCGACATCTCTGCCAGCGGAAAGTTCGACGACGAAAACACCTGGAATGGCGCGATCGGTGTCATGCCGTTCGACAAGCTGGGTGTTGAACTCAGCGGCAGCAACAGCAATGACTATGATGGTAACAACGGCGACAGCTTCAAGATGAAGCAGTACAACATCATGGCGCAGTACTACCCGCTGGGCGGCACTGATTCACGCGTACAGCCTTATGCAGGTCTGGGCGCCAGCTATGTTACCTTCAATGATTCAAGCCTCAATGGCGGTGCTGACTCCTTTGAAAAGCGTCAGTGGGCACCGACAGCTCAGGTGGGTACCGATCTTCTGATCACTGATAACTGGGCGCTCAACGGCTTTGTCCAGTACACCGATCTGAAGGCCGATTACAACGACGGTGGCGATCGTGACCTCAACCCGCTGACTGTAGGCGGTGGTGTCTCCTTCCGCTTCTAATCGCTTGATATGACAGGTTCTGCATGAGTTGCTGCAGAACACAAAAGGCCACCTTTACAGGTGGCCTTTTTCATTTATATGGCAATCATCCCGGCGTGGTTCGAGAAATGCCCAGTGACAACAGCGCTTCGTCTCCAAGACTGTCGATGCAGTGCTGGGCACCTAAACGCTCAAGATAGGCGTGACTGAGGAAGTCCCTGCCTTCCAAAAGATGCCCCAGATATTCGCGGGCCGGCAATCGCCCGGGCGCCGTTTTTTCCGGCAGGGCCACATAGACCCACGCCGCCCGAGGCCCATCGGGGGTATCAACGCTTTCTACCTGACGGCAGTATTCTGCGGGGTGGCCCTCAAAGGGGTCCATGTCCCTGATCTGTGCCGGATGATTCAGCTCGTATAAAACACCTTCGACCTGCCCTCCTGCTTCCTTTCTGACGTTGGCATGCGCCACGCCATCAATCCGGGAAGCCTTGTCGAAATAAAGCTGCCAGCCCTCAAGAGTTCCGGACATTCTGCGCCGGGTATCTCCCACACGAGCCTGCATTCGGGCAGCGTTCATATTGCTGCCGTAGGCAAAGTAGAAGTGTATGTCGTCGTCATCGTGGTGTTGAAAATCGCTGCTCATTGTCCCTCCTGTGGACGCAGCTCCCCGTTGACGAGCACGTTATCCACATCGCGCAGCGCCTCCAGAATAGGCAGTCGAACACTGGACCGATTTTCCTGCAGATAGACTTCAGCCGCCGGGGCGATGTTGGCATTGTCCGGCAGCGGGTGCCTGCCCTCCATCAGGCTACGCAGTCGAGGAATCAGTACATAGCGCAACCACTGGCCCATTGACATGGTATCGGCATTGAAAGGCTGCTCACTGTCAAAGGCTGACGGCTCCGGCTGCACCTGGCTTTTCCAGAGATCTCCTGCGCGCATGGCAGCTTCAAGACGTGTCAGTGCAACATCCAATGATTCATATTGGGTCATGGAAATTCCTGCCTGGTAAAATGGGATGTCCGTCATTATGCGGGCGTAAAACAATGAATAAAATGATGAGTACCTGACACGGACCTGTCATCACCCGGTCATCATGTTTTGCACAGATCGGCTGAACGAACGTGTGGATAAGATCGGGATAGTTTTGCCTGCCCCTGTTAATTCGCTGGCTGCAGGGATTTGTTTATTTTTTGCACAGCACTGGACTGGCGCACCGACCATCAACACGATACATTGCGCGGCCGCGCCGACATGAACCCTTCTGGAAATGCCCTGATGTTAACGCCCACACTCGTCGACCTTTTTGATCATGCCGACATCACGCTTCGAGTCTATCATCTCGGCCGGCGGGTCGTGCCCTGCCCCATCGATCATTTCAGGGACTTTGAGAGACAGGAAATTGCCTGGTCTCAACCATGGCAATCACAGGCACAGGTAGCACTGGTCTTTACGCCTGCCTCTGCTGACGATCCCATTATCTGGTGTCTGGCGCTGCCTCTGGATGAGCAGTCCATGCTGGTGCCGGCACTGCGTGACGGATTTCTCGAGCAGTTGATGAGTGCCTTCAAGCGTCAGCCGGACGGCAGTCTGGCACTGGACAGCGCCGCTGAGACACTCAAGGAGGTGGCGATTGCCCTGCAGCCCAACGAGCTCACCAAAGCGCTTTTGCATGCGCGCATTGCCCAGGACTTCAAGCGGCCGGCCAGCCGTTTTCATGCCGACGCTCGTACCTACTATTTAAGCAATGACCCGGCATCGACATGGCAGGGTCTGGGGCTGCAGGGCATCGCTGATCTGGTCGTCCGCCGAACCGACGAGGATGAAACGCACCTGGCCGGCCGGTTGGAGGAGCTCTCCCATCAGGCGCTGATTGCTCTTTGCGACTGTCTGGCACACGCGCCCATACAGCAGCCGTCACTGCTGGCTGCCATGGTGTCACGGCATCAGGCAATGACCACGGACGATCCCGGCCAGCAGGCGATTATGGGCGCGATTCTGGCCAGCCCGCTCGAGGAGGCAGGCCTGTGGCTGGCACCGCTGCTGAAGCACTCGATGGATATCACAGCACTGGCCATCATTGCCGCACGTGGCTGGCACCATCTAGAGCATGAACAGCGCAGCATCGACTATCTTGTTAATATCTCGCAGCTTTCGACGCATGATTTCAGGGTGCTGATCAAGGATCTGACCCGAATACCACGTCTTCGGCTGCCCATGATCATGGCCATGAAGCAGGCAAGCCCCGGCTCTACCCTGTGGCAGCAGATTGACGCGATACAGAGAGAACAGCATGGATGAGCTACCTTATAAACCAAGAGCCATCGTGGGTCGCCGAGAGATGGTAGCCCTGCCGGAACTTGATCTGCGCCTAGCCTGCAAGATCGATACCGGCGCCAGAACCTCTGCCCTGCACGCCCGCAATATTCATGCCTTTGAGCAGCAGGGTCAGTGGTGGATCAGCTTTGACACCTGGAGCGGTGAAGACACACGGGATGACAGCCGATTTACCCTGCCCCTCAGTGACCGGCGCAAAGTCAGAAGTTCCAATGGCCATGCCAGCTGGCGATATGTGATTCGCACTACCATGCAACTGGGAGAACTGACCCAGGAGCTGGACCTGACCCTGGTCGATCGCGCGGCCATGAAACACCCAATGCTGCTGGGACGTCGTGCCATGAAAAGGGTGCTGGTCGCACCCGGCACTGCCTTCCTGCACGGTACACCCTGAGCTCGGCTCACAAGGACATCTTCATGCATATCGCCCTGTTGTCCCGCAATCGTAATCTTTACTCCACCAAACGACTGATCGAGGCCGCCGAGCAACGTGGACACACGGTGCGCGTTATCGACACCCTGCGTTGCTACATGAACATCGCCTCTCATCACCCCACGATTCATTATCGGGGCGAACAGCTTGAGCCCTTTGACGCTGTCATTCCGCGCATCGGGGCTTCGGTCACGTTCTATGGCACGGCAGTATTGCGCCAGTTTGAAATGATGGGCACCTATGTACTCAACGACTCGGTCGGCATTACCCGGTCACGCGACAAGCTGCGCTCGCTGCAGCTTCTGTCTCGCAAGGGGCTGGGCCTGCCGATTACCGGTTTCGCCCATTCTCCCGACGATATCCACGATCTGATCAAGATGGTCAAGGGCGCCCCGTTGGTCATCAAGCTGCTGGAAGGGACTCAGGGAATCGGCGTGGTGCTGGCAGAAACCCAGCAGGCGGCAGAGAGCGTCATTCAGGCCTTCATGGGCCTGAATGCCAATATCATGGTGCAGGAATACATCAAGGAAGCACGCGGGGCGGATCTACGCTGTTTCGTGGTGGGTGACAAGGTAGTCGCGGCCATGAAGCGTCAGGCCGCCGAAGGAGAGTTTCGCTCCAATCTGCACCGAGGTGGCAGCGCCAGCAGTATTCGAATCACGCCGGAAGAGCGCTCTACCGCCATTCGCGCCGCGAAGGCCATGGGACTTCAGGTGGCAGGCGTCGACCTGCTGCGCTCCAATCACGGACCGGTGATCATGGAGGTTAACTCGTCGCCCGGTCTTCAGGGCATTGAAACCAGCACCGGCAAGGATGTTGCCGGCATGATCATCGAGCACATTGCTCGCAACGCGGCCCCGGTAACCAAGACACCACCACGCCCCAGGGGCTGACGGGAAACGAGTTCGCAGTCCGCCTGAAGATCGGAACACCATCAGCGGGATTTTCCTCTAATAAATCCCTGCTGATGGATATCACAATTCCCTCAAGCACGTTAGAATTTCAAGACCCTTCCCCCCCCATTCTTCTGGCATCAGTGGAGATAGCCCCTCATGTTTCTCGACAATCGCCAGGCGGCGATGGATGGCCTGCTCGAGGCTCTGGCCGATAGCCTTGACTACTATCAGGATAATGTCGCCCGCCTGCGTAATGACATGCGTGAGGCACTAAATCCCTGCTTTGAAGAACGCCGTCATGATATGCGCTTGTTGCAGCAACAGGCACGACGTCATCTTGATCTGCTGCCCCGTGACGCCGATGTCGAGCGCGATGATTATCTCTGGCTCTGGAGCCGGCTCAAGAGTTTTGTGGTCAACAATGAACATGTGCTGATCAATGAGCTGCTGGAGCAGGAACGCATCATCATGCAGGCGCTTTCCACCATGATGACCCACGCTCTTCCGGAAGAGATCGAGCCCGTCATGGAGCGGCTCTGGAAGAACTGCCGCGCCACCATCCGTGTCCTGCATCAGTATCAGCACCAGAAAAAGCGCTGATCACCGCGCCAACGTTGACCGATCAAGCAGCACCGTTTCATCGGATGACGCGCCAGGGCGTCTTCGGTTGTGGCGCACTCGGCGCATCGAGTCGAATTCTAAGATTTCCCAGAGCCTGCTCTACGGGGTCGGGCATGGCAACGCGTTGGTACACCGGGATGATATGACCGGGGCCCTGAGCACTGGTGGGCAGAACAATGCTCGGCCCCAGAAAATAAGGATGGCGGTCAAGAATATAAAGATCGGCGATGACCTGTACGCGCGCAAGGATCTCTCTGGCCCACATCCAGCGGTCATCGAACATCGTGCGTCCACGAGTGGCGCAACCTCTGGCTTCAAGTCCAAGATACTGAGCAATGAAAAGCGCGCGAGGCAGATGCCATCGCTGAGAAATGAGCGTTACCCTTGATACGCCGAAGACATCACGACTGCGTGCCAGCGTATCGAAGGTACTGAAACCGGCGTAATCGAGCGTCATGGCAGCATCCGGTATCTGTGCCTGACGAAGGTCACGCCACATGCGAACAGGCTCGTTGTAATAGCGCGTGTGGTTGTCCCCGGAAATAAGCAGATGATCCACCTGCCCGGATTTCCAGAGGCTTGCAGCCAGATCCAGTCGGGCCCGATACCAAGGGTTCTCCCCGCCACCGCGCAGCCCGTAGGACGTGCCGAAGACCAGCCCTACCGGTTCATGAGCACACTGCTCGCTTTCAAGCGTGATACTGGCATGGGTCTTTCGCCATACCCAGTAATTGGCGCTCACCGTCACCACAACGATCAGTACCAGCGCCATGGCACCCACGATTGCCATGCCCTTGAGCAATCCTGCCATGTATTTATTCATTCGCCAGGCAATCACCAGAACAAACCGCCAGCCAGCTTAAGCGACCACTCCCGGGCGGGCAATACCCCTGCGAAAACGCCCCAAGCCTGAGCTCTCGGGGCGCTGAATATCGGGCTTTTAAGCCTTCAAAACATGTTGAGCGCAAGCCTTGCCTCATCGCTCATCATTTCACGTGACCATGGCGGATCAAAGACCAGCTCAACATTGACGCGATTGATCTGTTCGGCGCCCAGAATCTTGTGTTTGGCATCCTCGGCAATGACTTCACCCATGCCACAACCCGGTGCCGTCAGCGTCATCCTGATCTGGACCATCTTTTGCCCATCAATCAGGGTCGTGATCTTGCAGCCATAGACAAGGCCCAACTCAACGATATCGACCGGAATTTCGGGGTCGAAACAGGTATGAAGCTGCGCCCAGGCAAAGGCTTCCAGCTCCTCGTCGGTGGCGCCATCAGCGAGATAGGGCCTTTCCATGGGCTCCATCCCGAAAGCATCCAGATTGAAGCCTTCGATCAGGAACATGTTCCCCTTGTGCAACACCGACACCGAGGTACCGAGTGCCTGCATGACCTGAACCGTCTCGTCCTCATCGAGCCAGACCGGCTTGCCGAAAGGAATCGAAATCGCCTCGACATCACGCTGCAGCGGTAACTGATGCCCTTTTTGCAGGGACATAATCGCGCTCATCAATAACCCTCTCTGATCATGCTCAATCCCGCACCATGCTCACGACACGCTGAAGGGCATCAACAAAGTAGTCGACTTCTTCAAGCGTATTGTAGGCAGCAAACGATGCACGGCAGGTGGCATCGAGCCCATAGTGGTGCATCAGGGGCTGTGCGCAGTGGTGGCCGGTGCGTATGGCCACGCCGAACTGGTCGACCAGAAGGCCGATATCCTGCGAGTGGGCACCTTCCACGACAAAGGAGATGACCGCCGCCTTGTGCTGTGCCTCACCAATGATGCGCATACCATCAATGCCCTTCATGCGCTCGGTGGCATGCTTCAACAGACGCTGCTCCCAGTCTTCCAGAAGCTCGAAGTGCAGATTGGTGACCCAGCGAATGGCACGCTCAAGCGCGATGACCTCGGCAATCGCTGGCGTCCCGGCCTCGAATCGATGAGGCGGCTCGGCAAAGCTCGTCCCCTCTTCAAGGCTGACGGTCTTGATCATCTCGCCACCGCCCTGCCAGGGCGGCATCGCTTCCAGCAGGGACAAACGGCCATAAAGCACACCAACACCGGTCGGCCCGTAGAGCTTGTGTCCTGAAAAGGCGTAGAAGTCGGCATCGAGTGCCTGCACATCCACCCGGGTATGCGCGACCGCCTGGGCACCGTCTACCAGAATGCGCGCATCATGCTCATGCGCGATGCGTGCCATCTCGGCAATAGGATTGACCGTTCCCAGCGCGTTGGAGACATGTGCAACACAGACCAGACGGGTTCTAGGTGTGAAGAGTTCACGATAGGCCGCCATATCCAGCTCACCGTGCTCATCGACCGGAATGATCCGGATGGTGAGTCCCTTCTCCTGCGCCAGCATCTGCCAGGGCACAATGTTGGAGTGATGCTCCAGCCTGGAAATCAGAATCTCGTCGCCCTCGACGAGCTGGCTGCGACCCCAGCTCTGGGCGACCAGATTAATGGCTTCCGTGGTCCCGCGCGTAAAGATGATCTCGCGAACATCTTCAGCATTGACGAACTCACGCACGGTATCCCGGCTATGCTCGTAGGCCTGTGTGGCCTCATCAGCCAGACGATGCAGCCCGCGATGGATATTGGCGTTGTAGCGCTCGAAATAGTCCACCCAGGTATCCAGCACGGCTTTGGGAGTCTGGGTCGTGGCAGCATTGTCGAAATAGACCAGTGCCTTGTCCCCATGAACCTTGCGGCCCAGCACGGGGAATTCCGCGCGCAGGGCCTGGACATCCAGCGTGAGTTCGTCGGTCATGCTCATAGCGAAGTATCTTCTACCAGGCTTTCGAGATTGAAGCGGTCAGGCAGCTTGCCCGCTACCGCACGTTCAACACGATCGGTCAGCTCGCCATGGCGAATGCGCTCCATGACTTCGTTGGCAAAGGCCAGCGTCAAAAGCCCACGGGCCATCTGCTCGTCAATGCCTCGGGCACGCAGGGCAAAAATGGCGTTTTCATCGAGCTGACCGGTGGTCGTCCCGTGAGAACACTGAACATCGTCTGCGTAGATCTCGAGCTCGGGCTTGGTGTCGATCTCGGCGCGATCGGAAAGCAGCAGGTTGGCGTTGTTCTGATACCCCAGCACCTGCTGTGCGTCCCGCTTGATGTAGACCCGGCCGTTGAACACCCCGCGGGCGCGACCGTCGAGAATACCCTTGTAGTTCTCGTTGGAGTACGTGCGTGGCGCGTTGTGATTGACCTTGGTATGGTTATCGATGTGCTGTCGGTCCTGACCGAAGAAGAGCCCCAGCAGATCTACCGTGGCATTCTCATCGTTGAGATCAGTGATCAGATCGTTGCGCACCACGGCACCACCCAGATTCAGGTTGTGAGAGGTGAAGTTCGTGTCACGCTTTTGATCAACCTGAAGGCTTGCCACGTGATACTCACTCTGGCTCGCTTCCTGCAGCTTGTAATGCGAAAGCCTTGAGGCCGGTGACATCTCGATTTCAGTGACCGCGTTGGTCAGGTTGGCAGCTCCCTGTTCACCCGCGTAATGCTCAATCAGCGTCGCCTCGCTCTCGCCACCACAGCGCACAAGAATGCGCGGATGGCTCATGACCGGGCTTGCGTTATTGCGTGAGATGAACAGCAGATAGATCGGTGTCTTGAGCGCCTGACCCTTGCCAATATCAATCACCGCCCCTTCCCTTGTCAGCGCGGTATTCAGCGCCGTAAAGGCCGAGAACTCGATACCGGTCAGCTGCTCCATCCGCTCACTGATGGCGTGCTGATCGCCTTCCAGCGCCTGGGACAACGGAGTGACAGTCACGCCTTCGATCGAAGGCGCATCGGACAGCTCGGCGTTGAAAACGCCATCGACGAACACCAGCCGACAGGCGTCAATGTCGAGCTTGAGCGCATCAAAGCGGGCCTGATCAAGTTCTCCCTCCTCGGCCTGACCAAACTCAAGGCCGGAGAGGCGAGACATATCGGTGTACTTCCACTCTTCTTCACGACGCGTGGGAAAACCGACCGTTTCAAAGCGTGAAGCACCGGCACGACGCCTCTCGGAGAGCCACTCGGGCTCACCGACGGGGACTTCATGCAGACGCTTCATGAGTGTTTCTGGCAGACTCATGCGGCCGGCTCCTCAATCACCCATTCATAACCACGCGCTTCAAGTTCTTCGGCCAGATGTCGATCACCGGACTTGGCGATGCGACCATCAATCAGCACGTGAACCTGATCAGGCGTAATGTGGTTCAGAAGTCGCTGGTAGTGCGTAACCATCAGGATGGCGCGATTCTCGTCACGCAGCGAATTGACGCCTTCGGCCACGACCTTCATGGCATCGATGTCCAGACCGGAATCGATCTCGTCAAGCAGCGCCAGTTTGGGCTGAAGGATCAGCATCTGAAGGATTTCGTTACGCTTTTTCTCACCGCCCGAGAAGCCTTCGTTGACGGCGCGGTGCAGAAAGCTTGAATCCATTTTCATGAAGGCGATCTTTTCCTTGATCAGCTTCATGAACTCGGGCGCCGGCATCTCATCGAGCCCGCGAGCGGCACGCTGGGCGTTGAGCGCCGACTTGAGCAGATAGATGTTCTTGACCCCCGGGATCTCAACCGGATACTGAAAGCCCATCAGAAGGCCTGCCTGGGCACGCTCTTCAACTTCCATTTCCATGAGATCCTTGCCATCAAACGTGATGGTGCCCTGAGTGACCTCATAGCCATCACGACCGGCCAGTACGGCCGACAGTGTTGACTTGCCGGCACCGTTGGGACCCATGATGGCGTGTACTTCACCGGGCTGGATGGACAACGTGATTCCCTTGAGGATTTCGTTGCCTTCTACCGTCGCGTGAAGATCCTTGATCTCGAGCATGTTGTAACCCTGATTCTGTAATGATGCGCCGCCGGGCGGCTACACGAAAATTGCCAGCGCGGGCAGCCATCAGGGCTGCCCGCATCAACTGTTATTAGCCGACCGATCCTTCAAGCGTGACACTCAGCAGCGCCTCGGCTTCTACCGCAAACTCCATCGGCAGCTCCTGAAAAACGTCCTTGCAAAAGCCGTTGACGATCATGCTGACCGCATCCTCTTCCGAGATACCGCGGCTTTTGCAGTAAAAGAGCTGGTCGTCACCGATTTTCGACGTGGTCGCCTCGTGCTCGATGGTAGAGCGGCTGTTACCGATTTCCTGATAGGGAAAGGTATGGGCGCCGCACTTGTCACCAATCAGCAGTGAATCGCACTGGGTAAAGTTGCGTGAACCGCTCGCACGGGGTGAGACCTTGACCAGGCCGCGATAGGACTGGTTGCTTTTGCCGGCCGCAATCCCCTTGGAGACAATCGTCGATGAGGTGTTCTTGCCGATATGGATCATCTTGGTGCCGGTATCAGCCTGCTGACGCCCATTGGTGACCGCCACCGAATAGAACTCGCCCTTGCTCTCGTTGCCACGCAGCAGGCAGGACGGATACTTCCAGGTAATGGCAGAACCGGTCTCGACCTGTGTCCAGCTGATGCGTGAACGATCACCACGGCAGTCACCACGCTTGGTGACGAAGTTATAGATGCCGCCCTTGCCGTCTTCATCGCCCGGGTACCAGTTCTGAACGGTGGAGTACTTGATGTAGGCATCTTCCAGTGCCACAAGCTCTACCACTGCGGCGTGCAGCTGATTTTCATCACGCTGCGGCGCCGTGCAGCCTTCCAGATAGGAGACCTGCGCGCGCTTATCACAAATGATCAGCGTACGCTCAAACTGCCCGGTGTTGGCAGCGTTGATGCGGAAATAGGTCGACAGCTCCATAGGGCAGGTAACGCCTTCCGGAATGTAAACAAACGAGCCGTCAGTGAAGACTGCCGAATTGAGCGCCGCGAAGTAGTTGTCGCCCTGAGGCACGACCGTGCCCAGATACTGGCGTACAAGCTCGGGATATTCGCGAATGGCTTCGGAGATTGAGCAGAAAATGACGCCGGCTTCAGCCAGCTTTTCCCTGAAGGTTGTGGTCACTGACACCGAATCAAAGACGGCGTCCACTGCCACTCCGGCGAGCGCAGCACGCTCATGCAGCGGAATACCCAGCTTTTCGTAGGTTTCCAGAAGCTTGGGATCAACTTCATCCAGACTCTGGGGACGATCTTCCGGCTTCTTGGGCGCACTGAAGTACGAGATGGCCTGATAGTCGATCGGCGGGTAATCAAGGTGTGCCCAAGAAGGCGAGGTCATCTTGAGCCATTGATGATAGGCCTCAAGACGCCAGTCCAGCATCCACTGGGGTTCGCCCTTTTTCTGCGAAATAAAGGCGATAACGCTTTCGTCGAGTCCGGGCGGCACCGTATCGCTTTCGATATCGGTCACAAACCCCTGCTTGTACTCGCGACGAGCAAGCTGCTCCATTGCTTCGGTAGCCATGATCCTCTCCCCTCAAACGGGTACTGTTCGTCTCATCGGTCGTTGGTCGGAGCCGTCGTGTTATATCGTCTGCGGTCCGTCAGATCCCACGCGCCTCACCGAGTGCCACACTCTGTATGGGCAGCTGTACGGGTAGTTTGATCGGCGCATCATGCGCCAGATCGGCCAGCGTGACACTGTCAAGCAGCTGGCGTACGGCCAGCGATACGCGCTGCCAGTTACTGGCCACCCCGCAGCTGGACATCAGGTCACAGTCACCGTGGCCATGACTGCATTCGGTCATGGCCACCGGACCATCAATGGCGGTAATGATATCGCGCACCGTGATCGCGCTGGCCGAGCGGGCCAGTCGATAGCCGCCGTTGACACCGCGCTGCGATGTCAAAAGCCCGGCACGCAATAAAAGCTTGAGTGTCTTGCTGACGGTGGGTCGAGGCAGTCCAACGCGGTCGGCAATATCGGCAGCAGCATGCGAGCAGTCAGGATGGCGCGAAATCTGCGCCATCACTACCGCTCCGTAATCGCTCATTTTCGACAGCTTCAGCATGTCGGCCTCTTGCCTGACTTATTGCGGACTATTTTAGTCCTAATTACAGACGGTGTGAACCCACTTCCTTGCCAATCAGCATGATAGCTTCAGGCTCTAAAGCCCTCTGTGGCCTTTCCAGACATTAAAAATCCCCGATAAATCATCGGGGATCTGAATGCGATGTCTGTTATGGCTCAGCTATCGAAGGGATTGCGCAAAACGATGGTTTCCACACGATCCGGCCCTGTCGAGATGATATCGATGGGCGTGCCAATCTGTTCTTCCAGAAAGCTGATATAAGCCCGGGCGTTGTCAGGCAGGTCATCCAGCGAACGAGCACCGACCGTGGATTCACGCCAGCCCGGCAGATCGTGATATTCCGGATTGATCGCCTCGTAGCCTTCGCTGTCCACCAGATTGTCGATCAGCTCGCCATCCTTGGTGCGATAGCCCACGCAGACACGAATGTTTTCCAGTCCGTCCAGCACGTCCAGCTTGGTCAGACACAGCCCGGAGATCGAATTGATCTGTACGGCATGGCGCAGGGCCACGGCATCAAACCAGCCGCAGCGACGAGCACGGCCGGTGTTGGAGCCAAACTCGTGACCGTGCTCTGCCAGGTGACGCCCGAACTCGTCGAAAAGCTCGGTAGGGAACGGCCCTGAACCGACACGCGTGGTGTAGGCCTTGGTAATCCCCAGCACGTAATCAAGATAAAGCGGTCCAACGCCGGAGCCGGTCGCTGTACCGCCAGCCGTAGTGTTGGAACTGGTCACGTACGGATAGGTGCCGTGGTCGATATCCAGCAGCGATCCCTGGGCACCCTCAAACATGATGTTCTTGTCCTGCTTTCGCAGGTTATGCACAAAAGAGACCGTGTCACAGATCATCGGACGCAGCTCTTCGGCCATGGCCATGGCATGATCCAGCACTTCCTGGAAGTCCACGGCGGGCTCGCCGTGATAGCGGGTCAGCACGAAATTGTGATAATCCAGCACCTCTCCCAGCTTGCTGGCAAAACGCTCGCGATGCAGGATATCACCGAGCCGCAGCCCGCGACGGGCAACCTTGTCTTCGTAGGCCGGCCCGATACCGCGACCGGTAGTACCGATCTTGGCCACGCCGCGCGCCTTTTCACGCGCCACGTCGAGGGCCACGTGATAAGGCAGAATCAGCGGACAGGCCGGTGACAGACGCAGCCTTTCACGCACCGGTACACCGCTGTTTTCCAATTCGGCCATCTCGCTGAGCAGCGCTTCCGGCGACAGCACTACGCCATTGCCGATCACACAGGTCACGTCCGGACGCAGAATACCTGACGGAATCAGACGCAGAATGGTTTTCTTGCCATCGATGACCAGCGTATGGCCGGCGTTGTGCCCGCCCTGAAAGCGCACCACGGCGGAGGCGGATTCCGTGAGCAGATCGACGACCTTGCCCTTGCCTTCATCCCCCCACTGCGTGCCCAGTACTACGACATTCTTGCCCATTGTTTCATCTCTGATTCAAAGGCCTGCCCGGAAGGGGCAGACACCGGGTGTCAAATTCAGTTGGCGAGCGGCTCGACCTGCCAGGCGCCATCGCGACGGACGAGCTGACGGTCACAGAAGTGGGCCAGTGCATCGGTAGACTGTCCCGGCAACTGCTGAACGACCCTCTCCCCTGCATTGCGCAGCTCGTCAATGCGCCGACTCAGGGTCTCGTCATCTTCCTCGGGTGCCCAGATACCGTCATGGGAAGGCGCGCGCTGACTCAGGGTCGCCAGCTGCTTAAGGTCCATGGAGCAACCGGTCGCCGGACGTGGCCGCCCGAACGCACGACCGGTATCGTCATAGCGACCGCCCTTGACCAAGGCCTGACCATAGCCGGGTACGTAGGCGGCAAAGACCAGCCCCGTGTGATACTGGTAGCCGCGCAGCTCTGCCAGATCGAAATACAGCGTGACATCTTCATGCGCCATGCGCAGGACTTCCTGCAGCGAGGTCAGCTGATCCAGCGCGCCAAGAATGGCTTGTGAACCATGAGCAAAGACATCGCGAGCGCGCTCAAGGACATCGGCGCTGCCGTGCAGACGCGGTAGCTGCTTGAACATGGCGGCAAGCGACGCATCCGTAATGTGCTTTTCGATCAGCGCGTCGACTTCCGAGACGGCCTTGCGCTCCAGCGCCTCAAAGATCAGTGACTCGACGTCATCCTCAAGCCGGGCCTCTTCGGCCAGCGCCCGATAGATGCCAATATGACCAATGGCGAGGTGAACATCACAGGCGCCAGCAAAGGAAAGACTGGCGAGCGCCAGCTTCACGATCTCGATGTCGGCTTCGATACCAGCATGCCCGAACAGCTCAAGACCCGCCTGAACGGGGCTGCGTCCGCCCTGATGCTCATCGGCTCTGGCACGCAGAACGTGAGCACAGTAACAAAGTCGCACCGGCCCCTGACGTCGTAGGGAGTGAGCATCCATCCGGGCCACCTGAGGCGTCACATCAGCGCTGGCCCCCATCAGTCGGCCGGTCAGCTGATCTGTCAGCTTGAACGTCTGTAAATCAAGGTCAGTACCGGCACCGGTCAGAAGCGAGTCCAGAAACTCTACCGGTGGCGGCATGACCAGGTCATACCCCCAGCGATAGTAGAGATCCATCAGGCCACGACGCAGCGACTCCATGCGCAGCGCCTGAGGTGGCAGCACTTCATCCATACCGTCCGGCAGCAGCCAGCGATCCGCAATGGTCATCGAACATGCCCTGGCAGAAGTAAAAAAACGGTAGCCCGAACAGCCCCCGAACAGGCACCACACCGAGACCATCGATAAACGACAGCCACAAAAAAACCGGGGGAGGCCCCCGGTTGAAGAATACTATCACAACTCGTCAGCGGAGGAATCCCGCTTGAGTATCTTCGCTGGTGTCAGGGCGTCGCTGCCGTTGAAGCATCACCGTTACCCTGCTTGAAAAGCTGCAGGAACTGGTTGCTCGACGGGCTCAGCACCATCAGGTCATTCTTGCCCTTGAAGCTCTCACGATAGGCCTGAAGGGTTCGATAGAAATCGAAGAACCCGGCATTTTGCTGATAGGCCGCCGAATAGATGGCGGCCGCTGCCGCATCGCCCTCACCACGAGTGGTTTCAGCGATCTGACGGCCGCTGGCAAGCGTCTCTTCACGCTGGCGATCAGCATCAGCCCGAATTTCTTCAGCCTGACGCGTCCCTTCGGCGCGATACCCGCGGGCCGCCTGCTCACGTTCCGAGTTCATTCGCTCATAAACCGCCTGAGTGACTTCGCTGGGCAGTTCGATACGCTTGACTCGAATATCGAGAATTCGCACCCCAAGCTCGCGACGCATGGCCTGATCAAGCTGAGAGATGGGATCTACCATCAGCTCGTCACGCTCGGTGGCCACGTCGCTGTTCTCTTCCTTCACCTTCCTGACAACTTCCTGATTGTTGCTTTGCGTCGCCGGACGCTCACGAACAATCTGTGTCAGGGTGGTCTGGCCGAACTTGTTACGCAGGGCTTCATCGGTACGTGGCGCAATCAAACGTTCTGCAGCCTGTTCGTTACCACGCGTGGCTTCGTAGAAAAGGCCCGGATCGATGATCTGCCATTTCACAAACGAATCCACAATGACGGCCTTGGAATCGCTGGTCAGATAGCGTGTGGCACTGGCATCCACCGAAAGCACACGCGTATCAAAGATTTTCACCGTATTGAGGATGGGCCACTTGAAGTGCAGACCCGGCTGAATGTCATTTTCCACGATTTCACCAAAGCGCAGCTTGATGCCACGCTCGGTTTCATTGACCGTATAGAGGCTGGCACTACCCACCCAGGCAAGAATGCCGAGTACGATCACGATGACAAGGGCGCGATTGTTGAACATTAGCGTCCCTCCCGCAGACTGCTGCGGCCATTGTTTTGATTCTGATTGCTTCTCATATGCTCGACGACCTGCTGAGAAAGCTGCTCAAGCTGGCGTGCATCCACACCACTCTGATCACTGTCACTGTTGCTACTGTTATTGCTGTTGCTGCGGCCCATCTGATTAAGCGGCAGAACCGTGACGGCATCGTTGCCCTCGCCCAGATCGACCAGCGCCTTGGGCGTGTTCGACAGAATCTCGGTCATGGTGTCCAGATACAGACGCTGACGCGTCACTTCCGGTGCCTTCTGATATTCACCCAGCAGCGAAACAAAACGGTTGGCATCACCCTGTGCATCAGCAACCACTGCCGCCTTGTAGCCCTGGGCTTCCTCGATCATGCGCTGACGATGACCTTCGGCTTCCGGCAGGATGGCATCACGATAGGCATTGGCGCGGTTGATGGTGCGCTGCTGCTCTTCACGAGCGCGAATCACGTCATCAAAGGCGTCCTGCACCTGATCCGGCGGTGAGGTCGACTCCATGTTGACGGTCTGCAGCCGGATACCGGTGCCGTAGGCTTCCAGATAGGACGCCAGTCGGTCATAGATGTCGCCGGCCAGCTCTTCACGACCGGTGGTCAGAATCCGCTGCAGCTCCATGTTGCCCACTTCCTGACGAAGCGCGCTGTCCATGGCATTTTGCAGCGTCATCTCAGGGCCGCGAACATTGACCAGAAATGCATGCGGATCCGAGACCACATACTGGGCGGAGATGCTGACACGCACGATATTTTCATCACGCGTGAGCATGGAATCCGTCTGACTGGCAGAACGAATGCGAGTGACGTTGACGCTGTCTACCCGATCAATCAGCGGAGGATTCCAGTGCAGGCCCGGGCCAATGGTATTGGTATATTTACCGAAGCGAAAAACGACACCGCGCTCGGACTGATCGATCAGATGGAACCCTGAGCCTGCCCAGACCACGGCCCCCACTATCAGCACAACAATGGGTAACAACAAAGCACTACGGCCACCGCCACCCTGATTGTTGCCACCATTGTCGTCGCCACTGTTGACCGACCGAAGCTGCCGACGGCCCAACAGTCCATTAAGCTTGTTGCGCAGTTTCCTGATGACCTCATCGAGATCAGGAGGTCCACCACCCTGGTTTTTATTGCCGCCACTGTTACCACCGCGGCGGTCACCACCACTCCAGGGGTCCTGCTGGTTATTATTGCCGCCACCACCAGGCTCATTCCAGGCCATACATCTTCTCCACTGGGCAAGAGTTGCGAAACGCCAGTCTCATAACGTCATTGCGCGCCATTCTTACAGTAGCGCTTTGAATATCCGATCATCCTGATAATGACGGAAGCGTCCCTATTTGTAACATGTCGTGATACCAAAGACCTGAAATTCTTCCTGGCATGACGAAGTGGCGATTTATTCCTGCCACTGCTCCCGGCCCTGCTCTGCCTGAGAGAGGTAATCATCCGGGTTTTCATCAGCGTGGGAAAGAAGACGCAGCAGGTCACGACGTGGCAGTCGAACCTTTAAATGCGTTCTACCTTCTTCATCGAAGGTTTCTTCCTGGACGGCATCGTGGGAAAAGAGCTGAGCCCGCAACCAGCCCTGAGAGGGCTCAAGCCTCATGGTGGTCTCTACCAGATCCGTGGCGAGTCGCTCTGAAAGCGCCTGCTCCAGCAGATCAAACCCCGTGCCCTCACGTGCAGAAAGCCAGACGGTCGCGGCATCGTCACTGCCACTGCGCTCAAGGCGCGGCGACATTCCCAGCAGATCGGTCTTGTTCATGACCAGAAGTCTTGGCACTTCGCCGGCACCAATCTCATCAAGCACGGCATTGACCTGCTCGATATGTGCCTCGCGCTGAGGGTCTGCCGCATCAATGACATGCACCAGCAGCGTGGCCTCGGCGGCCTCCTGAAGCGTGGCACGAAAGGCTTCGACCAGCTTGTGTGGCAGGTGACGGATAAACCCGACCGTGTCGGCCATGACGATAGGGCCGACATCACTTATTTCAAGGCGTCTGAGCGTGGGGTCCAGAGTGGCAAAGAGCTGATCGGCGGCATAGACCTCGGCATTGGTCAGCGCATTGAACAGCGTCGACTTGCCCGCGTTGGTGTAGCCCACCAGCGAGACAGAGGGAATTTCTGCCCTTGTACGCGATCGGCGGTTCTGGTCGCGTTGGCTGCGAACCCGATCAAGGCGCTTGTGAATGGCCTTGATTCGTCCACGCAGCAGGCGTCGGTCGGTTTCGAGCTGGGTTTCCCCGGGCCCGCGCAGACCAATGCCCCCCTTCTGACGCTCAAGGTGTGTCCAGCCTCGCACCAGACGGGTCGACATGTACTCAAGCTGAGCGAGTTCCACTTGCAGCTTGCCTTCATGCGTTCTTGCGCGCTGGGCAAAAATATCAAGAATCAGACCGGTACGATCCAGTACGCGGCACTGAAGGGCCCGCTCAAGATTTCGTTCCTGAGAAGGCGAAAGGGAGTGATTGAAGATGACAAGCTCGGCGTGATGCGTGGTCAGCATCTCGCGCAGCTCTTCGAGCTTGCCTTCACCAATCATGAGCTTGGGGCTGGGAGAGCGTCGACTGCCTGTCAGCAGCGCCGCCGGTACGGCACCGGCGCTGCGAACCAGCTCCATGAACTCTGAAGTGTCTTCACGCTCGGTGCTGTCCTGGAAATCGATATGCACCAGGACAGCCGTTTCTCCCGAATCGGGGCGTTCAAAAAACAATCAGCGCCTCTCTATTGGATTTCCTGACCGGGGGCAGAAGCATCCTGCGCCGGCAAACGAACGTTACGCGCAGGCACGACAGTAGAAATGGCGTGCTTGTACACCATCTGACTGACGGTATTACGCAGCAGAATGACAAATTGATCGAAGGACTCGATCTGGCCCTGAAGCTTGATGCCGTTGACCAGAAAGATGGAGACGGGGATACGCTCCTTACGCAGGACATTCAGATACGGATCCTGAAGGGATTGTCCTTTGGACATGTGGCTCTCCCAAAATATTAGTATTAATTGCTGTATGTTTATCGGTTTTTAACTTGCTGTAAGCGCAAGAAAGATCCACGTCCCGGAGCTTCATGAGAGGCTCGCTGGTAACCGATCATATTACGCTAAGTGCCGATGTCGCGCACGATTTTCAGTAGTCGTGGCACAATCGCGGCATCCTGCGGGTCAAGCTGCAATGCGCCCGGCCAGCGCCGCAACCAGGTCATCTGACGCTTCGCCAGTTGCCGGGTCGCAGTCAGTGCCTTGAACGCCATTTGGGGGCGATCGTCGCCGCGATCAAGTCCTTCCCACACCTGACGATACCCCACACTTTTCATCGAAGGTAAATCCGGGCTTAAATCGCCACGAGCACGAAGCCCTTCCACCTCTTCAACGAAGCCATCGGCAAACATTTTGTCAAGACGCTGACCGATCCGCGTATGCAACTGTTGGCGATCGCCAGGCAATAGCGCAATCGGATGCGGCGTAAACGGCAGCGTCACGGGAGCTTGACGTGCCCAGTGCGCGCTTAGCGTCTCTCCGCTGACACGATAAACTTCCAGAGCGCGCATGAGTCGCTGCGGATCGTTGGGGTGAAGCCGCGCGGCGGCCTCGGGGTCCACTCGGGAAAGCTCATCGTGCAGGGCGCCGGGGCCGCCTCTTTCAAGCATCTCCCGCAGCGCCTGACGAATGTCAGGGTCGGCCTGAGGCATATCGGCGGCGCCTTCCGTCAGAAGACGAAAATAGAGCATCGTCCCACCGACCAGCAGCGGCACTCGACCGCGGGCGGTGATGTCTTTGATGCACCCGAGCGCATCGTCGCGAAAGGCAACACCTGAATAGGGCTCGGACGGATCCCGGATATCGATCAGCCGGTGCGGCGCCCGGGCAAGCTCCAGCCTTGATGGCTTGGCGGTCCCGATATCCATGCCTCTGTAGACCAGCGCTGAATCGACGCTGATCAGCTCTACCCCGAGCTGCTCGTGGAGTTCGATGGCCAGATCGGTCTTGCCGACGGCCGTGGGCCCCATCAGCATGATGACCGGCGGGCCCGATGCAGTAATGTTCATGAGGGCATCCTACTGGCCACGCAAAAAGAGACGGTCAAGGTCACGCATCGACATTTCAGTCCAGGTCGGTCGGCCATGGTTGCATTGCCCGCTGCGCTCGGTGCGCTCCATGTCTCGCAGCAGCGCATTCATCTCCTCGATTTCAAGACGACGGTTGGCGCGCACGCTGCCGTGACAGGCCATGGTCGAAAGCAGATCGAAAAGATGATCCTTGACGACCTGACTGCGACCGTAGCGCTCAAGCTCCTCGAGCATTTCACGCACCAATGCCTCAACGCTGCCGTTTTTCAAAAGCGCGGGAACCTCCCGAATCAATAGCGTTTCCGGCCCGGCCGCCTCAAGCGTCACGCCCATCGCCTCGATTGTTGACTGCTCTCGCTCGGCAAGCTCGACCTGTGCCTCGCTGACCGACATGGAGACCGGCACCAGCAGCGGCTGTGTGTCGATGCCCTCTCCAAGATACTGCGCCTTCATGCGCTCATAGGTAATCCGCTCGTGCGCGGCATGCATATCAACGACCACCATACCGCGCTCGGTCTGCGACAGAATATAAACGCCGTGCAGCTGTGCCACGGCATACCCCAGTGGCGGTGCTCGAGTCGCATCCACAGAAGAGGTTGGTGGCGTACTGCCCGGCGGTGATGCGTTATCGCGGGGTGCCGGCACGCTTGCAGGTGCCGAAGGCGCAACCTGTGGGCCATCCGTTGTCGAGCGGGACGTCAACAGCCGCGACTCATGGTCCGGATGCAGCGCCCGGTAGCCAGCCATGAATTCTCGCACCTGCTGCTCACCTGGCCGCCCGGCACCACGATATTGTCCCTGTGGTGACCGGTCATTATCCGAGTAGGTAGCACTTTCCTCCCCGGTGACCTGGTTGAGCGCCATACGCTGCTGATCAAAGCGGGGTTCCGGCGCAGGCGGCGCAGAAGAAGCCTCGGGTGCCGGCGTCGACCGTCCCTGTGGCCTGACCTCCGCCAGCGCCCGATGCAGGCTTGAAAATAGAAAATCATGCACCAGCCGGCCATCACGAAAGCGCACTTCATGCTTGGTAGGGTGCACATTGACGTCCACGCCATGGGCATCCAGATCCAGATAGAGCACAAACACCGGATGACGGCCGTGAAAGAGCACGTCGCGATAGGCCTGACGTACAGCGTGCGCGACCAGACGGTCTCGAATCACCCGGCCATTGACGAAAAAGTACTGCTGATCGGCCTGGCTGCGGGTGTGGGATGGCAGCCCCACCCAGCCCTTCAATGCCAGTCCGGTCGCCGCCATATCAATATGGATGGCATTGTCCAGAAAGCCACGCCCCAGTAGCTGGGAAATGCGCTTTTCCATGGCGACCTGGCTATTGCCGCCCATCAGCTGATGCACGGTCTTCTGGTTGTGCCGCAGCACCAGATCGACATCCTGACGTGACAGGGCCAGCCGACGAAAGGCTTCCTCAACGTGATTGAACTCGGTCTTTTCGGTACGCAGAAACTTGCGACGCGCCGGCGTATTGAAAAAGAGATCGCGCACCGCCACGGTCGTGCCGCGCGGATGCGGCGCGGGTGACAGGCGTGGGGCCATCTCGCGCCCCTCCGCCACCACACGCCAGCCATTGACCGGATCATCACTGGTATTTGAATACAGCTCGAGCCTTGACACTGCGCTGGTAGCTGCCAGTGCCTCACCGCGAAATCCGAGGCTGGCGACACCTTCGAGATCATCCAGCGAGGTAATCTTGCTGGTGGCATGCCGCGACAGCGCCAGGCCGAGATCGTCATGTTCGATCCCGCTGCCGTTGTCGCGCACGCGAATCAGCCGGCTACCGCCGGATTCCAGCTCAATCTCGATGCGAGAACTGCCGGCATCGATGGCGTTTTCGACCAGTTCCTTGACGACCGACGATGGGCGCTCGACCACTTCGCCGGCCGCAATCTGGTTGGCCAGACGCGGGGCCAGCGCCTGAATGCGGCGGCTTCCGATTGCTGTGGTATCACTCATTGCCGCTCTCCGAGATTATGAACACAGGCATAACCATCCCATCAGGGGATGGTCAGTACCTGTCCCAGACGCAGCACATCGGTATCCAGACCGTTGACGCGGCGAAGCGCCGCCAGGGACACGTTCTGGCGTGCCGCGATACCTGACAGCGTATCACCGGGCTGAACGCGATACTCATTGGAAGCACCACCACGGTTCTGATCACGCTGCCACGCCAGCAAACTGTCCGGCGGCGGGCTGCGCAGGAAATGCTGTCGAATTCCCTGAGCAATGGCCTGCGCCAGCTTTTCCTGATGCGCAGGAGACCGTAGCAAACGCTCCTCGGAAGGATTGGTCAAGAAGCCGGTCTCGACCAGCAGCGACGGAATATCCGGCGATTTGAGCACCACAAAGCCGGCCTGCTCGACGCGTGAATGGAATAGCTTGTTGAAACTGGAGACGCGGCTGAGTACATCCGTACCGGCCGACAGCGAATCGTTGACGGTTGCCGTCATGCTCAGATCCAGCAGCACGCCACGCAGTACCTGATCCTTGTCATCAAGATTCAGGTCACCATCCACACCACCGATCAGATCGGAGCGGTTTTCACTCTGTGCCAGCCAGCGGGCGCGCTCCGAAGTGGCACCGTGCTGGGACAGGGCATAGACGGACGTGCCGCGGGGTGACGAGGAGCCACCGGCATCGGCATGAACCGATACGAAGAAGTCGGCATGATGCTTGCGAGCGATGCGCGTACGGCCGCGCAGCGGAATAAAGGTATCGTCACTGCGGGTCATGTAAGCCTTGAATCCGGGCATGGCGTCGAGCTTGGCCTTGACCCGCAGGCCAATCTGCAACACCACATTCTTTTCATGAGTACCGCCGGGACCGGAGGCACCCGGGTCCTTGCCGCCGTGACCGGGATCAACCACCACGATGATATCGCGTCGCGGGTGAGGCTTGGCCTTCTGGCGCGACTCTGCAGTGGGCTCGTTGCTGACCTGCTGTGCCACCTGAGGATTTTCCGTGGGGCGGCTGCTGGCCAGCTTGCTGCGGGCGGCCTGTTCCTGCTTCTGGATCATGGCCGTGATGGGGTCTTCACTCCCGCCTGAGGCTTTCGAGCTGCTGCCACCCTTGCCGGGCGCCAGATCCACTACCAGACGATGGCCGTGCCCGCCTCCCGGAGGCAGCTTGAAGGCATTGGGGGTGGCCTGATGTTCGAGTTCCACTACCACACGCAGGTCCGTACCCGCGCGCACTCCGGAACGAACGTCCTTGACCAGCCCGCGGCCATTCACGGCGCTGCCAAGATTCGTGTCCAGAGTGGTATTGGAAAGATCGATGACCAGTCGTGCCGGGTCATCCAGAGTGAACACATCCGCGTTGACCTCACTGGAGAGGTCAAACACCAGACGGGTTCCGTCGCTGTCGGTCCACTGCCGAAGCCCCTCAAGCTGGGCAGCCTGAGCGGCACTGGCCATGAGACTCAGCATGATCATGGCAAAAAGGGTCAAGAAAGCTGCCGGAAACTTCATCACTGCCTTATCACTATATTGGTGTTCATGGCGGGCAGGGCCGGCCCGGAATCAGACATCATGAAAGGTCCAAGCGGTGTCCGCCATTTGTTGCAGGGCCTGCACCCCATGGTCGCTGCCGGCCTCGAAGACCAGACGTCGCCCCTGATCGATCAGCGACAGCGTAATGACAACATCGGCAGCAGGCAGCCATCCTTCACCACGTACCGGCCACTCCACGAGCGTCAGGGCCTCGTCGGCAAACATGTCACGACCGCCCAGAAACTCGAGCTCTTCGGGATCGCCCAGACGATAAAGATCGAAGTGATAGACCCGACCGGCCGCCAGATCGTAGGGTTCTACCAGCGTATACGTCGGACTCTTGACCGCGCCGTCATGCCCAAGCGAGCGCAGAACGCCTCGAGCGAGGGTAGTCTTGCCGGTTCCCAGATCGCCGTTGAGATACACGATACCGCGATACTCCAGCGCTTCAGCCAGCCGTCGACCGATGGCGACCTGTGCAGCCTCATCGCCGGCTTCAAGGATGATGGTTGTCTTGCTCACGTTATCCCACTTTAAACTGATCAAGGTCCTGCCCTGTTATCGGCAGGCCGCCGTGTCGATGACATCCTTTCATCCGCCGGGATTAGCGCGGCGGCGCGCGTAGCATGCCAGATCGCTTGCCAGCAGGCCACGCTCGCCCTGGTCGCGCGCCGCATCATCGGCGGCCAGTCCATGGATCAACACGCCACTGGCGGCGGCCTCCAGCGGCGAAAGGCCCTGTACCAGCAATGAGGCAATCATGCCGCCCAGCACGTCGCCCATGCCACCGGAGGCCATCCCCGGGTTACCAAAGGGACTGATGAAGCACTCTTCAGGGCTTTCACCGCCGACCACCAGCGTGCCGGCCCCCTTGAGCACGATCACGCCGCCATAGAGACGGTGCAGACTCAACGCAGCCTGATAACGATCGGCCTGCACTTCGGCCACACTGCAGTCCAGCAGCATGGCCGCCTCCCCTGGGTGCGGGGTCAGAATCCAGTCATCACGACGCTCGCCTGCGTAGCCCGCCGCCAGCAAATGAAGGCCGTCGGCATCCACCAGTCTGGGCCCCTCCGCCTTCATGACAGCCTGCATCAGCCCCTGCCCCCAGGCGCCCTGTCCCAGGCCCGGACCGATCAATACGGCCGTGGCCTTGTCGACCAGCGCCTCGATATCCAGGCCGTTGCGCGCCTCATGCACCATCATTTCCGGGCAGCGTGTCAGGGCCGGCGGAATATGCACACTCGCTGTGGCCAGACTCACCAGTCCGGCACCCAGACGTGCAGCAGTCTCGGCGCTCATGATGGTCGAGCCACCAAAACCCGGCTGCCCGCCTACCACCAGCAGATGACCACAGTGGCCCTTGTACGTGGTGGGCTGCCGCCGAGGCAGCGTGTCCTGAAGCCGCTCGGCCAGCATCAGCTCGCCCACGTGACCACTCTCGGTCAGAGTCGACTCGGCAACTGCCAGCGGTGCCAGTACGATCTCGCCGGTCACATCAGGCGCCTGGCCGGTATAGAGCCCGAACTTGCGCGCGATGAACGTGACCGTCAGATCAGCCTTGACCGCCTCACCCAGCAGCGCGCCCGTATCGGCATGCAGTCCGGAAGGAATATCCAGCGCCACGACCGGCGCGCCTGATCGATTGATGCTCGCAATGGCGCGATCAAACGGCGAGCGAATTTCACCACGGGTACCGGTACCCAGCAGCGCATCAACGATCACGTCGATTTCAGACGGAATCTCGATCTCCGGATGCCAGTCATCAATGCTCACGCCACTTTCGCGTGCCAGCTGAACGGCGTCAGCGGCCTCACCCTTGAGCTGATCCGGCGCGTGCAGCGCCAGAATCCGTACGTTCAAGCCCAGTCGATGGGCCAGTGCCGCGACCACATAGCCATCGCCGCCGTTGTTGCCACTGCCACAAAAAATGCAAAGACGCTGCGCTCTGGGCCAGCGTCGGGTAATTTCATCCAGGGCCGCACTGCCGGCCTGCATCATCAGGGCAAATCCCGGCACGCCCTGCTCGATGGTGCGTTGATCCAGCGCCTGCACCTGTTCTGCGCTGTAAAGTCGTGCATTCGCCGCCATGGCGTTCTCCTTCCAGACCATCCGTGTCTTTGATATTGATTGTGGCTGTCGTGAGTCGGCCATCATACGCGGCCAACACATACGATCAGCCGATATAGGCCGACGAGTAGTGTTGTGACCCTGTTGCCCCGGGCAGGTTCCGATCATCAGCGCGCGTTCACGCCGCAAAACGTCCCTTTGGCCGAAGGCGTTGGCGCTGTCATACTGTCATCTTCATATCGCGCTTCACTTGACGGGCGCCCATCATGCCCCGCACTACCGAGCCTCGAGGCTCGAATACCATGACCACTGCTTCTTCAGATACTGCTGCTTCAGAGATGGCCACGGGCCATGATGCCGATTCATCGACCGCGCTCGAGACGACCCGGGCGCTGGACCCTGCCCGGATGGCAGAAAAGCTTAGGGTCTGGGCACGTGAACTGGGCTTTCAGCAGCTGGGCATTACCGATACCGACCTTGGCGCTCACGAAGCCCGCCTTGAGCAGTGGCTGGAGGCAGGCCATCACGGTGAAATGGATTACATGGCGCGTCATGGCACCAAACGAACCCGTCCGGCCGAACTCGAGCCCGGTACGCTGCGTATTATCAGCGTGCGCATGGACTACCTGCCCCCCGAAATCGAGAGCACTCGGGTGCTGGGTCAGCCAGAGCGCGCCTATGTGGCACGTTACGCGCTGGGACGCGACTACCACAAGCTGATCCGCAAGCGTCTGACGCAGCTGGCGCAAAAGCTGCAAAAGGAGATTGGGACGTTCGGATTTCGTGCCTTCGTGGACTCCGCACCGGTCATGGAGCGCGCGCTGGCTCAGAAGGCGGGCATCGGCTGGTTTGGCAAGAATGCGATGATTCTCAACCCGAAGGCCGGATCACTGTTCTTTCTTGGCGAGCTTTATACCGACCTGCCCCTGCCCGTGGATGAGCCCTTTGAAGGCGATCACTGTGGCAAGTGTACGCGCTGTCAGACCTGGTGCCCTACCGGCGCCATCGTGGATGACAAGGTGATCGATGCAAGACGCTGCATCTCCTATCTCACCATCGAAAAGCACGGTGCCATCCCGCTGGAGTATCGCCATGCCATGGGCAATCGCGTCTTCGGCTGCGACGACTGCCAGCTTGTCTGTCCCTTCACGCGATTCACACGCGCCACCCGGGAGAAGGATTTTGCGCCTCGCCACGCGCTGGATCGTACCCGGCTGGTCGATCTTTTCAACTGGAGCGAGCCCGAGTTTCTCGAGCATACTCAGGGCAGTGCCATTCGACGACTGGGCTATGAACGCTGGCTGCGCAACCTGGCCGTGGGGCTTGGCAACGCCCCCTTCAGCGAGGAGATTGTCTCGGCGCTCAAGGCGCGTCTGGCCTGGCCCAGCGACATGGTCCGCGAGCACGTGCGCTGGGCGCTGTCACAGCAGGCTCAAAAGCGCGACGCCACTCGGGAAGCGGCGTCAGCACCACTGATCGAGGCCGGCTTCAAGGACATCATCGCCCGCCAGCCGGCCTGATAGGGAAAGCCGGGAATCGAAACAGGCCTACAGCGCCAGCAGATTGGCGCGGTAGTAGCGCAGCTCCTCGATGGAATCACGAATGTCATCAAGCGCCAGGTGCGTGCCCTTTTTGCTGATCCCGGACAGGATTGATGGCTTCCAGCGACGTGCCAGCTCCTTGAGCGTCGAGACATCCAGATTGCGATAGTGAAAGAAGGCTTCCAGCGCCTGCATTTCGTGCTGCATGAAGCGTCGATCCTGATGGACGCTGTTGCCGCACATCGGTGAGGCGCCCTTCTCGATGTGCTGTTCCAGAAAGCGCAGCGTCGCCTGCTCGGCGTCCTGTGTAGAGACGCCGCTTTGACGTACCCGCTCGGTAAGGCCCGTATTGCCGTGTGTGCAGGTGTTCCAGTCATCCATCAGCGCGAGCTGCTCATCGCTTTGATGAATGGCCATGACCGGGCCTTCGGCGATCACGTTAAGCTGGCTGTCGGTCACGATGGTGGCGATCTCGATAATACGATCCCGCGCCGGATCCAGACCGGTCATTTCGAGATCGATCCAGATCAGACGTTCGTTTTGAGTACTCATGACACTTTCCGGATAGACTTGAAGGGAGATTCCTCCCGATGCCCCTGATAGGCCGGGATGAAACACGAATGCCCTAAAGCGTACAATTGCGCGACGCTTTCCACCAGCCGGGATCGGCACCGGCGTGCAAGCCCACGATCGCCCAGGAGTTTCATGAGTCAACGCAAGCTATCCCGCCAGCAGCGCTGGCGTGTCGAGAAGGTCCAGGCCGAGCGGGTCAAACGCGCCGAAAAGCGCGAGCAGACCGACCAGCGCCAGCTGGCCGAGGGAGAATACGGCCCCGAACAGCTGGGACGGGTGGTGGCGCACTTTGGCCGCAACATGGAGGTGGAAGGCACCGACGGCGTGCGACACCTGTGTCATCTGCGCGCCAATCTCGACACGCTGGTGACCGGTGATCGGGTCAGCTGGCGCGAGGCAAGCGATGGCAGCGGCGTGGTCGAGGCACGCCTTGAGCGTTATTCGACGCTGGAGCGCCCGGATGCTCGTGGACGGCTCAAGAGCGTGGCGGCCAACATTGACCGCATCATGATCGTCTTTGCCGTGGAACCCGAGCCGCATCCGTTTCTGATCGACCGCTATCTGGTAGCGGCTGAAGCCACCGGAATCGCGCCGGCACTGGTCCTCAACAAGATGGATCTGCTCGATGAACATCATGCGCTGCACGCGCTGGCCAGTCGTTATCGCACACTGGGGTATCCGGTCATTGGCGCCTCGACCAGGCGTGACGGCGGCCTCGAGGATCTGATTGCGGCCATGGATGACACCACCGCCGTCTTCGTCGGCCAGAGCGGTGTGGGCAAGTCCTCCCTGATTGATGCCCTGCTACCCGATGAATCGCTGGCCGTGGGTGAGCTTTCCGTGGATAGCCGCAAGGGTCGCCACACCACCACCACCGCACGGCTTTATCATTTCAGCCAGGGCAGCGGTGCCCTGATCGACTCCCCCGGCATCCGTGAGTTCGGTCTGGGCCATCTCGACGAGCAGCAGGTTGAAAACGGCTTTATCGAGTTTCGTCCGTACCTGGGGCACTGCCGCTTTCGCGACTGCCGCCATCGCCTTGAGCCCGGCTGCGCCATTCTGACTGCGGCGGAAAACGGCGAGATTCTTCCCGAGCGACTGGAAAGCTTCCGCCGCATCGTGCACGAACTCAATGCCCCGCCGCGATAGTCTCTCGCCCGCCCCGTGACGCCTCATCATCGACAATACAAAAGGGGCCGCCCGAAGGCGGCCCCTGAGTCATTCCCCACACCGAGCAGTGCCTACTCCTGAAACAGCAGTAGCAGTGACAGCGCGGCCAGAATCCACATGGTCGGGTGAATCTCGTGACGCTTGCCCACACCCGCCTTGACCACCACAAACGCCAGAAACCCAAACACCACACCGTGCGTGATCGAGTAGGTCAGCGGAATCAGAATCATGGCGATAAAGGCCGGAATGGCGTCATCAAACTCATACCAGTTGATGTGACGAATCGGGTCGAGCATGAACACGCCCACCATGATCAGCGCCGGTGCCGTGGCAATCGAGGGCACCAGTGACAAAAGCGGCGACAAAAAGAGAAACGGCAGAAAAAGCAGCGCCGCTGTCACCGCCACAAGTCCGGAGCGCCCCCCCTGGCTGATGCCCGCCGCCGACTCGACGTAGGCATTGGCCGGACTGGTGCCCAGCGGCCCGGAAATGATTGCCGACATCGCATCAACCATCATGGACTGGCGAATGTTGCGCGGCTCACCGTTGCGATCAAGCAGCTTGCCGGCCTGACACACGCCCATGAAAGTCGACAGGGCGTCAAAAAACGTGGTGAACAGCACAACGAAGATAAATGGCCAGTAGGCGATATTAAGCGCCCCGATCAGATCCAGCTGTCCTACGGCACTAAAGTCCGGCAGGGCAAAGATGCCGCTGAAATTGACCAGCGTTGCACTGCCCGTGGGAGAAAATGCGCTGGCATCGCCCCAGAGCCGACCGATGGCTGTTGCCATCAACGTCGTGGTCACGATGCCGATGATCAGTGCCCCCGGCATGTTGCGCGCCACCAGGACAGCAGTGATGGCAAGGCCGATCAGAAAGGTCACCAGGGTTGGCGTCATCTCGCCCAGGCCCACCACAGTCGCCGGATTACTGACCAGAAAACCGGCATTGACCAGGCCAATGACCGTGATGAAAAGCCCGATACCGCATGAGATGGCATAGCGCAGCTGCGCCGGAATGGCATCAATGATGTAGCGACGCACATTGAGTACTGCCAGCACGGCAAAAAGAACGCCGGCCCAGAAGATGCACCCCAAGGCCGTCTGCCAGGGAATGCCGGCACCAACCACCATGGTGTAGGTAAAAAGCGCGTTGATGCCCATACCCGGCGCCACCAGAATCGGGTTGCGCGCATAAAGGCCCATCATCAGGCTTCCAAAAAAGCTGACCAGCACGGTGGCCGTCAGGGCACTGGCAAAGGGAATTCCTGCCGCATTCATGATGGTCGGGTTGACCACGATGATGTACATGGCCGCCAGAAAGGTGGCGATACCGGCCAGGATATCGCGACGGACGCTGCTCCCCTGACTTTTTGTTTTAAAAAACGATTCGAGCACGCTGACTCTCCACTTGCACTGTTGTCTGTCCTGATAGCGGGTTGATTGTCGACATATCCCTGCCTGTGGTGTCACTGGAACACCGTTGTCCCTTAAGACCGGCACTGCCACCGTTCGCGAGCGGCCATCGAGTGTGCAATGCTTGGGCCATGTTAACCCGCTCGCGTCACCAAAAGGAGAGTGAGGATGTCACAGGATGAGCCAAGGTTTCCCCGAATCATCGAGCCCGGGACGCTATCCGAGCATCTCGAGGCGCCCGATCTTCTGATCATCGATGTGCCGGCCAGCACCCAGAGCTATCAGGACGGCCACGTCCCCGGCGCCGTTTTTCTCGATTATCGTCGCCTGCTGTCGGGTCAGGCCCCGGTGGCCAATGACGTGCCTGACGAGGACGCCCTCTCGACACTTTTTTCCGAACTGGGCCTGACGCCGCATACCCATGTCATCGTCTACGACGATGAAGGGGGCGGATGGGCCGGGCGACTGGCCTGGACGCTGACCCTGCTGGGCCATGACCAGTGGTCTTATCTCAACGGCGGCATTCACGCCTGGCGCGCCGACGACCTGCCCCAGTCACAGCAGCCACATTCGCCTACCCCTTCACGTTATCAGGCCCGCATTCAACACCCGGAGCTGATGATCCGACGCGAGGAGCTGATCGAGCGCCTTGAAGACCCGGAGCTTGCCATCTGGGACGCCCGCAGCCTCGAGGAGTATGACGGCCTCAAGGGCAACAATCAGCGGCTGGGCCATATCCCCGGTGCGGTCAACCTCGAATGGACCGACACCATGGACAAGGCGCGCCATCTGCGTCTGCGCGATCTATCGGAGCTGGTTACCGAACTGGCCGCGCTGGGCATCGATGCCGATGGCGACATTGCCACGCACTGTCAGAGCCATCATCGCAGCGGGCTGACGTGGATGATCGGTTATATTCTGGGCTACAACATTCGCGCCTACCCCGGCTCCTGGCAGGAGTGGGGCAATCGCGACGACACCCCCATCGAGACCTGACGCCCCGACCCTGCCGGTGCAAGGCTTGAGCCCCCGGCAGGGGTATGTAACATTGCCTCCCCATCATGACTGTTTTCAGGTGCCCCTTTTGAATCGTGATCGTCTGTTTGCCCTGCTGCAATATCCGCTGCCCCAGCACGCCATTTCCCGACTGGCAGGACAGCTTGCCGATGCGCGCACGCCCTGGATCAGGGATACGTTCATTCAGCGCTTTGCCAGCCACTACGACATCGACATGAGCGAGGCGCTGGAACCCGACCTCGGTGCGTACAAGAGTTTCAATGACTTCTTTACCCGGGCACTCAAGCCCGATGCCCGTCCCATTGATTCCGGGATCGTCTCACCTGCGGACGGCGTGCTCTCGCAGTTCGGGCGCATCGATCACGGCACGCTAATGCAGGCCAAGGGCCATGCCTACTCGCTGACGGCCCTGCTTGGCGGAGATGATGCCGCAGCGTCCGAGCTGCGTGATGGCAGTTTTGCCACCGTGTATCTCTCGCCACGGGACTATCACCGCGTGCACATGCCCCTTGAAGGACGCCTGATTCGCACCATCTACGTGCCCGGCCGGCTCTTTTCGGTCAACCAGGCCACCGCTCGTGAAGTGCCCGGGCTTTTTGCTCGCAACGAACGACTGGTGTGCCTGTTTGAAACCGAACTTGGGCCCATGGCGCTGGTACTGGTCGGCGCGATGATTGTTGCCGGCATCGAAACCGTCTGGTCGGGTCAGGTCACCCCGCTGTCGCGTCAGCCCCACAGCAATGACTGGGCCAAAGGCGACATCACTCTGGGCAAGGGCGACGAAATGGGCCGCTTTCACCTCGGCTCTTCCGTGGTCATGTGTTTGCCGAAGGCCTACACCTTCAATGAGACGCTCACGCCCGGCATGAAGATTCGTCTGGGTCAGCAGCTGGCGCCTGATCCTGACATCCCGACCGATACACTCACGCCGGAAGAGCTTTCCTGAAGCCTGAACACATCGCTCACAACACGCCCTGCGTCATCATCGGATCAGGCAGGGCGTCGATCCACCCGGTGGCCGCCGCCTCATAAGCACCTGCCAACGCCAGCATGGCCCGTTCGGCACGGTGGCGCCCGATCAGCTGAACCCCCATGGGCAGCCCATTGTCATTGAAGCCTGCCGGCAGACTGATTACCGGACAGCCGGACATCGACCCCGGGATAACCACCTCCGTCCAGCGATGATACGTATCCATCGTCCGTCCATTGATCTCTGACGGCCAGCGCTGCTCGACCGGAAAGGGAAAGACCTGTGCCGAGGGCAGGGCCAGATAATCGTAGCGCTCAAAAAGTTCAAGCAGACAGGCATACCAGCGGCTGCGCGTTCTATTGGCTTCAAAGACCTGCATGGCCGACAGCGCTACCCCTCGCTCAATTTCCCAGCACGCCTCCGGCTTGAGGGCATCGCGGCAACGGCTGTCCTGCCATAGGG
The DNA here is from genome assembly GCF_002157205.1 of Kushneria marisflavi. Taxonomy (NCBI): domain Bacteria; kingdom Pseudomonadati; phylum Pseudomonadota; class Gammaproteobacteria; order Oceanospirillales; family Halomonadaceae; genus Kushneria; species Kushneria marisflavi. The sequence continues at coordinate 3,118,617 of NZ_CP021358.1, read as the reverse complement.
ATGACAGATTGCCCGCCACGGCCCACTGACGCAGCACCAGCCAGGCCGACCAGAGCGAATCCGGATCAATCCCGGGTGTAACAGGCGCTATCTCGCAGCCCAGCGTTTGAAAAACGTTCAGCGCCTTCTCACACAGGGGCAGGACACCCTCTTCCATCGCGAGGTAACCCTCCCAGTCGCCGATCCAGCCGATACGAGTACCGGCAACGGATGTTTCAAACGGCGGCAACAGCAGCGTCGGGTCATCGGTAATGGAAAGCGGAACACTCGAATGGGCACCAGCCTGAAGGGAAAGCAGTCGCGACAGATCCGATACACTGCGTGCCATCGGTCCGGCCGTTGACAGCTGCTGGCCGAAATTATCACCGGCCGACAGCATTGGTACCCGGCCAAATGACGGCCGCAGCCCAAACACGTTATTGAATGCTGCAGGGTTGCGCAGCGATCCCATCATGTCGCTGCCATCGGCGACCGGCAGTAGACGACAGGCCAGTGCCGCGGCCGCGCCACCGCTGGAGCCTCCGGCACTCAGTGCTGGCTGCCAGGGGTTTCGAGTCGCCCCATGGACCTCGTTGAAGGTATGGGAGCCAAGGCCGAATTCAGGCGTATTGGTCTTGCCAATAAACAGCGCTCCGGCCTGGCGCAGGCGGGCTGCCATGAGGCTGTCACTGCCTGCAGACTGCCCGACAAAAAGCGGCGAGCCCATGCTGGTAGGCAGTCCCCTTGCATCACTCAAATCCTTGATCGCCTGAGGAATACCGTGCAGCCAACCGCGACTTCTCCCCTGATCCAGCTCGAGATCGCACTGATCGGCCTCCCTGATCAACTCATCGCTGTCGCGACGCGACACGATGGCGTTGATGCGCGGATTAAAGCGATCGATATGGGCCAGGTAGGCACTCATGACCTCGCGACAGGAGACATCACGTGCATGAATGGCGCTTGAAAGCCGGGAAGCGTCCCAGCGAACAATGTCGGGAAAAGACTCGGCAGATGAAGCAGCCTGCGACATGGTAGGTCTCCACTAAAAGAGGGGCCAATGGCTAGACGGCGTCACCGGTGAGTCGTCGCTCGGCAATCCGCGCCAGTAGACTGGCTCCTATCGGCAGTATCCCATCATCCAGCGTAAAGGCCGGATTATGGACCGGCACATTGCCGGCATGGCCTACCCAGCAATAGGCCCCCGGCACCACTTTCAGCATGTCGGCAAAGTCTTCACTGCCCATGACCGGCCGTGGCAGGCGAGTAACCCCCTTTTCACCCACAATGTCCCGTGCTGCCCGTGCCAGAAACTCAGTCGGCTCGGGATAGTTTTCAAGTACTGAAAAGATATTGCGAATATCAACTTCAATCTCCACCCCATAGGCACTGGCAAGCCCCGCCGCCAGTTCTCTGATGCGACGATCCACCAGCGACGCTACTTCATCATCAAGGCTTCGAATCGTGCCGGACAGCGTCGCCGACTGCGGAATGACGTTATAGGCCGCGCCTGAATGGATCTGGGTAATCGAAAGCACTGCCGCATCCAGCGGATGCGTATTGCGACTGACGATACTCTGCATGGCCTGCGCCAACTGAGTGGCCACCACAATCGGGTCACGGGCATTATTGGGTTGCGCGCCATGACTGCCGCAGCCGCGAATATGGATATCGAAAAACTCGGCTCCCGCCATCGCCTTGCCGCTGAGGATCCCGACCTGACCATGATCGAGATGAGGCGCATTGTGCAGGGCATAGATTTCATCACACGGGAAGCGCTCGAAAAGCCCATCGGCCAGCATGGCACGGGCACCGCCAAGCCCCTCCTCGGCGGGCTGGAAGATCAAGACCACGCGTCCGGCGAAATCACGATGAGCGGCCAGGTGCCGGGCAGCGCCCATCAGCATGGTGGTATGACCATCATGACCGCAGCCGTGAAATCGCCCGGCATGACGTGATGCAAACGGCAGACCGGTCTCTTCTTCCATGGGCAGGGCATCCATGTCGGCACGCAATCCGATCGAACGACCCGGCCCCTGATGCCCCTCGACAATCCCGACCACACCGGTTTTACCGATACCGGCATGCACCTCGATATCCAGTTGCCGCAGGTAGTCTGCGACGATGCCGGCGGTACGCTGCTCCTCGAATCCGATTTCCGGATGGGCATGCAGATCCTGTCGAATACGGGTCATCTCCTGCGAAAACGCTTCGATATCTGCCATGACGGCCATATTCAGCTCCTTGTATTGTTGTTGGCAGGAAAGGTCTGGGATTCAGACAACGGGACCTGAAAGTTGAAGGGTGTCCCCAGCGGTGAAGTACGAAGCCCCGGACGCAGACGACGCCAGGGCAACCGCCCGGGATCAACCGCCATGGGGCCGGGCGCGGCACAGACCAGAATGGCCCGGGCGATCGGGGCGAAGTCGGCACGAAAGTGCACCGAGCTCTTGTTGACCAGAATATGCTGCTTTTGCGGCTCGATCCCTACCGAGCGGTACATGGCCTGATCGGCCATCTGTGCCTTGCGACTGACCACTACCACCCGGATGCCACCAATGCGCAGACAGGCCGATGGCCCCATATCAAGCCGCGCACCACCATAGTAGGGGCCAGCGGCCTCGAACCGGCCGTCGGAAAGGGCCTCCACCACAAATAATGCCTCAAGTGGTGCATCCCCCACCACGTTCGAACGACCGCCCAGTGACAGCTCGACCACGGCCCCGACGCCGGCCTCATGCGCAAGACGTGCCGCCTCCGGGTCAAAGATGTTACCGATGGCAGCGTGATCGGCGCCACAGGCCATCAGCGCCCTGAGCATCCCCATGGTGTCGGAGTTACCCCCGGCGCCGGGATTGTCCTGCGTATCCGCGATCACGACCGGAGCCATGCCCTGACCGATCAGCCGCATCGCCTCTCGCACGCCCTCCTCGGGCAACAGCACTCGACCGGCAAAGGCGGCCTCCTGTGTCCTGATATTCGCCACCAGAGCATCAGCAACCCGGTCAATGTCTGCCTGTTTGTCTCCATAAACCAGCACGCTTGGACCGCAGTCAGGGATATCAGCAGCCGGAAAGCCGGTCAGAAACGATACGGAGGCCAGCGCCGGCCCCTCCAGTGAGCGGATATCGTCATAAAGGGCCCTGCATGGCAGCTCATCGGTGCACTGCCAGGCAATCGGCATCAGAAAATCGAGCTGACGAAACGCCTTGAACGGGGGTGCCTTCCGGCTCAGAAGATCACTCATGGCCACCGCACAGCGCTGACCGGTCTCGGCCATGTCAACGTGCGGGTAGGTCCGATAGGCGATCAACATGTCGGCCTCGCTCACCATCAGGGCGGTGACATTGCCATGCAGGTCCAGCGAGGCCACGATCGGTACCTGCGGCCCGACCAGTGCCCTCACCCGGCGCAGAATTTCTCCTTCGCCATCATCGAGATGAGTGGTCACCATGGCCCCATGCAGATCGAGATACACGCCCGCCAGCGGCATGGCATTCTCGATATGCGCCAGCAGGCGAGCCACAATGTGTTCAAAGGCCGCCTCGGTGACATGGGCTGAAGGACTGGCTGTTGTCCATAGCGTCGGCAGCAGTGTCCAGCCCTGAGCGCGTGCGCCCTCGATGAACCCGCACAGACCGATATTGCTGTCGGCAAGGGCCGAAAAAATGGCCTCACCTTCTGTTAACGGCGGCATGCCGCCCCCTTGCATGAAATCTTCAAGCGTCGCCGGACTGGGCCCAAAGGTATTGGTTTCATGCAGGAACCCGCCCATGGCAATACGAGGTGGTGCCATGCTGCCTCCTTGTCTCGTGACTTTTATGCCTGCATTACCCGATCGAGAAGAGATTGCTCGGGAGCTGTTCCGACGTTTCTGCCAGCGGTCTGAAGGCGGCAAAATCCCAGTGTCGCCCCGGCGCCGCCGCCATCAGGGACCGGGTATAGGCATGCTCCGGCGCGCCCAGCACATGGGCCGTTGGCCCGTACTCCACCACGCGGCCCTTCTGCATGACCATGATGTCATCGCAGATTCGAGCCGCGACCCGCAGGTCATGGGTAATGAACAATACCGCCACGCCCATGCGCTTTTGAATATCCTCCAAAAGGGTCAGCACCTGCGCCTGAACCGACACATCCAGTGCCGAAACGGCCTCATCCGCCACCAGCACATCAGGCTCCATCGCCAGCGCCCGGGCAATGGCGATGCGCTGACGCTGACCGCCGGAAAACTGATGCGGATAGCGGGTCATGGCATCTTCCGGTAGCCCGACGATTGCCAGCAACTCACTGGCCCGTGCCAGCGCCTGCGTCCTCGTACTGCCGTAGTTGACCGGCCCTTCGATCAAGCTCTCACCGATGGCAAGCCTCGGATTGAGCGAGCGAAACGGGTCCTGAAAGATCATCTGGATTCGCTTTCGATGTGGTTTCAGCGCGGTGCGCCCGAGACTCGAGATATCGCGCCCCATCACGCGCACGCCACCGCCCGTAGGCTCAATCATGCGCATCACACAGCGCGCCACCGTGGATTTGCCGGATCCACTCTCACCGACAATGCCCAGAGTACGCCCTCGGGTCAGCGCGAAACTGACGTCGCTGGCTGCGTGTGTACGCATGTCCCGCTTGCCCATCAGTCGCGCCCATCGCGAGCGCTCGCCGTAACACTTTTCAAGCTCGATCGCCTCGAGCACGATCTCGCGCTCGGTCACCGGACGCGCCGGCCGGGGCTGAAGGCCTGGCACCGCCATCAAAAGAGACCGGGTATATTCCGTGGCCGGATGGCGCAGCAGGGCTTCAACCGGCTGTGTCTCGACCACTTCGCCATGACGCATGACACACACACGGTCGGCAATATCGGCCACGACGCCCATATCATGGGTAATAAACAGGACCGAGGTGCCGTGACGCTCCTGCAGCTGTCGAATCAGCCAGAGAATCTGCTTTTGAGTGGTCACATCCAGAGCGGTCGTCGGCTCATCGGCAATCAGCAGCCGGGGCTCGAGAATCAGTGCCATGGCGATCATGATGCGCTGACGCTGCCCGCCCGAGAGCTGATGCGGCCAGCTGTCATACATGCGTTCGATATCCGGCAGCTGCACCTGCTCCAGCATGTCGAGAACACGTGAGCGCCGCTCGCGGGCAGAGCCCTCTCGACGGTGCATGACCAGTACTTCCTCGATCTGCTCCCCGACGCGCATCAGAGGATTGAGCGCTGTCATGGGCTCCTGAAAGATCATCGCAATGCGACTGGCACGCAGCTCGCGCAGTCGAGCGGATGACAGCGACATCAGCGAGGTCTGCTCCAGTCGAATATCACCGCCGCGATGTTCAAGAACTCCCCTGGGCAAAAGCCCCATGATGCTCAATGAGGTCACCGATTTTCCGGACCCCGACTCCCCTACCAGACACAGGGTTTCGCCGGCCGCAATATCGAAGCTGACCCCCTTGAGAATCTGCCGGGCGGGTGAGCCGTGACTCGATACGCTCAGATCCCTCACCCTGAGAACGATCTCGGAGGACATGTCATGAACGGCACCTGGTGCGGTCATCGGGCACCTCCACGCTTTTGCAGTCGGGGGTCAAGATGGTCACGGGCGGCATCACCCAGCAGATTGATGGACAGGATGCACAGCGACAGCAACAGTCCGGGCCAGAAAATCAGGCCGGGCTTGATCATGAAGTAGGTTCGCCCCTCGGCCATGATGTTGCCCCAGGTCGGGGTTTCCGTGCCCAGCCCGGCGCCCAGAAAGGAGAGGATGGCTTCGGTCAGGATGGCCGAGGCACAGATGTAGGTACTCATGACGATCAGGGGCGCCAGGGTATTGGGCATCAGGTGTCGCCACATGATGGCCGGCAGACTGCTTCCGAGCGACACGGCAGCCTCGACATAGGGTTCTTCCCTTGCCGACAGCACCACCGAGCGCACCAGCCTGACCACCCGCGGAATTTCGGGCACGGTAATCGCGGCCATGACCGTCCACAGACTGGCACTGGTGAGCGAGACAATCGCAATGGCCAGCAACACGCTGGGAATCGCCATCAGACCATCCATGACGCGCATGATCAGCGTATCCAGCGTGCGGAAAAAGCCGGCCAGAATACCCAGCGGCAGACCGATCACTACGCTGATCAGAGCACTGCCGATCCCCACGATCAGGGAAATCCGCGCGCCGTAAAGAATGCGTGACAGCAGATCGCGCCCGTAGGCATCGCTACCCAGCCAGTAGCTGTCACCGGCAGGCTTGAGACGATCGGCAGGCGACATGGCCAGCGGATCGTGTGGCGCAAGCCACGGCGCCAGTATGGCGACCAGCACGATCAGCGCCAGACACAGAGTGGCTGCCATGACCGTCCAGCCAGGGAGCCGGGCCGGCCACAGACGCCAGCGCCGCCCGGGAACAGGGCCTGCAGCCATTGAGGGAGAGGATGTATTCATTGGTAGCGAATCCTCGGGTCGAGCAGCGCATAGGAGAGATCAATCAGAAGATTGATCAACACATATACCCCGCTGGTGACCAGGATCAGTCCCTGAATGACGGGATAGTCCCGGGAGAGAATGGCATCCACGGTCAGACGTCCGAGCCCTGGAATGTTGAACACGCTCTCGGTGACCACAACGCCTGTGATCATCAGCGCAAACCCGGTTCCGATGACCTCGAGAATCGGTACCCCTGCGTTGCGCAGGGCGTGTCGAAACAGGACCCGTTTTTCGCTGGCCCCCTTGGCATGGGCCGTACGGATGTAGTCCTCGCCCAGCACATCCAGCATGCTGGCGCGCGTCATGCGGGCAATCAGGGCAATGTAGATGGTCGAGAGCATTATGGCAGGCAGCAGGGCGTGCTCAAGGAAGGGCCATGGCCCTTCCTCGCTGAGACGGCGAAACCCCTGCACCGGCAGCCACCCAAGGTCGATGGCCAGCAGCTTGATCAGCAGATAACCGATCACAAATACCGGAACCGAAAACCCGATAACCGACAGCGACATGATGGCCCGGTCAATCAGGCTGCCGTGCTTCCAGGCCGCCAGAACACCCATCGGCACCGCCACCAGCACCGACAGCAGCATGCTGAAAATGGCCAGACTGACCGTGGGCTCAAGCCGCTGTGCCATGAGCGTCGTGACCGACATGCCGGACATCAATGATGTCCCGAAGTTGCCCTGCAAAAGCTCTCCTGACCAGCGGAAGAACTGAATGTGCATGGGCTCGTTAAGCCCCAGCGCCTCGCGAATGCGCGCCAGCTGATCAGGCGTTGCCATGTCACCGGCAATGATGGCGGCCGGATCACCGGGTGACAGCCGCAGCAGCAGAAAGACAAAGAGCGCCACAATGACCATGACAGGAACCGCCGCCAGGGTCCGTTTCAGACAATAACCGAGCATGGGAACACCTCTGCAGACGTGAGAGACATCAACACCAGCGTCAGGTGTGTCGACTATCTGGACCGTGACAGATTCCAGAACACCGGCAGCGGCGCATGCAGTATTCCCGTGAGGTCACTGCGCCAGGCAGAAGGCGTCTTGTACTCCCCCAGCGGGATGTAGGTGACCTGCTCGAAGGCGTGGACCTGAAGGCGCTCGGCAATGTCCTTGCGCGCCTCATCGGTCTCGGCCCTTGCAAACGCCTCGCGCATCTCCTCCAGCGCCTCGTCCTGCGGCCAGCCAAACCAGCCACCATCACGACCGCGCCCGTTCAGCATGGGATTGACCAGCGGGTTCCAGACCTCAGGCAGCGCCCAGTTGGTGAAAAACATGTTCCACCCTCCCTGATCAGGCGGCTGCTGACTGGCTCGACGGGTGACCAGCGTCTGCCAGTCCATCGGCTGCAGATCCACCGTAAAGCCGGCACGGCGCATGAGCTGGGCGGCGATCACCGGCTGCGGGCTGACCGTAGGGGAATCGGTGGGCTGCATCATGACCACTGGCGTACCGTCATAGCCGGCATCCTTCAGCAGCTGTTGCGCGGCCGCCACATCACCCTTGCCGGTCAGCAACGCCGGCGCGCCGGCATCGGTCGCCAGCGGCGTCGAGCAGCCATACATGGAAGGACAGGTCGAATAGTATTCGGGATTGCCTACCAGTGAGGCCAGCACATCGGTCTGATTCAGCGCCATGAGCGCAGCGCGTCGAATGTCGGGATTATCAAAGGGCGGGTAAAGAAAGTTGAGCCGGCCCATGGTCTGACTGCCCAGCTCGTTGGGATTGTCCACCACGATATCGGCATTGGCCTGGAGGATCGGCAGCAGATCAACGGAGGGCGCCTCGAGGAAATCGATTTCACCGGTATTGAGCGCGTTCAGGGCCGTCTGTGCATCACTCATGTTGATCCACTCGACGCGGTCGACATTGACGACCTTGCCACCGGCCAGCCAGCTTGCCGGCTCATCACGAGGCACATAATCCTCGAATTTTTCATAGACCACCCGGTTGCCCGGATCATAGTCCCCGGCGACGAACCTGAAGGGGCCGGAGCCGATCTGATCCTCGACGCTGAGCATTTCATCGGGCGATTTGTCGGCAATTCGGGCGGGCATGATAAATAGCGGTATGGAGGAAGGCTTTGCCATCAGCTCAAGCACATAGGCAAAGGCGGATGACAGCGTCAGGGTCACGGTCTGAGCGTCCGTGGCTTCGATGCCTGCGACATGATCCATCAGCATCTGGCCGCCGCCATCCCGTGCGGCCCAGCGCTGAAAGGACGCTACAACATCGCTGGCAGTGACATCGCTGCCATCGTGCCATTTGAGGCCATCACGCAGGGTAAAGGTATACACCATGCCGTCATCGGAGACCGACCAGTCCGCCATTTGCGGCCGTGGCTGGAACTTCTCGTCCATGGCCAGCAGGGTATCGAAGATCATGTAGCCGTGATCGCGCGTGATGTGCGCCGTCGTGGCCACCGGGTCCAGTACGCGCAGTCCTGAGTGCATTACGGCGCGAACGGTTTCGGCCTGCACCGGTGTTGCCAGCAGTGGCATCGCACTGACCATCGCAGAAGCCATCAGAGCGCATGCAGCACCCTGAGCACCCTTTTGAAGCCCTTTGAGCGGTTTCATGATGTGTCCCTCGTTGAATATTGTTATGTCGTGACATGTCCTGGGCCCTCGCTTGTTGTTTTTGGATGCGATGGGCAAGGACATGCGACCACGGGGATCAACCCGGCGGTGAGCCACCTGTGCGCGGATTGCTTTCAGCATAACGAGGGCTGGGAGGGAAGCAATGTCATCGACAGGCAGGGAGTGTTGCTCCAAAGGCAACACTAATGGATAGTAGACAAAGCGTTTTCATGATCGCGCCTGAAACTTCAACACAATAAAAAGGCCGTCTGCCCCGGCGCAGACCATCGCAGGAAATGCCCATGTCCATCGTTCAGGAACAGCTGTTTCATCAGCTCAATCCACGCAGCATCCACTATTTCAGTGAGGCTATCGCGGCAGGCTCCATTCGCAGCGCATCCGATCGGCTGGATATCGAGCCTTCCGTCATCAGCCGGCAGATCCGCCAGCTTGAGCAGTGTCTTGGCCTGGCCCTCATGGAGCGTCATGGTCGAGGGGTAAGGCCTACCGAGGCGGGAGAACTGCTGTCCGACTTCCATCGGGAGCGCCAGGCGTCCGAGCAGAGCCTGCTGGGGAGACTGGCCGCGCTGGATGGCCTGCAGCGTGGCCAGATCAAGCTGTCCATCAGCGAAGGATATAACGAGATCCTGGCGGGCAACGTCATGGGCAGCTTCAGTCGTCGTCATCCTGCCGTCCAGATCACGTTATTGCTGGCCAGCGTCAACGAGGTCGTACGCCAGGTCTTTGAAGGGCAGGCCCACATGGGGGTGGCCTACTCGCCCCGCTTGATACCGGGCATTCATGCCGTGGCATCCGTTTGTCAGCCGGTACGACTGCTGGTCAGGCCGGACCATCCACTCGCGCGCAAGCAACGGCCCCTGTCTCTTGAAGATATCCTGGCCTGGCCACTGGCCCTGATCGATCATGGGTTTGGACTGCGTCAATTGATCGACACGGTCGAGGTCATCGAAAAGTGCAACTTTCAGGCCACGCTGAACAGTAACTCACTGGCGACACTCAAGCATTACGTGGCCAATAGCGACGGCGTAACCTTCATGGCCGAAGTCGCGGCACTGGGTGACATCAGTCAACAGCGACTGGTGGCCCTGCCCATCGACCACCCGGTCTTCATGAACGCCGAAACACATGTGCTCGTTCGCAGTGGCCGCCCCCTTTCTCCGGCGGCCGCGCAGCTTTTACACCATATTCTGCAGACACCGCCGTTCAGCGAAGGCCGTATCGATACGGATGGTCTGTCAAATATCATGAGCCGGGCCGGACACTGAAGGGATCGACGATCGGACCCAATGAGGCGAGACCATCCCTTTGACATGACCCATTCATTCACAAGGAACAAGACATGACACAATTTACGCTGCTGGCCTGGGACTACACCGATGATGGCGCACTCGAGCGCCGCATGGGCTGTCGAGAGAAGCATCTGGAGGATCTTCGCGAGCTTGCCCGACAGGGGCATTTCATCAGTGGCGGCGTCATCCTGGATGATGAAGGCAAAATGATTGGCTCCAATGTCCACTGCCGGTTTGAAAGCCGGGAAGCGCTGGAGGCCTGGCTCGAGACGGAGGTCTACGTCACCGAGAAGGTCTGGGAGCATATCGATGTTCGGGAGATCAAACTGTTCGACCCGAACGCCTGACCCCGATACCTGAAACGCCCCGTGGCGAGATGACGACGGGGCGGATCAAATCATCATGTGATGCCGACCGAATCAGCAGCGGGCGGTGCCAAAGGCCATGGCTCTATCGATATCATCAATACCCAGTGCCAGCATGACCAACCGGTCGACGCCCAGCGCCACGCCGCAGCCCTGTGGCATTCCGGCGCGCAGTGCCGCAATCAGGCGTTGATCTGCCTCGACCAGAGGTTTACCCAGTGCCAGACGCGCCTGATTATCCGCCTCAAAGCGGGCCTGCTGCTCATCGGCATCGGTCAGCTCATCAAAGCCGTTGGCAAGCTCGACACCTTCCAGATAAACCTCAAATCGCGCGGCCACCATCGCACCGTCATGATCAATGTGTCGACGCGCCAGCGCCGCCTGAGAAGCCGGATAATCCATCACGACATCAAGCCCCTCTCGCCCCAGAAGTGGCTCGATGACCAGCGACATCAGAAGGTCACAGCAGTCATCGCGCGACCAATCATCCGTGTCAGCGCCTGAATGCTGAGCGGCCAGGGCACGCAACGCTGACAGCGTCTCCGGGCCATCCATTAGCGGGTCCACCGACAGGTGGGTGATGAACAGTGCTCGATAGGGTTGCAGGCGTACCGCTGGCAGGGATCTGTCCAGCACGGTCTCGATCAGCGTCACCACCTCCTGGATCAGCGCCTCCAGTTCAAAGCCGGGACGATACCACTCCAGCATCGTGAACTCGATGTTGTGACGCCGCCCCGCTTCATTGTCTCGAAACACCCGCGACAGCTGAAAAATGGGGCCGCTGCCGGCCGCCAGCAGACGCTTCATGTGGTATTCCGGCGACGTCTGCAACCAGAGCCGTTCATCACCATTCATGGTGCGGGCGCCGAGAGAGAGCGAATCCAAGTGCACGTCACTGCTGCCGGCATGGCCCAGCACCGGGGTTTCCACTTCCAGCACGTCACGCGCGTCAAAAAACTCGCGGATGCGGCGCATTAGACCTGCGCGCGCGCGCAGGACCTCCAGGGTGGCGCCGGGACGCCAGTCATCAGCACTCATGGCACTTCATCCGTTGATGGGGCAGGACCAAACGCAAGCGCCGGGCCATGGGGCCCGGCGCTTGCCATACTTCAGGACACGCCTTATGCGCGGCTGACGTACTCACCGCTGCGGGTATCGACCTTGAGCGTTTCGCCCTGGTTGATGAACAGCGGGACACGTACCACGGCGCCGGTGGTCAGAGTGGCCGGCTTGGAGCCGCCCTGGGCCGTGTCGCCCTTGAGGCCCGGGTCGGTTTCAACCACTTCCAGTTCGATGAAATTGGGCGGCGTGACCGAGATGGGATTGTCGTTCCAGAGCGTGATGGTGTAGACCACCTGCTCCTTGAGCCATTTGGAAGTGTCGCCCACGGCCTTCTTGTCGGCAGCAAACTGCTCGAAGGAGCCGTCGGTTCTCATGAAGTGCCACATCTCGCCATCGTTGTAGAGATACTCCATGTCGATGTCGAGCACATCGGCACCTTCCAGCGATTCGCCGGATTTGAAGGTGCGCTCCCAAGTGCGGCCGGTCATCAGATTGCGCAGCTTGACGCGGTTGAAGGCCTGACCCTTGCCGGGTTTGACGAGCTCGTTTTCGACGATGTTGCAGGGATCGCCGTCGAGCATCACTTTCAGACCGCCCTTGAATTCGTTGGTAGAATAGCTTGCCATAACGCCTCGTTGTGTTCGCAGCCACCTGAACACCAGAGCAGCTGCGGGGACAGTGAATCAACAGAAAGCCTCGACGCCCTGCCCACCCGGGCCCGGCGACGTCGAAGCATGACAATGTGTGCGATGATAACGCGAACCATGCAGCCTGTGCAGACTATCTCTTTATCCGCTGACGGTAACGACAGCGCTCCCGACCAGAGCTGGCAGTCACAGCTCTCCGGCGCCCTTCGTGATCCCGGAGCACTGTTGAGCGCCGTTGGCCTTGACGAGCGCTGGCTGCCTGGTGCCCGGGCGGGCCATCAGGCCTTTGAGGTGCGTGTGCCCCAAGCCTATCTATCGCGCATTAAAAAGGGCGACCCGAACGACCCTCTACTGCGACAGGTGCTTCCGCTGGGAAGTGAGACGCAAACGGTGGCAGGCTATGTCACCGATCCGCTGGAGGAAGCCGATCACACCCCGGCCGCCGGACTGATCCACAAATACGCTGCACGTGTATTGATGATCGCCAGTGGGGCCTGTGCGATCAACTGCCGCTACTGCTTTCGTCGTCACTTCCCCTACGAGGATCACGCCGCCTCGCGCGCACAGTGGCATAAAACGCTGGACTACCTGCGTGATGACGCGTCATTGATCGAGGCGATCCTTTCCGGCGGCGACCCGCTGGTGTCAAGCGATGCCCGGCTTTCCTGGCTGGTAGGTGAGCTTGATGGCATTCCCCACCTCAAGCGACTTCGGCTGCACACGAGGCTGCCGGTGGTCATTCCCGACCGGGTCGATGACGCCATGCTTGAATGGCTTGCCGCGACACGTCTTCAAAAGGTGATCGTGTTGCACATCAACCATGCCAACGAAATCGATGACAACGTGATCAGGGCCTGTGACCGGCTTAAAAGGGTGGGAGTGACGCTGCTTAACCAGAGCGTACTGCTGCGGGGTGTCAACGACAATATCGAGGCACTCAGAGCGCTGTCCGAGCGCCTGTTCGAGGCCGGCATTCTGCCCTACTACCTTCACGTGCTGGACCCGGTAGCGGGTGCTGCACACTTTGATGTGCCGGATGATGAGGCTCAACGCCTTCACGACACACTAAGGGACTGCCTGCCCGGCTTCCTGCTGCCGCGATTGGTTCGTGAGGTCCCGGGTGAAAAGGCCAAGACACCGGTCCAGGCCCACCACACGTCTTCAGCGCCGTGATAATCCGGCTGCCTCAGTCGTCGCAGGGCCCGTTTTTCCACAGCGTCACCAGCGACTCCGGGGCACGATGCTCGGGAACATGCAGGGTGATCACATCATTATCGCTGCCGATGGGCATGATAATGATGCGAAAGTAGCGCTGATCACCCTGCCCGGCCTGATCCCCCGGGCATTTCAGCTGTTCGGCTTCATCCAGAAGCCTGCAGACCTTCTTGCGCTGCGACAGCGAACAATCATGAAAGGCAATTTCGCGAGGATGAGCGAGCGCCGGCATATAGGCCACGCCGCCCTCTCGCGCCAGGCGAACGCGTGCGCGCTCACCCAGAGTATGTTGATAGCTCACAACTCGACTCCTACGCCCAGCCAACCATCACGGACAGCATCACGCACCTCGCTGCCATCAAACAATGTCTCGGCGTTATCCAGTGTCAGGCGGGCAAAGTCCAGAAATTCAGCATCGTTGGCCAGGCGATCATCCGTAAGCGTGGCATACCAGACCCGTCCGGCGCGCTCCCAGCTGTAACCGCCCAGCGCCATGGCCGTCAGGTAAAAAGCCCGATTGGGAATACCCGAGTTGATGTGAACGCCGCCATTGTCCTCATTGGTTTCCACGAAATCGCGCATGTGCGCCGGCTGTGGATCACGCCCCAGCAGAGGGTCATCATAGGCCGTGCCCGGTTCGGACATCGAGCGGAGCCCTGTTCCATTGATCCCGGGCGCCAGCAGTGCGCGCCCGATCGCCCAGTCAGCCTCATCGACCGTCTGGTGGGCGTCATACTGAGCCACCATCACGCCAAAGACATCGGAGACGGATTCGTTCAGCGCGCCTGACTGGTTGTAATACACAAGCCCGGCTTCACGCTCGGTAATGCCGTGGGTCAGTTCATGGGCCACCACATCGAGCGCTTTTGTAAAGGAGAGAAAGATTTCGCCATCACCATCGCCAAAAACCATCTGATAACCGTTCCAGAAGGCGTTCTGATAGTCCTCGCCATAATGCACGGTGCCCAGCAGCGCACCGCCCTGATCATCGATGGCGTTGCGCTCAAACACTTCCCAGAAAAAACGGTAGGTGGCGCCAAGGTCCTTGTAGGCCTCATCCACGGCCTCGTCCCCGGTGCTGTGCTGGCCTTCACGTCGGACCTGCTGCCCCGGCAGCTCCATGGTATTACCCGCATCGAAGATGTAGCGCAGCGGTTCCCCTCTTGCCCCACGACGCGCATCGGTAGGCGCCGTGTGGCGCTCGGTGCGGGCCCTGAAACGCGAATCGAGCGTCAGGGTGTTCAACGCGCAACGGCGATGGCGGTCGTTACCGTTTTCAATCAGGTAATTGAGAAGATGAGGAGGGATGACCCCATAGGGATTGTTGCGCGTCGCCTTCATGATGACTCTCCGACTGTCCACCGCAGTGACCGCACACAAGGGGGTAGGGCCGTCACTGTCTTTAATTGAATCCTTTCGTCAGTAAGCCTAGTCGATTACGGACGGGTGGCCCTTTCCAGTGTGCTGAATCGCCACATCGACTTTTGTCTAACCCCGCCCGATATTCCAGATCCGGCCAACTGTTTGACTGCGACTGTCAATATTATGGCTGGCGCAGTGCTTCCAGCACGCTGCTGCTGGGGAAGCCATCCGGCGTTTTCCCGACGCTGCGCTGCCAGGCCCGCAGCCCTTCCCGGGTATTGGGCCCCATGATGCCGTCCGGCGTGCCGGTGCCAAACCCCTTCTGATTCAAAAGTGTCTGTATCTCCCTGGTCTGAGAGCGCGTCAGCGGTTTCAGACCACGTGGCCAGTCACCCTGCACGCCGGGGCCGCCGTCGATGCGCTGTGACAGCAGCGCCACAGCCAGCGCGTAGCTGGTGGCATTGTTGTAGCGCATGATGACGCGGAAGTTGGGCCCGACCATGAACGCGGGCCCCTGAGCGCCGGCCGGCGCAATAATGGAGGCCTGATCGAATGCCGGCAGGGATTGCCCCTGCACCGCGCGAACGCCCTGCGCCTGCCAGGCCTGAGTAGACTGACGTGTGGAAAGCTCGGTGCGGGTGTAGTCAAAGCCCTCCGGCAACGTCACCTCAACCCCCCAGGGCTGACCAGACTGCCAGCCGTTTTTGGCCAGATAGTTGGCGGTAGACGCCATGACATCCGGGATACTGCCCCAGATATCGCGGCGGCCATCGTTGTCGCCATCCACGGCATAGGCCAGGAAGCTGGTAGGGATGAACTGGGTATGTCCCATCGCCCCGGCCCAGGACCCCAGCATATGGTCGCGGTCGATATCGCCTTCCTGAATGATGCGTAGTGCTGCCATTAACTGCTCTTCGGCAAAGGCGTGGCGGCGCCCCTCATAACCGAGCGTGGCAAAGGCATCAATGGTCGAGAAGCTGCCAAAATTACTGCCGTAATTGCTTTCGATCCCCCAGATGGCCGTAATGACCGAGCCCGGCACGCCATAGCGGGCCTGCGCCTGATCGGCGGCACTGCGATGCTCGGCCAGCTTCTGGCGGCCGTTATCAACCCGGCTTGAGGATACTGCGCTGTCGAGATACTCCCAGATCGCCCGGGTAAACTCTGGCTGTGAGCGATCCAGTTCGATAATGCGCGGCTGATAGCGCACGCCTGCCAGCGCTTCATTCAGCGTGTTGGACGTAATGCCCTGCGCGCGCGCCTTTTGGCGAAACTCGCTGACCCACTGATCAAAGGATTCCCGCTCGGCGGGCGTCTGATCATCGCGGCTGGAAGTACTGGCCTCGGCCACCGTTGATGACGTCCCGGCGCTCGCGTCACTGGAAGTCTCGTTCGTGGACGCCGCCTGAGGTGCGGAGGATGTCGGCGAGGACGGCGAAGCCCCGGCCTGACAGCCCTGCATGACGCCGCTGCCAAGCAACAGCGTCAGCATCACCGTGCGCGCACCTGTCACCGACATGCCGGCAACTCGACATGACGATCCCTTTCCCTGAATTCCTGGTGGCATTACCGCTTCCCTGTCTGATGAGCTGAACTATCATGGCTGATAATGCATGGCATTGACCACTTTTGAGCACATGATGTGGCCGGGTATTTCAGCATCGCTTCATGAACTGCCTTAAAGGCCAACTCACGGATGACAGGATGAAGGCATGAGCACATCAAAGGCTGCCCTGACCGGCCAGCCACATCAGAATGATGGCGAGAAGCCGGACTGCCGCAGGCACCCGGAACATTATCGCGTAGGCCGCGGCGAGCAGGGCGTACTGACCGTTGAACCCTACAAGGGAGAGTTGCTGCCGCACTGGCGCTTCAAGACGCCGGCTGACGCTCATGCCTCATCGCAAAAGCTTCTGGAAATGTTTGAAGATTACCGCGCCCATGATGATTTTGTCGGCATGGATATGGCACGCAAGTTCATCCAGATGGGCCATACCCGCGCCCGGCGCTACGCCAACTATCCTGGCGGGCGCAAATACGATAAAAATGGCGAGATTCGCGAGCGTGACATTGACGAGGAAAAGGCCAAATCAGCGGCCATCTTTGAAAAGGTCTGGATAAAGGTTCGCGAAGACGAGGACTATCTGAAACGCAAAAAGGCCCATCAGCGCGCCCATGGTTGACAACCACCGTGACTGAAAGACCTTCACTACGGACCATCGATATGCCCACACTGCTTTTCCACCATCCTCGGGAGCTCGGTGATGACACGCTTGCCCCGTTGATGGACGCCCTGCATCACTGCGCGCTGGATTCAGGGCTCTTTGAAGCACGCGCGATCAAGGTCGCCACGCTTCCCCTGTTTCACACGCGTCAGGCCGGCGAGGCAAAACCCTTTGCCATGCTGCAGGTGCGTCTGTTTGCCGGGCGAACGCAGGAGCAGCGCCAGGCGCTTTCAACCGCTCTGCTGGCCACCATCAATGAGCATTTAGGCGGGCACATGAGCGCCATTGTCGAGATAGTGGAAACCGATCGCGCTACCTTCTCGCGCTGATCCATCTTCTCGCGCTAGGAGGTTACCAGGGCGTCATGGCGCTGTCATGACGTCCGACACAGCCTTCAAGCGACCCCAGCTGTACCAGCTCCTCCCCTTCAAGCATCTGATTCATGCGCTTGTCATGCGTCAGTTCACGTACCACCCGCACTCGCGATGGCTGCCCTCTGGCATCAAGACGCATGACCCAGGCCTGAAAGCCGCTGGAAAAGGTCACCAGAGAACCGATCGGGGTAAATCCATAGCGTTTGACGTAACGATTGACGCTGGCAGTATCAAACTGGCTACCGGCGTTGAAGATGTGGCGATAGATGTCCAGCGCCAGCCAGGCGGGTCGATCCGAACGTGGCCGACTCATGGCATCCACGGCGTCTACCACCGCGGCCATGCGTGCCAGACGATTCAGCGAGTGCCCTTTCAGGGCGCGTGGATAGCCACTGCCATCGAGTCGCTCGTTGATACTCAGCAGTACATCACGGCGCATGTCGGAGGAAACCCCGTCTCTTTCGATGCGAAAGCGCAGCAGTTCCACGTGGGCGTGCAGATGCGACAGCATCGAATGGTCCATGCTGCCCTGATGCAGCCGCACGTTTTCGGGGAGCAGGATCTTGCCGAAGTCATGCACCATCGCACAGGCCATCATCTGCACGATCTGCTCCGTGGTGCGATCACCACTTTCCAGATCGGCCAGGCGCGCGGCCACCGATAATCCATGACAGACCAGCGGCGTGGAGTGAGGCTCGACACAGGCCAGTGCATACAAAAGCGCCTGACGATCTTCCTGCAACAGCGACAGCAGCATGCGCGCCTGCTCGCAAAGCACCGCTGTTTCCAGACTCATGCCGGCCTGCAGATTGATCAATTGAACGCCCAGCGCGCGGGCAATGCTCTTGACGTTATCAAACAGGGGCAGTGACACCAGCGCCTCTTCCTGAGGAGAAGCGACAGGCTCCATCTCAAGGGCGGCACTGCCTTCGTTAAAAAGCCTTGAAGGGGCCACTGCCCGCTCTACCGGGGCATCCAGACGCACGGCCTCGCGCTCGATTTCGCGCACATAAAACCATACCTTGCGCTCAAAATCGGCCAGGCTGGCATCAAAGACAATGCCGACCAGCACATCGCTATTGTCATCGCTGCAGCGCATGTGACGCACGCAGCCGCTCGCGTCAAAGACCTCGGAATTGGGAAAGACCGCCCGCAGCTGATGCAGCGGCATACCGATCTGAAAATTGATCGCGTCATTGACCGACACCGCAATCAGACAACCGCCAATAGAGAGATCCACCAGCCGTCCCTCTACCTCGTTGCCCCCTCGCTGCGCGGTCATGAGCATGTTGACCTTCATGCCGCGTTCGAGCGTGGCCCGAAACAGATTGCGCTGGCGGGTCAGCTTGAGCGATACGGGCAGCGCCGCACGAATATCGATCCAGTCGCCCTGCCCGCTGATCTTGAGCGGACGCATCATGGCGCTGGTCATCGTCATCGAGCTGTACTGGATATCAAAATAGAAGGGAAGACGCTGGGTCAGCAGCGAATCGAGGTCCCTGAGGGCACTGGCTCTGAGCACACACTGGTGCAGATCACGGTCCAAAAGGGCCAGCGTCACGGGATACTGAACATCAAGGTCTTCAAAACGAATCGTGAGCCGAGCATCGCTCTTGATCAGGTCGGCAAAGGTTTCAACGATCTGATCCGGCGCGCCGATGTCCAGATGGCGCGCCTTGCTTGCATTGAGATTGGAATCTGGAAACATGAGATTATCCACCGGAGAGGCTTGAGCGCCTAAATGCCGGGGATATCGGCATACGGGAGGCTTTCTTGAGCGCAGGTCCTGCGACCTGCGCCCGAGTGTTACCCCTGCATCCGGCGTCGCGCGTCGTGTCCAAGCAGATACAGGATGGCGTCCAGACCCAGAATGGACAGCGACATACGCGCCTTTTCCCGTACCAGTGGTTTGGCATGAAAGGCAACACCCAGCCCGGCCGCGGCCAGCATTTTCAGATCGTTGGCGCCATCTCCCACGGCCAAGGTCTGCTCAAGTGCGATACCGTGACGACTGGCGATCTCACCCAGCAACACCGCCTTGCGCTCCGCATCCACGATCGGCAGATGCACCTCTCCGGTGACCACCCCGTTTTCGATCACCAGTTCGTTGGCGTGAATCTCGTCAAAGCCGAGTCGCTTTTGTAGATAGCGTGCAAAGTAGGTAAAGCCGCCCGATAGAATCGCCGTGCGATAGCCCCGTTGCTTGAGGCCAGCCATTAAACGTTCAAGGCCGTCCATCAGCTCAAGCCCCTCGGCCACCTCTTCCAGTACCGACTCGCTGAGCCCGTTGAGCATGGCCATACGCTCGCGAAAGCTCTGCTGAAAGTCGATTTCACCGCGCATGGCACGCTCGGTGATGGCCGCCACCGCCTCATAAACCCCATGACGACGCGCCAGCTCATCAATGACCTCGGCCTTGATCAGAGTGGAATCCATATCAAAGCAGACCAGCCGGCGCTGGTGCCGCCAGGGACTGTCTTCCTGCAGCGTGATGTCGACACCTAACTCCGCACCCAGCGTCAGCAGCGTTTGTCTCAGCGCCGCCAAATCGATGGCATCGCCACGTAGCTGGTATTCAAGGCACACCCCCTCGACGGGTGCGCGCTCGACCAGAGAAGACGGTCCGGACAGGCGCTGCAAACGCTCGATGACAAGCCCCTGCTCGCCGATCCACCGATCCATCTGCGCCAGAAGATCCGTCGGCAACTGCGCGGCCATAAGCGTCATGATCAGCTTTGGTGACTGATGCAGACCCTGCCAGTGCTCGTACGTTGGCTGGTCGATGTCGTAAAGCGAGATTTCGAGTCCTGTGGCCTCCCCCATCACCTGAGGCGATGGCCGCTCATCACACACGATCAGCGCTTCAAGCACGGTCTGACCCAGCGTGACCTGCTGATTGATGTCCAGCAGCCGAGCGCCACTGTCATTGAGCGTCTGGCTCAACATGGCCAGCTGATTGGCCCTGACCGGGCCGGTGGCACGCAGGAGCATCCTTTGGTTCATGTCGTTCTCTCACACACTCTGGAAAAAGCCCAGGGCCGGGGGTTGCCCCACCGGCCCTTCCAATCACGATCAGCGGTGTTCGCAGCACACCTATTCGGCGTCCAGGCGATCCACCTTCTGAAAGCCCTGCGGAAGTTTCATGCCCCGCTTGCCGGCACTACTCACATAACCGGCCAGCTCATCACCCGCCAGACGTTTCTTGCGCTTGCCGGCATGCACAACCAGCGCACTGCCCGGATCAAGCACGATCCAGTCACGGACGAACTCTTCCCGATTAGCTGCCCGCGCACCGGTAATGTCCATCATGCGCGATCCCTTGCCCTTGCTCATCGCCGGCAGCTCACTTGCCTCGAACACCAGAAGCCGCCCCTCATTGGAGACCACGGCCACCCGTTGCGCCTCACCCGAGAGCGGTAGTGGCATCAGGACGTCGCAGCCTTTCGGAATGCTCAGCACCGCCTTGCCGGACTTGCTGCGTCCGATCATCTCCTCCAGCGCCACACTAAAGGCATAACCGCCGTCGCTACCCAGCAGATAGCGCTGCGATGGCGCCCCGATCATGGCCGCACGAAGCTTCGAGCCTGCTGCCAGATTGACCCGGCCGGACACCGGTTCACCCTGCCCGCGCGCTGAAGGCAACTGATGAGCCGCCAGCGTATAGGCACGGCCGCTGTCTTCCAGCAGCACCAGCGGCTGGTTGGTCTTGCCGTGGGCGGAAAAGGCGAAGCTGTCACCGGACTTGTAGGAGAGGCTCTTCGGATCGATGTCGTGGCCCTTGGCCGCTCGAATCCAGCCCTTTTCGGAAACCACCACGGTAATCGGGTCGGCGCCAAGCAGGTCGACCTCGGAAAGCGCCCGCGCTTCCTGCCGCTCGACCAGCGGACTGCGACGCTCGTCACCGTAGGCCTTGGCATCGGCGCGCAGCTCACGCTCGATCAGGTTGGTCATGGCCCGTTCGCTGCCCAAAAGCTTCTCGAGCTGCTTGCGCTCGCGCTCGAGTTCGTCGCGCTCACCCTTGAGCTTCATCTCTTCAAGCTTGGCCAGATGGCGAAGGCGCAGCTCGAGAATGGCATCGGCCTGGCGTTCACTGAGCCCGAAATGGGCGATCAGGGCAGGCTTTGGCTCATCCTCTTCACGAATGATGCGAATGACCTCATCGAGATCGAGATAAGCAATCAGCAGGCCTTCCAGGATATGGAGGCGATCCTCGACCTTGCCCAACCGATGCTCCAGACGTCGCCGTACTGTATTGCGTCGAAACAACAGCCACTCATCAAGCAGACGATCCAGCGACATGACCTGCGGGCGCCCGTCCAGCGCAATCAGGTTCATGTTGACCCGCGTGCTCTTCTCCAGATCGGTAGTGGCAAAGAGATGGTCCATCAGCGCGTCAACATCGACGCGGTTGGAACGCGGTACGATGACCAGCCGCGTGGGCTCTTCATGGGTGGACTCATCGCGAAGGTCCGCCACCATCGGCAGCTTTTTGGCCTGCATCTGGGCCGCCATCTGTTCCAGCACGCGAGCACCACTGACCTGCCAGGGCAGCGCGTTGATGATGATGTCGCTACCGTCCTGATAATAGCGCGCGCGCATGCGCACCGAACCACGCCCGGTGGTATAAAGCTTTTGCAGATCGGCACGCGGCGTCACGATCTCGGGGGCGGTCGGAAAATCCGGTGCCGGCAGCAGTTCGCACAGGGTCTCGACGCTGCAGTCGGGATGACGCAGACGATGTACGGTCGCCTCGACCACCTCGGTCACGTTATGTGGCGGAATGTCGGTGGCCATGCCCACGGCAATGCCGGAGCCGCCGTTGAGCAGCACATGCGGCAGACGAGACGGCAGCACCGCCGGCTCGTTCATGGTGCCGTCAAAATTGGGAATCCAGTCCACGGTACCCTGGCCCAGCTCGGCCAGCAGCACTTCGGAAAAGCGGGTCAGACGGGACTCGGTATAGCGCATCGCCGCAAACGACTTGGGATCGTCAGGGCTGCCCCAGTTACCCTGACCATCCACCAGCGGATAGCGATAGCTGAAGGGCTGTGCCATCAACACCATGGCTTCATAGCAGGCGCTGTCACCATGAGGGTGAAACTTGCCCAGCACGTCGCCGACGGTACGCGCCGACTTCTTGTACTTGGCATTGGCCGTCAGCGACAGCTCGCGCATGGCATAGACGATGCGGCGCTGCACCGGCTTCAGGCCATCACCGATGTTAGGCAGGGCGCGATCCAGGATGACGTACATCGAATAGTCGAGGTACGCCTTTTCGGTGTAGCTTCGAAGCGCCAGACGCTCGACGTCGCCCTCGCGCACATGAATATCCATGGTCATTGTTAAACGTCTACCTCAGCCATATTGCCGTAACGTTCCAGCCAGCCGCGCCGATCGCCGGCACGCTTTTTGGCCAGCAGCATGTCCATCAGCTCCAGAGTGTCGTCACCGGCCTCGCGGGTCAGCTGTACCAGTCGGCGCGTGTCCGGCGCCATGGTGGTTTCGCGAAGCTGGACCGGGCTCATCTCCCCCAGCCCCTTGAAGCGCTGAACGTTGGGAGTACCCCGACGACTGGCCAGCTTCTTGAGCACGGCCGCCTTTTCGCTCTCATCCAGGGCGTAGTGCACTTCCTTGCCCAGATCGATGCGATACAGCGGTGGCATGGCCACAAATACATGACCGGCATCGACCAGTGACGGGAAATGGCGCACAAACAGCGCGCACAGCAGCGTGGCGATGTGCAGCCCATCGGAGTCGGCGTCGGCCAGAATACAGATCTTGTGATAGCGCAGGCGCTCAAGGTTATCGCTGCCCGGGTCCATGCCCAGTGCCACGGCGATGTCATGAATTTCCTGGGAGCCCAGCACCTCCTGGGAATCGACTTCCCAGGTGTTCATGATCTTGCCCTTGAGCGGCAGGATCGCCTGGGTTTCCCGGTTGCGCGCCTGCTTGGCGCTGCCGCCAGCCGAGTCCCCTTCGACCAGAAACAGCTCACCAACCGTTGGGTCCTGACTGGAGCAGTCAGCCAGCTTGCCGGGCAGTGCCGGTCCCTGGGTCACCTTCTTGCGCGCGACCTTTTTCGAGGAGCGCTGACGGCGCTGGGCGGCGCTGATGACAAGCTCTGCCAGCTGTTCGGCCTGGGCGGTGTGCTCGTTGAGCCACAGCGAGAAGGCATCCTTGACGACGGCCGAGACGAACCCTGCCACGGCACGCGAGGAGAGACGCTCCTTGGTCTGGCCGGCAAACTGCGGCTCGAACATCTTGATTGAAAGCACAAAGGCCACCCGCTCCCACAGGTCATCGCCCGAAAGCTTGACATTGCGCGGCAGCAGACTGCGGTAGTCACAGAACTCGCGCAGCGCGTCCAGCAGTCCGGTACGAAAGCCGTTGACGTGGGTGCCGCCCAGCGTGGTGGGAATCAGGTTAACGTAGGATTCGACCAGCGCCTCACCGCCTTCGGGCAGCCATTGAATCGCCCAATCAACGCTATGCTCATCGTCTTCGAAGGCACCGACAAAGGGTGAGGCCGGCAGCGGCTCGAACCCGTCGGTGGACTGGGCAAGATAGTCGCGAAGCCCATCTTCGTAATGCCAGGTGCTGACATTGCCGTTGCTCTCGACCAGCCTGACTTCAAGCCCCGGGCAGAGTACAGCCTTGGCGCGCAGCAGATGCGACAGGCGTGCCACGGAGACATTGGGACTGTCGAAATAGGCGGCTTCCGGCCAGAAGCGAACCGTCGTGCCACTCGCCTTTTTCGGGCAGTCACCGATGACGGCCAGCTCTTCGATCTTTTCGCCGAAGGCGAAGGCAGTACGATAGCGCTTGCCGCCCTTGCAGACTTCTACTTCAAGGCGCTCGGACAGGGCGTTGACAACCGATACCCCCACGCCGTGCAACCCGCCCGAAAAGCGATAGCTGGACTGGGAGAACTTGCCGCCCGCATGCAGGCGCGTCAGGATCAGCTCGATCCCGGATACCCCGTGCTCGGGGTGAATATCGATGGGCATGCCGCGGCCGTCATCGACCACCTCAATGGCACCATCCTCGCGAAGATGCACGCTGATCTTGCGTGCGTGCCCGGCCAGCGCTTCATCAACGCTGTTGTCCACCACCTCCTGAACGAGGTGATTGGGTCGGGTCGTATCGGTATACATACCGGGGCGCTTTCTCACCGGTTCAAGACCGGAAAGCACCTCGATGGAACTGGCACTGTACTGGGTCATACGTGAAATCGCGTCAGAAATGAACGAGAAGCGCTCATCGTCAAGCGCCGAAGGGGCTCTCTGGAATAATCGGCACTGACGCAACAGGCCGGCATCTCGATCCGACCGGTCACGTCAATGGCATGGCGCTGTTACTCTTGAAGCCTACGGTACGGGATTGAAATCTTCCGGCAGCGTCAGGCCACCATGGGCCAGCACGGTCGACAGCAGCTCAGGATACCGGCTCAGGCCGTGATCATCACCTTCATTGATGACAAACCGGCTGCCTTCCAGCATTTCCAGGGCCTGCCGATAGTCGAGGATCTCGTCCTCGCTGCCCAGCAGGACCAGAAAGCGCTCCGCGTTGACTACCTCGGCCTGCTGCTCGCGCAGGGCATCGGCATAGCTTTCATCGATGACAAACATCTCACCGGTTTCAACGTGCTCAATCTCGCTACCCATTCGCTCCAGTGCGATCCTCAGCGGATCGACGGCCGGATTGATGAGCACCACGCTTGCCACATCATGTGTCCGGGCAAGGCCCATGGCGAGAAAGCCACCCATGGAGCTCCCGATCACCATGGTACGCCCCTTGAGCGTACTCATGACTTCCTGCGCGGTTTCCCAGGCAGGGCCGGGGTGATGAGACAGCGCCGGCGCGATAAAGCGCGGACGCGGACGAGCCTGCTCGCAGGCCCGCCGCGTCAGTTCGGCCTTGGCCGAACCGGGGTGGCTGTTGAAACCGTGCAGATAAAGCACGTTGTCGACGGCATTGGCATGATCATTCATGACATCAGCATAACGCAGTTACTGTATAAATAAACAGCCATTTTTTTAAGCGTTGCCGCGCTTGCCCAGCACGGTCTCGATCAAATGACGGCTTGAATCATCGAGCTGATCGGCACCCTGCCCGGTTTCCAGAATGTCGGCCGCTTCATTGGCGATCTTCTTGCCAAGTTCCACGCCCCACTGATCGAACGAATCAATGTTCCAGATAGCGCCCTGGACATACACCTTGTGCTCGTAGAGCGCGATGAGCGCACCAAGCGACTCGGGCGACAGCGTCTCGAACAAAATGGTCGAGGACGGCTGGTTGCCGGCATAGCGCTTGTGCGCCGGCGGCGTTTCATTGCTCTTGATGGCGTCATCGCCAAGCATCAACACACGGGACTGGGCAAAGCAGTTGGCCAGCGACAGGCGATGCTGGCGCTCGAGACTTTCCCGTACCGGCGCACTGTCGATGTGGTCATAGCGCTTGATCGGGGCGATGAAATCACAGGCCACCGAGCGCGTGCCCTGGTGGAGCAGCTGATAGAAGGCGTGCTGACCGTTGGGACCGATTTCGCCCCACAGGATCGGACAGGTGTTGTAGTCGACCTTTTCGCCATCGTTGGTCGACGACTTGCCGTTGGATTCCATCTCAAGCTGCTGAAGATAGCCCGGCAGATGCTTGAGGCGACCGTCGTAGGGCAATACCGCCAGCGATTGAATATCGAGGAAGTTGGTGTTCCAGATGCCCAGCAGGCCAAACAGGACCGGCAGGTTGTCTTCCAGCGGTGCCGAGGCGAAGTGCTCATCCATGGCATGGCCACCGGCGAGCAGGCGACGGAAGTTGTCCATGCCCAGACGAATGGCGATCGGCAGACCGATGGCACTCCAGAAGGAGTAGCGGCCGCCGACCCAGTCCCAGAACAGCAGCTGGTGATCGGGCGCGATGCCCCACTCGGTCATCTTCTCCGGCTTGGTGGAGACGCCGATAAAGTGATGACGCTTGATGCGCTCGATGTCGCTGCCGGTCTGCTCGGCAAGCCAGGCCAGCGCCGTGTCGGCGTTGGCCGAGGTATCGATGGTGCCAAACGACTTGGAGGAGTAGATGAACAGCGTCTCGTCGGCCTCCAGCGTCGGCAGCAGCTCGGCCAGCTGTGAACCGTCGATGGTGGAGGCAAAGTGCACTTCCAGCGCATTGGGCGCCACAAACGCATCTTCGAGCGCCTTGACGACCATCAGGGGACCCAGATCAGAGCCGCCCACCCCCAGGTTGATGACCTGTTTGATGGCACGGCCGTTGGCACCGCGCCACTGGCCGGACTGAAGCTTTTCAACCATCTGCTGCATGCGATCAAGGCTTTCATGCACGTCGGCCTGGACGTCTTCGCCCTCGACGTGAAACTCGCCGCCCTGGGGCAGACGCAGCGCCGTATGCAGAGCCGGTCGATCTTCGGTCAGATTGACGCGACGTCCGGACAGCAGACGCTCGACGGCCTCTTCAACGCCGGTTTCACGAGCCAGATCCAGCAACATGTCCAGCGTCTCGCGACGAATGCGCTGCTTGGAGAAATCAAGCGTAAGCCCGGCAGCCTGACGGGAGAAGGCGTCAAAGCGCCCATCCTGTTCAAACAGGGTGGTCAGGTGCACATCGCGCATGGTCTCGCGATGGCTTTCCAGCGCCTTCCATGCCTTGTTTTGACGAATTGACATCCTTGCTCTTCCTCCGTGATAGGTGCAGCTTTAATGCTCAAAGCGTAACATGGTCGGCCGTAAAGACCGCCCCTGTTCGATATTCATTCTGGCAGACGGCGTATCCGACACGCAGCGGGTCTCTATCAGACCACTGTCTGCATGACCGAACAACCTCCTCTCAGAGCCTGATAGATCGTGGGTACCCCGATGACCGACGTCTCCCGACGCGACGCCCTTTTTTCGACACCGCTGGATCAGGTCGCCGACTTCTCGTTTGATGAGCGCGTGGTCGACTGTTTCCCCGACATGATTCGCCGCTCGGTACCGGGCTATGCCCAGATCACCAGCATGGCCGGTGTGATCGCCGCACGCCACCTGAGCCCCGGCGCCCATATTCTGGACCTGGGCTGCTCTCTGGGCGCCTCGACGCTTTCCATCTGCCAGCGGCTGGCACCCGAAGCCTTCACCCTGCAGGCCATCGATCTCTCCCAGCCCATGGTCGACAAGGCCCGCGGTCTGCTGGCACAGCAGGCACCCGAGCATCGCATCGAGGTGCTGCAGGGTGACATCCGCGACTGCCCACTTCCCCGGGCCGGCATGATCATGGTCAATTTTACGTTACAGTTTCTTGACCCGAGCGAGCGTGACCAGGTCGTTCAACGCCTGTATGACGCCCTCACACCGGGTGGTGTGCTGCTGCTGTCGGAAAAGATCCTGGGCGAGCCCGGCCAGGAATCGCTTTTGATTGATCTCCACCACGACTTCAAGCGCGCCAACGGCTACTCGGATCTCGAAATCAGCCAGAAACGTACCGCGCTCGAGGAAGTCATGATTCCGGATCGGCTCTCCACCCATCATGAGCGGCTGGCGCGCACGGGCTTCACACGCCATGACACCTGGTTTCAGTATCTCAACTTCGCCTCGATGCTGGCCTTTAAATAAGTGACTCCTTTTTCATCAGGCTGGACCCCCGCATGTCGATCGATGAGCGTCATCTTCCCCTTTATCACGCCTTTCTCGAACAGGGGCTGGAGAGCTGGCTGGCCCGTCTGCCCGAGCAGCTGGCCCGCGGCCTTGACCGCCAGCGCTTTGGCGACCTGCCCGCCTGGGAGCGTGCCGTCAAACGCCTGCCTGCTCTGGAAGCGTCACAGGTTCATCTGGATCAGGACACGGTGAGCGTGGAGGTGGCCATGGACGCCTCCAGTCGTCGACAGTGCGACAACCTTCTGAAGATTCTCGCCCCCTGGCGCAAGGGTCCCTACCGAATCGGCGAGATCACCATCAATACCGAATGGCGCTCGGACTGGAAGTGGCAGCGTCTGGCGCCGCACCTGAGTGACCTCAAGGGTCGACGCGTGCTCGATGTCGGCGGCGGCAACGGCTATCACGGCTGGCGCATGGCCGGGGCCGGCGCCGATTTTGTGCTGGTCATCGACCCCTCCCCGCGCTTTTACTGGCAGTTTCATGCCATTCGCCACTTCATGAAGGATGCCGGGCGCGGCGTTCATTTTTTGCCGGTGGGCATCGAGGACGTTCCGCCACGGCTGGCCGCCTTCGACACGGTCTTTTCCATGGGCGTGCTCTATCATCGCCCCTCGCCCATCAATCACCTGCGCGAGCTATACGACACGCTGCGTCCCGGCGGCGAACTGGTGCTTGAAACGCTGGTAGTGAAAGGCGATGAGCATCAGGTGCTGGTCCCTGGCGAGCGCTACGCCCAGATGCCCAACGTCTGGTTTCTGCCCTCCTCCAGAGCCCTGACCCACTGGCTATCGCGGGTGGGCTTTCAAAATCCCCATGTAGTCGATGAAGCCGACACCACGCTTGATGAGCAGCGGGCAACCGAATGGATGACCTTCCAGTCGCTGGCCGACTTTCTCGACCCACAGGACCCGAGTCGCACGGTAGAAGGCCATCCAGCGCCGAGACGGGCCGTGGTTATCGCGACAAAACCCTGACGCGGCGCTGAAATGCTCGACATTTGATCAGGGCCAGCGAGCTGCCGGACGATACACGTGGTTTTTGCTTGATGGCTTCTTGCAAATGGTTATCATTAGCATAATAAGCCCTGTATCCATCCATCACGCTGCGAGGGTCGCCGCATGCACCAGACCAACGTTGTGTTTGAAGCGTTTGAAGAAGCACGCCTGCGGGCCCCGCATCTGGAGTGTCGCGCGCTTGCGAGACTGCTTGGCTGCAGTGAAGGCGAGATTCAGGCCTCGCGTCTGGGGCGTGGAGTGCACTCGCTGGCACTGACCCCCTGCGACCTGATCATGATGCTGCCACGGCTGGGGCGGGTGCAGATGGTGACCCGGACCACACACGCGGCATTGTCGAGCCGGCTGAACGCCTGTCACATTGACGCCGACCAGCGCCATGCCAGCCTCTGGAGCGATCAGGCCCTGGCCATGCAACTGCTTTTGCCCTGCTGGTACTGGGTCTGCCTCTCGAATGAGCGGCCCACCCCCGGAGAACCAGAGGTGCCCTGCCTTCAGGTCTTTGACCGGTTCGGTCGCGTGCTGCATCAGTTGTATGGCCTGACGCCCGAGGCACCGGGCTGGACGCTGCTGGACTACTTTACCGCCCTGAAACGCCCCGGCTTCACCCGCTGCATCGAGATGACCCACGCCTGCTCCGAAGATGATCGGCCGGCGCTGCTCGAGTCATGGCGCGCCCTGCGTGATCCCGGGGGTTCTCGCAGCTTCTGTCGCATCATCGGCTACGACGGGTGGAGGCCAACCGTGCCGTGGCCGGACATTTCAGCACGGCGCTGCCACGTGAGCGTTTTGTCATGGCACTGGCCGGCGCCTGTCGGCGTACGCAGCCCACCCGGGCCAGCCTGATCCACGCCGGTGGTGCTCACCATCATCGTGCCCGTTTCAAACACTTCCATCAGGGCCGCTGCAATGCTCTGCGCCTTGAAAGCGATCACCTGACCCTGTCGCTCGACAGCAGCGCCCTGCACGAGGTCTGGCAGGTCGTGCGGCCGGGCCCCGACGGGCTTGCGACGTCACTGGAGGCATTCGACGCCAGCGGTGAGATGATGCTCGCCCTCGATCTGGCGGAGCGCGGCTAACCCTTCCGGACGCCCTTCCAGCGCCAGCAGGTGGGCCTTGCGCGCCAGACCGCCCGCATAGCCGGTCAGTCCACCGCTGCCGGCCACGACGCGATGACAGGGCACGATCATGGATACCGGGTTGCGTCCGACCGCGCTACCTACTGCGCGGGCATGGCCGCGTGACAGACCCAGCGCTCGCGCCAGCGCGCCATAACTCATGACCTCACCGAACCCAATGCCTTCAAGGCACTGCCAGACGCGCCGCTGGAAGGGGCTGCCCTGCAGCGACAGCGCCAGCTCGAAATGCTGCCGCTCTCCGGCAAGGTACGCCTCGATCTCCTCGCAGGCCTTTCGAATGACATTCGAGCGGCTCTGTTTGGCCAGTATGAACGGTCCCTTGACCGAAGGCGGGAAATGCCGCTGATCATTAAAGAATACCCCGGTCAGATGCTCCGACTCGGCGCGCAGTACGGTATCCCCCAAAACAGAGGGCATAACGGCATATTCGATCATGATGATGAATCCTCGCTCGAGGGCGCCGGCGCAATATCTGCCTGCGCGCCCATCCGTGAACCGGCATCGGGTGACGTGATGACTGGAGGTGACGTCATGACCGGGTATGAAACGGCTTCACCGGAGGCCTGCTGCCAGAGCCGAATGGCGACGTAAGCACGCCACGGCGACCAGTGGCTCACCCGCTGTGCAGCCTCGCGGGCACTGTCACAGCCCAGCGCCCGTTTGAGCATCAGATCACCGGCCGGAAAGGCATCGGGCCAAGCCAGCGCCCGCATGGCGATATATTGTGCGGTCCAGTCACCAACGCCGCGAATGTCGCAAAGCCTTGCCATCGTGTCTGCCACCGACACCCCCGGACACAATCTCAGCGCGCCGCTGTCCATTGCTTTCGCCACGGTAATGATCGCCTCGGCCCGAATGCGCAACAGACCCAGTAAAATCAGGTCTTCACAAGGCTGTGCGGCCATGACCGAAGGGGTCGGGAATCCATAATAACCGGGAGAGCCAGACAGCGGCTCGCCGAACCGGGCCACCAGCTCGGCCAGCACCCGCCGCGCCCGGGTAGTCGTGATCTGCTGACCAACGATGGCGCGTACGGCCATTTCAAAGCCGTTGACGGCACCGGGAACGCGAAGGCCGGTGCCCGCCAGCCCCTCGAGATGTGACTCGATCAACGCCATGGGCGCGTCCAGATCAAACACATGACGCACGATGCTCAGCACATCGCCCATGACCGGCACCAGCGTGACCGGCAGGATCAGCGCCAGCTGCCCCGGGCCGGCATGTTCAACGCTGATCCAGCCAGCACAGGTCACGGGCTCACCGCCTTTATCCTTTTCGATCAACAGACTGCGCTGCCAGCGCCCTGCCTCAATCTTCTCAAGACCGTCGATCTGGCGGGCGGCCAGAAAATCGAGCATGGCGGCCCAGTCCAGCGGCGGCTGATAGGCCAGCGACAGCGTGATCGAGGCGCAGGTATTACCGGCGCGCGCGGCGCGACGCAGTCGACTCGGCGACAGGCGATAGTGCGACTGAAAAAGCGCGTTCAGGCGACGCTGGCTGCCAAGGCCGACAGCATGAGCCACCTCGCTGACGGGCAGCGTGGTATCGGTCAGCAGCCGCTTGGCTAGCAGCAGGCGTCGGGTTCTGGCCACCTCGACCATCGTCACGCCGAAGGAGGCCTTGAACAGGCGACGCAGATGACGTTCGCTGACGCCGATTCGCGCCGCCAGAGCGGCGCTGCTGTCACGGTCCAGAAAGCCGTTATCGATCATGACCATGGCGGCCCGTGCCAGCTGATCGCGAGCATCCATCATCGAAAGCCCCGGTGCCAGTTCAGGCCGACAGCGCAAGCAGGGACGAAAGCCGGCCTGCTCGGCCGCCGCCGGGTGCATGAAAAAACGGCAGTGATCAAATTTTGGACAGCGTACGCGACAGACCGGCCGACAGTAGATGCCGGTCGAGGTCACCCCAACGACGAACTGGCCGTCAAAGCGGCGATCGCGGGAGCTCAGGGCCTGATAGCAGAGATCGGGAGCAAGGTTCATGCCCCCCAATATATCCTGTCCGGGATCACATCACTGGCCGTTTTCGGACATGTGGTTAACGGCCCGCGACGTCGATCAGAACTTCATCGCTGCTCTGGAAGCCCCTGACGCCGTCATCAAAAGTCGTAGCGCAGCCTGGCCAGCACTGAATCGGGCTCACTGTCCGAGGTATTGGCAAAGATGCGCTCAAGATCCAGCCGGAAGCCGTGATTGAACTGGGTGGTGACCCCCAGCACCTGATGGTTGGTCTGGGAATCGGCACTGCCTAGCCGTTTCAGGCGGTCACCGGCCACAAAGGGCTTGATGCTCTGCACCCAGTCGTGATCGATCTGAAAGCTATAGCGGGCGATGTATTCGACTCCATAGGCATCGCTTGCAAAGTAATTCTCGAGCCCGCCCGCCGGATCAGGCACAAAATCCGTGTAATAACCGGCGCCCATGGCGAGATACCAGTTGCCGCCCGTCCAGGTCAGGGAGCTACCGGTCAGCTGCTGACGAAAGGACTGCTGATCACCGCTGCCCTTGATCTCGGCAGAGGTATTGGCATAAGCCGCGCCCAGCGTCAGGTCATCCGTAAGACGCCATCGAAAGCCCAGCGAGCCGCCGCTACGGCGGCGATAATCATAGGGGCCGTCCAGATGCAGGTCATCATCGGGAAACAGCCAGCCGGCAAAGAGTGTGAAGTCTTCGGTGCCGTTGGAATAGCGCAGGCTTTTACGCGCGCGATAGGAGCCATCGTAACTGCCGTCGACCCCGACGCCCGGTGCCTGGGCGAACTGGTTGTAATCCCAGACATCCGTGCTCACCCCGACGGTGTCGTAATAGACGCTGTTTTGCTTGCCGGCGGTGAAACGGCCATAGCGGTCGCTTTCAAAGCCAAAATACACCTGGCGACGGTTGGTCGCGCTATCGGCGCTCTCCCGATCGTAATGGTCATGCCAGCCCATGGCTTTTGCCGTATTTACGCCCAGCTCGCCGTAACTCAAAAGCGTCAGATCATCGCTCAAGTGATAGTTGACGTGCAGGCGAAAGCGCGTGCCCCCGTCATAGCCGCGGTGCTTGTAGCTGCCGTCATCGCCGCCGCCCATCTCATTGAAATACTGTGGCCTGATGCTGCCGCCGACCTTGACCTCAACGCGCTCAAGCGCCGTGCGTGGCTGTTCGGCAGGCGACAGCAGCGTGACTTCGGCTTTCGCAGCCCCTGCCTGCGAAAGCATCAGACCACCCGTGGCCGCCAGCAGCGCTCGCCTTCCCCTTGCGATATTCATGATATTGTTCCGGTTGTCACGATAAAAACGCCGCCCGGGACAGGACGCACGCTGCCTGACGGTTTGATAAGCGGTGCGAGTATAGTGAGACGGCGCAACGATTTGAAACCGGATGGAATACCCGGCGGGACATGCCTTGCAGCGCATCAGCGACCGGGCCCCATACGACAACGCCCGACACAAGGCCGGGCGTGAATCGATCAGCGGATATCTTCAGCGCTTGAAGATATCGCGCACGTCTTTCGCTTCCCAGTGCGGGAAGTGACGACGAATCAGATCGTTGAGCTCTACCTCAAAGGCCTGCCAGTCGACGGTGCCACCATTATCGGCACTGTCGGCGGCCTGGCGGATCATGCCGGCGCCAACGGTCAGATTGGTCAGACGATCAATGACGATAAAGCTGCCGGTGCCCGGACTGACATCGTAGGCATCCACCGGTACGGGCTGGGTCAGTGTGACCTGACAGCGACCGATTTCGTTGAGTGCCAGCCGGTCGGCGTCGTGATGTTCCAGCGTGTTGACGTCGATGCTGTAATCAATGGCGCTGATCTGACCGCTGACATCCCGTGTGGCCAGCTTGAAGTCATAGCCGCGGCCGGGCGTCATTTCACGCTCGTTCATCCAGACGATGTCGGCGATAAACGCATTGGACATCGGCAGCTCGGTGTCGGAAGCGACCAGCCAGTCACCGCGCGAGATATCGACCTCGTCGGCCAGCGTGACCGTAATGGCCTGACCGGGCCGGGCCTCATCAAGATCACCATCAAAGGTCACGAGTCGCTCGACCGTGGAGACCTTTCCGGAGGGCAGTACCTTGACCTGCTGACCCGGGCGCAGCACACCGGCCTGTAATGTCCCGGCATAGCCGCGAAAATCAAGATTGGGGCGGTTGACGTACTGCACCGGAAAGCGCAGGTCCGTCAGGTTCTGGTCACGCGAGATTTCGACGTTTTCAAGCTGTTCCAGCAGCGGCACGCCGTCATGCCAAGGCATGTTGACGCTTTTGTTGACGACGTTATCGCCTTCAAGCGCTGACATGGGCACAAAACTGATGTCGCGGGCCTTGAGGTTCTCGGCAAAGCTCAGGTAATCGCGCTTGATCTCCTCAAAGCGCGCCTCGCTGTACTCTACCAGGTCCATCTTGTTGACCGCGATCACCAGATGCTGGATGCCCAGCAGGTCGGCGATGAAGCTGTGACGGCGCGTCTGCACCTGCACGCCGTAGCGCGCATCGATCAGAATGACCGCAAGGCTTGCGGTGGAAGCACCGGTGGCCATGTTGCGAGTGTACTGCTCGTGCCCGGGCGTGTCGGCAATGATGAACTTGCGCTTGTCGGTCGAGAAAAAGCGATAGGCGACATCAATGGTGATGCCCTGCTCGCGCTCGGACTGAAGTCCGTCAACCAGAAGCGCCAGATCCACGCGCTCGCCGGTGGTGCCGCGGGTTTTCGAGTCCCGCGTCAAGGCTGCCAGCTGATCTTCATAGATCATTTTCGAGTCGTGCAGCAGTCGCCCGATCAGGGTCGACTTGCCGTCATCGACGCTCCCGCAGGTAATGAAGCGCAACAGATCCTTGGCTTCATGCTCCTTGAGATACGCCTCGATGTTTTCGGCTATCAGGGATGATTGGTGTGCCATATGCGCCTCAGAAGTAACCTTCGCGTTTCTTGCGTTCCATGGAACCGGCCTGATCGTGATCGATGGCACGCCCGGAACGTTCACTGGTACGGGTCAGGAGCATTTCCTGAATGATATCGGGAAGCGTGGCCGCCTCGGATTCCACGGCACCGGTCAGCGGATAGCAGCCCAGCGTTCTAAAGCGCACGGACTTCATCTCGGGTACTTCGCCCTCGTTCAGTGGCATGCGTTCGTCATCGACCATGATCAGCGTGCCGTCACGCTCGACGACCGGACGTTTGGCGGAGTAATACAGCGGCACGATCGGGATCGATTCGAGATAGATGTACTGCCAGATGTCCAGCTCGGTCCAGTTGGACAGCGGGAAGACGCGGATCGACTCACCCTTGTTGATGTGACCGTTGTACAGGCTCCAGAGCTCCGGGCGCTGGTTTTTCGGGTCCCAGCGGTGATACTGGTCACGAAAGGAGTACACGCGCTCCTTGGCACGCGAGGCTTCTTCATCGCGACGCGCCCCGCCAAAGGCGGCATCGAAACCGTATTTGTCCAGCGCCTGCTTGAGCGACTGGGTCTTCATGACGTCGGTGTACTTGGAGCTGCCGTGATCAAACGGGTTAATGCCCGCTTCACGGCCTTCCTCATTGATGTGCTCGATCAACTCCATGCCGGTCTCGGCCGCCATGCGATCGCGAAACTCGATCATCTCGTGGAATTTCCACGTGGTGTTGACGTGCATCAGCGGAAACGGCGGTGTACCGGGGTAGAACGCCTTGCGAGCCAGATGCAGCATGACCGAGGAGTCCTTGCCGATCGAATAGAGCATGACGGGATTACGAAACTCGGCCGCCACCTCGCGAATGATATGAATCGACTCGGCTTCGAGCTGTTTCAGATGTGTTTGCCGCTCGGGAGAAAGCATGCGTATCACAACCTCTCATGACCAAACGTCATCACCGAACGGCGATGACGCTATAAACGGGGGTGCTCGCGATAAAACGTCACAAGCAAACAAGGATGCGCTCACGTTAGCGAGCCGCCTTCATAACGTCAAAGAATCAACGTTTCTTCCTTTAGACGTTTAAGCTATAAAAATCAGCTGCCGGCCGCTTTGCCGATATGTGCCATTAGACCGGCACGTACTCTACCCGGGTTGATAATCGAGGCCGCTGCGTATCATCAATGGACAGTCGAATCAGGCGAAAGCCGCCCGGAGCGCACGCATCGACGGCAAAATCGGGTCGATCGGGCACGAACTGCGCCGCAATGGCCGGCACCGACATGACCGGTACGCCCTGATGCAGACAGGTCATTTCATGATGAATATGGCCGCACAGCACGGCCTGGACATGATCATATCGGCCAAGGATCTTCCAAAAGGTTTCGCGGTCCTCAAGACCGATCTCATTCATCCAGGCGGTGTCCACGCTTACCGGCGGGTGATGCAGCACAATCAGCGCCGGTGATTCATCGCCTGCCAGCTGCGCCTCAAGCCTTACCAGCTGCGCCTCACCCAGTCGGCCGCCCTCCTCACCTTCAATCCAGGTGTTAAGCAGCAGAATCTGCCAGCCGTTGGAATGGATGACCGGCTCCAGCGCGCGCACTTCGGTCATGGTGGCGGGATGGTCATGATTGCCCGGCATCCAGACCCAGGGGCAGCCGAGCGCCTCAAAAGACGCTGCTGCCCTTTGATACGAGGCAGTCGAGCCGTCATCGCTGACATCACCGCTGACCACGACCAGATCCGGCTGATACCGGGCCACCCGCGCCAGCATCGATGCCAGCCGCGTGTCAGCGTCGACATCGCGATACCGCCGCGCGGGATCGGCGCTCAGATGGCTGTCCGAGAGCTGAACAATCAGCATGACACGCTCCTTGCGAAGGGATATTCAATAGGCTCAGGGCTTTACAGCGAACCGGCATGGCGGGGCTTTGACGGGAGCGGCGCGATGGATGATGCCCGAATCAGGGCGTTTCAAAGATGCGGGTATCATGGCCGTGGGCCAGACCGTGCTCGAGCCACTCGCCCAGAAAACGATTGAGCTGTAGCTTCTCATCGGGCTGGTGCATATGAGCATTGGGGTAGCGATAGCGCCCTTCGAAGTGACGCTTGCGCTGGAAGTCGGTCACCTCGGCCATCTGCACGTCGTGATACAGATGGACCATCATGCGCGGCGCATCGATCATGCCATCCAGCACGCCACTCTGAAAAACGCGCACAACCGTGGTATAGGGCGCTCGTTCGACGACCTCGAGATGCAGGGTACCAAAGCGCGCGGTGTGGCTTGCCAGCGGCAGCTCTACCCGCTCGCCGGCCACCGTATCGCCCAGCAGCCGGTCAAGACGCACGAAATTGGCCGTACACTCGGCCTGTAGCGTCCTGAGATCGGTAACGTAAGCGGTTCGTTGACTCAAAAGACTATCTCCTTGCTCTGAGGGCCGGGCGCTCACGGGCCAGCCAGTACAGCGCAATCAGTAACATGGCATTGTTGATGGTACCGTTTTCCAGCATTTCCCAAGCGTCACGGAAGGGTAGCACACGCACCATGATGTCCTCGTGCTCCTCTTCCAGCCCGTGCACACCGCCGACATCGCCCGAATCCACCAGCGCACAATAGAGCGTAATGTATTCGTCACAGGCTCCGGGACTGGGGAAATAGCGGTGGACCTCCATCAGCTGTTCGGTGTGGCATCCCGTTTCTTCTCTCACCTCGCGTCGGGCCACGTCTTCCGGTGACTCGCTGGAATCGATCAGGCCGGCAGCCGGCTCCAGCAGCCAGGGGCTGAAAGCCCGCCCCATGGCCCCGGCGCGAAACTGTTCGACCAATACAACGGCGTCGCGTTCCACGTCATACAACAGCACGCCCACGGCATCATGATGACGAAACACCTCACGCGAAACGGTCTCGCTCCAGCCGCCCTGATACTGGCGGTAGCGCACATCCACGCGGTCAAGATTGAAAAATCCACGATGCAGCGGTGTGTCCTCGATATGCTCGACATCGTTGCCATCAAAGCGTGGCAGAGAGGTCGTATCCCGGTTAGTCATCGGCTTTTCCTTGAAAAACATGAGCATGACTGCCGAATAAGGAAGGCAGGCAATGTCTGGTGACGGGAAGACGGAAGGCGCCGGTCACAAGGGAAGTGTGGGCGTGTTTATGGGCGCTGCGCCAGAAACTTTCAAGCCTGTGGCAACGGCCGGCCTTGGCAGCACAATACGAGGCGATTATGGTAACTGCCCCACTGTCATACGGTCACCGCCTGCATGAAAGGACGCAATATGACTCGCTGGCGCGATCCCGCCAAGGATCCGCGCCAGGAGAAAAAGACCGATCTGATCACACCGGAAGGTTACGCCTCGATGCAGAGCCTGCTCGAGCATCTGGTGCGCGTACGACGCCCGGAGCAGTCCCGCAAGACCGGAGAAGCCGCCGCCCAGGGGGATCGCAGCGAAAACGCCGACTACACCTATAACAAGAAGGCCCTGAACGGCACCATTGCCCGGATCGCCTATCTGCAAAAGCGCCTCGACGCCCTGACCGTGGTCGACCGTATGCCGGCCGACCGCGACCGGGTTTTTTTCAGTGCCTGGGTGACGCTGGAAGATGACGACGGTGAAGAGATGCGCATCCGCATTGTCGGTCCCGACGAGACCGACAATAAAAAACACTGGATCAGTGTGGATGCCCCGCTGGCGCGGGCACTGCTCGGCAAGCCGCTGGACGCTGAAGTCACCGTCGACGCTCCGGGCGGCGAGACCACTTACATCATTACCGACATCACCTACGCCGAGCGCTGATTGTTGGTTAAAAACAGTCGTTGCTCGGCGCCAGGCTCTTAACGCCGGCTACAGCGATAAACCCGAAAGCGGCTGCTTTCCGCCAGCACATCGACGCGGCCGAAGTGTTTTTTCATCAGGCCCATATAGGGCAAAAAGCTGTTGGCCACGATATACAGCGCCCCCTTGGGGGTCAGCTTTTTGCTGGCCTGCTCGATCAACTTGCGAGCCGGATCGATCGAGACATGGCGCTCCTGATGGAAGGCCGGATTGCTGATGATGGCGTCAAAGGGACCCTCAACGGCGTCCAGCATATCACTGGCAAGCACGTCGCCTTTCAGGTCATTGGCTTCAAGCGTTCGGCGCGTGGCTTCAAGTGCCAAGTGATTGATGTCTACGGCCGTGACGTCTGCGCCCTGGCGTGCCAGCCAGGCACTGATGACACCATCGCCACAGCCGGCATCCAGCACGCGTCCCTCACTCACGGGCAAAACATCCAGCAGCATGCGGGTGCCGTCATCCAGCCGGCCGTGGCCGAAAATGCCCGGATGACTGACCAGCGTAAGATCCAGCGCCTCGAACGTGGACCAGTGATCGCCCGCTTCACCGGCGATGGTGGCCGCTTCATACAGCGAGCAGCGCCGCGCGTTATCCAGACGCTGATGCGTCATGCCGCGTGCCTTTAGCTCACCCGGCACCCGCTTGCCACCGCCGTGATGCTCGCCGACGATGCGCAGTGTGCTGCCCACATCGCAGTGCGCATTGAGCTGATCCAGCCACCAGCGACCCAGGTCCATCGTCTTGGGCCAGAACAGCAGTGCCGCCGTCATGCTTTCCGGCGGTGTCAGCCCTTCGACGACCTCATGACCATGCTTGCGCCACACCTCGGCGATCAAGTGATCCAGACTCCAGATGCGGTGTTTCGCGCCGCTTAAAAGCCCTTCATCCAGCGGCGGGGCAATCAGCCATTCCCCTTCTCTGATCGCGGGTGACTGTCGGTCCAGTAACTGCCCCATGGGCGTGGAAAAACTCATGAATCCCCTGCTTTACTCAAATAATGACTGGCCTGTCCTGTGACATGGCCGTAAAGATAACGGTATATCTCCGAGCAAGCCCGGAAACAC
The DNA here is from genome assembly GCF_002157205.1 of Kushneria marisflavi. NCBI lineage: Bacteria > Pseudomonadati > Pseudomonadota > Gammaproteobacteria > Oceanospirillales > Halomonadaceae > Kushneria > Kushneria marisflavi. The sequence continues at coordinate 3,078,440 of NZ_CP021358.1, read as the reverse complement.
CCCTGCGATGAGGTGAAGAATATCAGCTCGGACGATAAACGCTGTAATGAAGATAGCGCCCCAGGCGCCAGTAGGGTTCCTGCCGGCAATAGCGATGCTCGAGTTCAAACAGCCGTTCCAGCGTGGCCTCGTCCGGGTCGCGCTCGCGCAGATAATCATGGAACACGCGAATGCCGGTCACGGCCCGAACCTCCAGCCCCGCCTCACTCAGCCAGCGCACCACGTCATCATGGCGCAGCGGGGAAATCGGCGTCAGACGCTTGCGTTTACCAAAGCCTGCCAGCTGGTCATCAAGTACCTTTTGCAGGTTGCCCTTCACCACGTTGGAAAAGCGCAGCGCATCCTCATTGAACACCATTAGGGATAGCCAGCCATCAGGTGCCAGCTGTTCGCCCAGTCGATGAACCGCTGCTTCGGGGTCAATCAGCCACTCCAGCACCGCATGGCAGAACATCAAAGGCCATGGCCCGGGCGCCACCTCGGACAGTTTCTGCAGATCGCACTGATAAAAGCGGGCGTCATGCCCCTCCAGACGCTCGCGTGCCGCGGCAAGCATATCCTCGGCCGGCTCCAGCAGCGTGACCGGGTGGCCCTTTTGTGCAGCCCAGTGCGCCATTTGCCCCAGCCCTGCGCCGACATCAACCAGCGGCTGTCCGCATAGCGGAATGGATGCTTCAATGGCCCGCGTCAGCAGTGACAGGCGCAGCCGTCCGCGAGAGTGGTTATACAGGGCGTGTTCGAACTTCTCGGCCATGCCGTTGAAGTGGCGATCTGTCGTGATGCGTTCTTTCATGCGAACTCGATGGGCGGCGTTAATGCGTCAGGGTTTCACTATACGCGTGAAATCCCTATAATGGCGCCCGCTTCGCCCCCGTAGCTCAGCTGGATAGAGCGTCCCCCTCCTAAGGGGAAGGTCCCAGGTTCGAATCCTGGTGGGGGCACCAGTCAAATCAAATACTTATCTACTTAGCTTTCGATTTTAAGGCTCTCACAAAGCTTCTCGCCCCCAACAGCGCCCCCAACAAACTCCATTACTGGATTCAGTAATTGAGAATACTGCTCTGCCAAGCCCTACGAGATTTCGAACAAGAACGCTCATACTGCTGCGGTTCATTTTCTTCTCGCGAAGCATCGCATCCCCTTTTTCAATCGCTGAAACAGCCCCAAGCGTTCCTGTGGCCACCATTTCAAGCTTTTGGTGTAGCTCAAAGCACAATCATCAAGCGTTGGATCTTCGGTAATTTTAGCTTCCGGCCATCGAGGCGTTGCATAACTTATGTATATAGGAAGGGGAAGGTACCCCTCCGGGGTTTTTCCATCGTCCGGTATTTCCGGCAAGGGATAAGAGCGATTAGAAGCCATGCAGTATCCTCCATCAGAAAAGTCAGGCCAGCTATAAGACAAGCGCCGTTAAAATGCCTCATCTACAAGCTACCAGCTACAACCTTCTGCCTTGATAGTCCCTTAAAGCCACGCACGGCATTTAATAACGGCAACGGTACGCTCAGAGCTTGACCGGCAGAACGCGCACCCCAAAAGCAAGAATACGCTCTCGATTCGTTCATTCTGTTCAGGCACACTGAGGTCCAGTGGCGTTTAGAAAAACGGACTTGGCCACTTCATAAAACTTCAGTGATGAGTCAATTCGGGTCTGCTTTTTCTTGCCCTTAGTGGCATGCCATCCATGACCGATGCGTAGCAGATCTCAACGAGCGCAGGACGTCCTCTAGATCACTCAATGCTTGAAGGTATATGCCAGCCGACCTCTGACAAAGTCATGAGCCTTGGCGTGTAGGAGCAGTGCGGCCACCGTTCTGCTTGCATTCCCTGATCAGATCGAAGAGGACATCTCATGAGCAATGACATTGCTTCAGTAGGCAGATATATCTCCTATCCCGCTGCTTTCAAGCTTCTTGCAGAGCGATGTGAAGCCACTAATGAAGATTTAGCCGGTTGGGTCAAGTTGGGGCCGGAAGATGAAGGAATTGCGGCATACAGTTCTGCCAATGAGCTGACTCCCCCTCCCCGCTTTTATTTTTTAGAAGATGATCCCCGTGACTATTTTCACTTACTTGAAGGATGCTGGTTCGATCGTTTTGAACTCGAACGGTTTCAACCCAAGCATCGTTTTATAAATGCCAAGATTTTACGAGATCGCTGGGCGCAGCGATTGGGCTCATCAGCGGACGGGTTTATACAAGCTAAAATCAAAGAAAGCAGCTTGCTTGATGTAAGGACTTTTTATGCTGTTTCAGACGAAGGCGCATCAGATTCCGAATCGTTACAGGACGACACGCTTTTCTTTTTAGAACACATTGAAACTATAGAGCAGAAAGAGTTCGAAATTAAAAGCATGCCTTCTTCTCGAACCCTTTCAGCTTCATCAGAAATACAAAAATGTATCTGGCAGGAAATGTCACACAAAGGACATGACGCTCGATATGGTGGGCCAAACGGAAGACGTACGAAAAAAGAAGAACTAATCGATATATGGAAAAGCGGTGAATACCCAACAAAAGTTGCATGCGCCAAGGCAAAACATGAAGCATTTGGAGTTACTGTGCAAGTTGCTCAAAAGTATTTGAATGGCCAGCCAAAACCATCCAACTGATCCCAAGCACACATAAGTTTTTCAATTAACGGTCTTTTTCCAAAACGGACCAACCTAACAGCCAGGTCAGGCACGCCGAAAGCCGCGCCTACTATTGATTAGCTATAGCTGCTGCATATACTCGCATGAAAATATGCATAAAATCTAAAATTTCTTAAAAATTATATCTTTGCCCTTCGTATCGAGCCATGTATTTATAGCTTCTGCCGGCAGCGGCTATATGCTGCCGGCAGAAGCTATTTTCACAATCATCAAAATGTTTAAAGCTTCTTGTGTCTTCCAACGACACCCAAGGAGAGCACTACATGACCAACAGGATACTTCGACTTCCAGACGTCATGGCTTATACGGGCCTCGCCCGCAGCACTATTTACCTTCGTATATCGGAGGATAATTTCCCGAAGCCCATCCCATTGGGAGGAAAGGCAGTTGGATGGCTTGTAAGGGAAATCGATGAATGGATTGAGTGGCAAATGAAATCGAGAGAAGCCTCGTAAGCTCGATATTTGTCTGCGAACTCTTAAAGCAATCGCAACATCAGCTCATTCCATCAGGAAAAGCAGCATGAAGACACCAAAAAAAATGCCCGCCTCCGAAAGGAGGCAGGCAATTACAACGCAAAATATCAATATTAATTATACCCATAAGTATCTTACCAAAAAAGGTATTTCACTTTCAGAACTGCAGGCTCATGCCAATGCTTGTATCAAGATACAGGGGTCGATTCTTTACCGAGAGTTAATCAACCTGGTTGGAGAACATCAAGGATTCGAAAGAATCTGGCCGGATGGCACAAAGAAAGTTACCTATAGAGGAAGAGTAAAAGGCAGCTTTACTCCCTTTGGTTTCAGTTGGCGGGACAGGCTGACGCTTCAAGGAAGCCTGATCGTCTGTGCAGGCCTTGCAGACGGCTATCGCATTCATACCGCGACGGGACTTCCGGTGGCGTGTGGCGTTGGTGAAAACAATCTGAAGTCGATTGCTGATCCACTGTTCACCTGGTTTGGACGTTCTCATATTGTCGTTGCAGCTGATAACGACGCACCCGGTATCAGAGCAGCCAAAGCGACCGGCCGCCGCTGGATCGTGCCAGGGGAGGTATCCCATGTCGCATAAGGACTGGTCAGACCTGTACCAGGCGGAAGGTAATGATGCTATCGGCAGATATTTTAATGGCAATTATCGTCCCCCTGAAAAACTCGACGGAACCTCTGGAACTGATGGAACCACCAGTGATGGTCAGGCTCCTCCTGGTTCCGTATGCCACCAGGAGGACGGAACCAGCGGAACCCCTGAACGGCCATACTTCAGCGTGCGTGAAGAGCCATTTCAATGTGACGGGAGAATATTAAGCCCGGGCGTGTGGTTTCACGGTATAAAAAAGGGACAGCCCTTTGATCAACTGGTCTGTTCTCCCTTATACGTGGAGGCCATAACATCATGTGAAGGCGCGGATTTTGGAAGACTTCTTCATTTCCGCAACAGTCTTGGCCGATGGCGGCAATGGTCCATGCCCATGAGCCTAATGGCTGGATCAGGGGAGATCTTACGAGCCGAACTGCTCGGCCTCGGACTCGAAATCAGCACGGTTTCCCATCGTTTACTGAATCAATATCTGCAAGACCATAAACCGAAGCGTGAGGTAATAGCGGCCACCTCCACGGGCTGGCAATCGCCTCAACTATTCGTGATGCCAAGCCGCAATATCGGTTCAGGTGATGTTATTTTTCAAAGCGAAACCGCAAACGCTGACGATTATGGCCAGGCGGGGACATACGCAAAATGGAAAGCCGAGATCGGCAACTACTGCGCAGGCAACCCGATACTGATGCTTTCGATATGCGCAGCGCTGGCGGGCCCGCTGTTGAGCCATTTACAACGTCATGGCGGCGGTTTCCATTTAAAAGGGGACAGCTCCACCGGCAAGACCACAGGTCTGATGGCCGCTGCATCAGTATGGGGAAAACCGGAAAGGTTTGTCCGAACCTGGTGTGCCACTGCCAACGGTCTTGAAGGCGTAGCCGGCCGACGTAACGACACACTGCTTGCACTGGATGAAATAGGCGAGGCTTTGCCAAGAGAGATCGGAAATATCGTCTACTCATTGGCTAATGGCGTAGGCAAGGCGCGCGCCACTAAAACGGGCATGGCCAGAGCAACAAAGCAATGGCGCGTCATGGTTTTGTCTTCAGGCGAGACAGGTTTGAACAGCCAGATGCAGGCATCCGGAGGACAGGCGCGGGCTGGTCAGGAAATAAGATTGCTCGATATTTCTGCACACCACGTCTTTGGCGCCTGGGATAACCTGCATGGAATAGAGAGTGGCAAGTCGTTTTCAAACGCCATACAGAAGTCAGCTTCAAGCCACTACGGTCATGCCGGGCCAAGGTTCGTTGAGCAGCTTATCGACTCGGACAGGATCGATCAGTTGCCTGAAATGCTGGCGAACCTAACAGAACAATTTCAGGCGCTTTCAGGACAGGAAGAGCGAGCGGCTGAACGGTTTGCCATAGTAGCTCTGGCTGGTGAGCTGGCCATCAGCTTTGGCATTTTTGATATGCCAGAGGGTGAGCCAACCAAAAACATGGTGCAGTTGTTTGAGCGATGGCGTCAGGAGCGTGGAAAGGGTCAGTCTGAGGACAATCGCATTCTCGAGCATCTGAGCGATTTCCTGACTCGACATGGCGACAGCATGTTTTCAGAGCTTACTGACAACAGTGCCAATGTTCGTGACCGCGCTGGCTGGTGGAAAGACAGCCCCCAGGGAAAAATATGGCTCTTTACTTCCGAGGGATTGAAACGCGCTGTTCCCGGCTTTGAGATAGCTCGAATTAATCAAGCTGTAGAGCAAGCCGGTTGGCTGGCGGATCGCAGTGGCCGCGGGCGTGCTAAAAAAGTGAAGGTGAATAAGCGGGCAATATGGCTGTACCACCTTCGTGAGCCGGATTAACAACCAGTGACCTCAAGGGTTCCGTACGTTCCGTATAGTGAATATGCTACGGAACCCTTCGAGGCCCATTATTGCTGGGCGTTCCATTGGTTCCGCTGGTTCCGTTCGACTTTTCTACGCCTCTGAGATTGAAGTCATAGCGATACAATAATTGCGACCATCCATCACATAGAACTTCTATCCTGATTCACCCGTCCCGCCAGCAATTTGAGCACCAGCAACGCAAACTCCCTGCCCGCCTCCTGCGTTAGCCAATTAATTTCTGGATAGTTTCCAGATTTGTATGGAGGCGGGCCTACTCCACTCCCAGTGCTTTGACAACGGCATCCACTGGCTCGGCGTAGAAGCTGGTCTGAAACTTGGTGAACAGTTCGGCGGGGATAGTAGGGATATCCGCGGCGCTGGCCATGGGTAAGGTGACGCGCTTGCCGCCGGCATCAAAGGCTACCTGCAGGCACTCTGCAAGGTTCTCCACCGGCTTCAGACTCCCCCCCAAGCTCATATCGCCGAGCACTACCATCTGGCTTTGGGAAGGCCGGCCCAGCAGCCCTGACGAGAACGCTACCAGGCTGGCCAAGGCAAGATCTCGAAGTACGCCAGTGCTCTGCAGGTCCACGACGTGTAGGTGGAAGTCATGTTCCAGCACCCTGCTGGAGCCACTGATACGGCTAGCATTGGCCTTGAAGTAGTCGAAGGCCATCTTGACCTGCTCCTTGGCAGCAGTGGAGTTCCACAGCCCCGACATGGCCAACTTACCGCTGCCGGCAGTAACCTGTAGTTCGATACGGTAGACCCCGGGCATACCCTTGTCGCTGAGGCCGATGGTATGCACGACGCCCGGCTTGCCAAGCCCTTCAGGGATCAGCCCGCCACTACCCTGCTCTTTTACCGCGACGAAATGCTCCTCCAGTGTCTGCTTGTCGATGTAACTGAAGTGGACGTCGTAAAACTCCATGCCGCCAATCTTCTTGAGCTGTTCCTTTACCCGGCGCCGCACCTGAAGAGCGTACTTTAGGCACTGGCGTACATCCTCCTTCTGATACTCCCCGTGCGGGTAGAGCAGCTTGAGCAAACCGGAAACGGTCTTGCGCACAGCGATGACGTCGCGCTGGTTAAGGTTATCGCCCAGGCGGAAGTGATAATCGATGGCATCAGCGAAGCTGCGCTTGCGCATCTCGCGGAAGAACTCGGCCAGGTAGTCGACAATAAAGCCGTAACGCTGGGTGAAAAACGACGGGCGCATCTTGGGAATCTCCCAACCCGGGATATAGGCGTGGAAGCGGTCGAAGAAGGCAGCGTCGATCATCGCATCAGGGAACGGGGTCAACAGGTGGCTGGTCTTTACCAACGACTCGATGCTCTGATTGATGTTACCGACGAATACCATGGAGGCAGAGGCTTCCATCTGCTCACGCCCACGGGCGAAAGACCCGGAAGCCATGTAGTCCTTCATGATTTGTACACCGTCCCTGTCCTTGAAGGAGATGCCGGCCACCTCGTCGAACGCTACCAGATCCCACATGCCCACCAAGCCGATACGTCGCGAGCTCATGTTGTAGAACAGGTTGGCGACAGTGGACTGCCCCCCCGAGACCAGAATGCTGTTGGGCGAGCACTCCTTGTAGATATGACTCTTGCCGGTACCGCGCGGGCCCAGCTCACAGACGTTATAGTTGTTCTCGACAAAGGGAACCATGCGGGCAAGCAGGTGCCACTGCACGCTCTCATCGAGCTCGGCGGGCTCCATACCAATGGAGCGGATCAGCACCTCGCGCCATTGATCGGTGGTGAAACCGCGCCGTCCTTCGAATAGCGCTTCCATGTCCATGTGGGGCATCTGGATGGGCTTGAGTTGACTGACCCCGAACGGTGAGCCGCGCTGGCCCTCCTCGTAGAAGTAGCTCAGGGTAGCGATCACCCAGATCCCGCCCACCAGCAGCTTCTCATGCTCCTTAACGATGCCCGCTGAGATCTCAGCGTCCTTGATGCCCAGATTGCTGAATGCTGCCTCGTAGCAGTCCTGCTTTTCGTTGAGACGCACCGTCACCCGATCGATCACCTTGAAGCTACCGCGTTCGCGGACCAGAGACTTGATCTTCTCTGCCTCATCGGGACGCACGTAGTTGTCGGTGAGGATCTTCCTGACATTCTTCAGCCCCTCATCGATCACCTCATGATCGTCGGAGGCGCAGTACATGCCGAGCAGGTACTCCAGCACATACACCGGTACGTTGGCGCCTTCCTTGACCCGCTGGGTCAGGTCCTTGCGCACCACCCGACCGGCGAAGTGTGTATTGAGCAGGGTATCGAGGTCGCTCTCATGCTCCGCGGTAGATTGAGAGATATCGGTCTGCGGTTCACTGTCCATACTGAAAGTCACGCCAGAGGCTCCAGAATAGTGTGATAACAGGACGCCATCACGAACGGACAACAGCGCCGGACTCTTGGCTTAGAAAAAATCATCGGTGAAAGCCAGATCGATAACTACTCGATAGCGCTCCAGCTCGGTGCCGAGATCCTTATCGTGCAGCACCAGAAAGTATTCGCGCTTACGGTCGAAGTCGGTACCCGACAGCGACAGGCGAATCGATTTCATGCGCTCATTCATGTTGTCGCTCGTGCTGTCGAAGGTCACCGTCTCCTCGCTGGAGACCATCTCAGTACCCTCGAAGATGGCCACGGCCAGGGTAATAGGCTTGAGCTGCTCGCTGACCGCTTCGGTCTGCAGCAGCTCGAAGCGCTGGATGTTGTTAACCATCTTCAGCGAGGCCCTTGACGAGATCACGTCCACCTTGCGTCGAGTTCGCTTCTCGACCTTCTCGCCGCGCAGCTGCTTGACGGTAAGCAACGGAACGACGATCTCCTGGGGCATGATACCGCCGTGCACGAAGCGGGCACCACCGACAAAATGGAAGCGGTGAGCCCCCTTTGGTATCCAGAACTCGGTCCCGCAGGTGGTGCCAGCGGTCTCGCGAGTATGGCCATGCCACACACTGGGATTATCGGGAAGATTGGTCCCCAGCACGTAGCGCTTCTTGCTCTTGAAGGCGCTGGTGGGCTTCTCCATCAGGCTGGTCCGATCGGTGGCGTCCAGCTTGCTTCGCTGGAACAGGAAGCCATGGTCAGCGGTAATCAATACAGTGCTGGTGTTGAGGTGCATGAGAATCTTGCGGGTGAGCGTATCAAGCTCCTCGATAGCATCCTCAACGGCAACAAAGGTCTCACTTTCAGTACTGGCAGTATCGCCCCGGGCATCCACCACATTGTGGTAGACGTAGACCAACTGCATACCCCTGATCGCTTCACGGCCCTGGTCACGCGACCAGCCCTTGACCTCCTCTGCGGTGACGGCCATAGCCTGCCCACCTACGGCGGCACTCAGGCGCTGGCTGCGGTTCTCAGTGCCCTGGCTTGATTTGCCATCCACCAGCACGCTATCACTTCCGGGCTGATAGCTTAGCTCGCGGTGCGGCAGTAGCGAGGCCATCCCCAGGGTGGTATAGCTGGGCACCACACCTAGTTGGTTGCTCAGGGTGGCCTCGCTGTAGCGCTTGGCATTGATGCGCTCGCGCAACTCCTCGGCGGCTTCATAGCGGAAGGCATCACTGATAATCACTACCAACCGTTTATTATGGTGGCCGTCCAGATGTGGGCGCACCACATCGCGAAAAAAGTGCTGCTGGTTGGGAATTCTCGGCAGTTCCCAATCGTCCAGGCGCCCCTCGACGTCGATGCGCTCACTCCAATTGCGAGTAAGCTGGCCCATAAACCACTCGTTGTAGCAGCGCTCCACCACTTCATCGAGCTTCTTGAGCAGCTCTACGCCGGTATTGTCAGAGGCCACCGCATAGTGGCGGTAGGCGGTATCAAAGCGGTAAAGCTCGGCACTGTAGGCGTGGTAAAGCGCCTCGACGCTCTCATAGTGGAAACCATCAAGATATTGCTGCCTCAGGTCGAACAGGTCGATGGCGGCGCTCAGGGCTGTGTAGAGCTGGCGGTAGCGGGCCCGGCGCTCATCGTTTTTATGGCGCGAGGCCCAGTAGCCGTCCAGTCGGCTGGCGATGATGGCGCGGAACATCTCCAGATCGCGCCCATCGGCCTGAGGGATGGCCAGGCACAGATCGACGATGATCTGCTTTTCCACCATTTCAAAGGTGGCCACGTGGGCCAGCTGCTCCAGCGGAACGTCTCGGATTTTGTCTTCGATACGTAGCGCTTCCGCAACCCAGCCGGAGATTACATCGAACGCCGCATAGAAGCGCGAACTGTCTCGCCAGCGCGACAGCAGGGCCCGCGAGGTAGCTTTGGCATTTACAGAGGCTATGGCGTGACTCTGCGCCCAATCGGGAATCTCGGAGAGACTTTCGCAGTAGCCGGTAGTCAACAGCCGCAGCATCAGCTGGCCAAACTGCAGCGAAGCTTCTCCACTGAGCTCCGGCTGGCTGGCGGGATAACCGACCTCCATCTGCAGGGCCCGTACTAGGCTCGGCACCAAGGCATATTTGGCCATCTCCTCGAGTGATGAGGGGTTGCCCTCTAGTCCAACATCCTTGGCCACCGCCTCATCAGCCAGATAAAACAGTAAGATCGCGATATCGGAAGTAGGCGAACCCACCACAGCCGCGCACATGGCCAGATCCAGATCATCTTCATCCATCTCCGGCGTGACCAGGCGCTTGAGCACTTCGATACGCTTGCGGCTGCTCAGGAATGCCTGGCGCTTTGCCAGATGCTCACGCAGCGTATGGCGCACGAGCCCCAGCTCATTGAAGATCATCGATATCTGGTCGGCGTAGAAGCGACCGGAGTAAAGTTTGATGTCCAGTAGCCAATCATCCTCCGGCGCCGGCTCGGCGCAGGGGAAGTAAAGCAGTGCAGGTATATCCGGCTCATCCAGTTCCAAGCGCAGCTTCATGCCGAAGGTAGACTGACCGGCCATGTTGAAGATCTGGACACCCTCCAGAGCAAGCTCATCCAGTGCGTCAATGAAGTGACCCGGAGGGTCATACCAGAAGACAAGGCGATAGCCATCAATGAAGAAAGAACGTGATAGGCCCTGGTGCAGCTGTTTAAAGTCCATCTGACTTCCCGTTGACTACTTGCTCGATCCTTGATTTGAAGACTTTTTTTCTCTGATTATAAAAAACTTCAAAATCCTTGATGTCGACCGGGAGCAAATCCATGCCTTGGGAGTTTAGATGGCGTTGACGCGCTTCAGGATCAGGCCATGCCTGTTCATACCAATCTGACGGCATTTTTTGCCGCTTCTCATTATTGATTGAACCTTCAAGTAATTGAAGATTTGGCAATCGATTAGCCCATATCTTGAAGAGCTCTATCTTTTCCTCTGGAACCCCTGACTTTCTTAGCCTGCTTGTGGAGAACACCCCTTTGGGATAAACGTGATCAACATGAAAGTGCCTGGAAAAATCAAATCCTGGAAATAGCAGCGAAAGAAGAGCAAAGGTTCTTTTTCCACCATATTCAAGCTCTGATAGCTCATCGACTTCTTCCGCGATGAAGTGGAGCGATTTTCCTCGCGAGGCCATGGCAGAACCTACCGCATCCGCAGGGAAACCCATTTCTCCTTCTTCTTTTATAACCCGTCGCAAGCTGGTAAGAAGGGTATCGAGACCACTCCCCCAAATTCCCGACGCCTTTAGAAGCGATTTGATCAGCCATTGCCTCAGGGCTTCACGGTCCTTGGCGAACTCTGATCTAGACAGGTAGCCATCACCAGGCTTGCGCGTATAAAGATAATAAGCGATAGGCAAAATTGAACTATCTGCTCGGAGGTTTTGGGAATTGAAACCAAAAGTGGCCAATAGCTCCGTCGCCAACAAAAGAGCGCTGCGAATCCCCAGCCAGTTCTCCTCAAGGATTTCCATATTGGTTTTGTTGAAATTCTCGACCTTGAACCCTACGCTGCCAATGTCTGACAGCATCAACCCCGCTTTTAGAACAAGATCCTTGCTAAAAGAGAAGCCGTCCCCTGTCTCATTCATCTCATCTACCAGAGAATGAATTTCCTCACGAGCATCAAGACTTTCCCACTGAGCCACAGCTATCGACAAAAGCAGATCCGAATATGAAAGGAAGGTCCCGCCACTATTCATACGTATGAAAATATTTAGTACACGCTCAAGGCTTTGATCTTTTTCCTCGTAGTAAGCAATTTTATCCTTATCGAATATTGTAGTGACCAGATGCCTGAGAACACTACGAGCGGATTTTAAGGATTGCTTGTCATTTTCCCAGCCATCGTTAAGCTCATCATTTAAATCATCTCGATCTTCTTCGAGGATGCGACCAACACGAAACCAATATTCCTCGCCAGACCTATTAGCAGCCTGATTGGGCGTGAGAAATTCAAACTGATACTGGCTGCCGGTTTCTTCCTGCGGTTGGCCAAGCAAATTTATATGAAGATGTCTCTTAGGAAACGCATCTGAACTCGACCACCATTTCCCATGGATTTTCTGACTGTAGGAACCCTGGAGACCGATATTCAGCGCGGTTATTCGTTGTTGGCCATCAAGAACGGCAACAAATTCACGCCTTGGAAGATCCTTTAGCGGTGGACAATGAGGGCTGTCACGCTGGTGAAAGTCTTTAACGAAATCGTAAAATTGGTATTTTTCCCGATTTTCAGACTGAATTCGCCAGAAAAGGAAAACACCGAAGGGATAACCTTGAAGAAGACTATCAAACAAATTGCAGATCTGATCAGGTTTCCATACAAATTCCCTCTGGATTGCTGGTAGGATCAGCTCATTGTTATTAACTTGTTCCATCAGTGATGCGATGGTACCGCCAGCCTGATACATAACTACTCCGATTTGCTACCCGTGATTTCTTTTACGTTGGCGAGCAGATCCCCAAATTTCCCATAATTCACTTTCACACCATCATCCAGATCCAGCGAAACCCGCTGATCCGCATAATGACGCAACTTCTCATCGAAGGCATTGAGCTCGGCCTGCTGTTTGTAGAGCTTGTCCAGCTCTTTCTCGATGCTTTTGGCTTCGGCGGCGGAGGTACTGGCTTCCTTGTCTTGCTCCAGTTTTTCAACGTAGCTGGCGAGCCTGGTGGTGAGCGGGATCACGTAGTCGGTGCGCATCTCGGCGAGAGTGCTCTCGTTGTAGCGGTGCAGGTAGACCAAGCACTCGAAGGCCTTCTGCTTTCCGGAGCTGAACAGCCAGTAGATGGGTCGTTTCTTGTAGGTGCGCAGGTGATCCTTGTAGAACTGGGTGCTCAGATAACGACGGATGGTGTCCAGTGCGGCTTCGCCCTTCTTGGGCTTGATGGCGTGGAGGCAGAGGCTTTCGGAGACGAAATCGAGGTTTTCCTGCAGGTGCTCCTCACCCCACCCGGTGCGGACGAAATCACGGAAGCGGTTAGTGGCGTCGTCGGGGAACCATTCCTGATCGGTGAGCGGGATGATGGCGTTTTTATCCGGTACGAAGCTGGGCTCAGGGATCTGGGCAAGGTAGTCGTGGATGGTTTCGCCCTGGCTGGCGAGGATTAGGCCAGGCTTGTCCGGCGAGTAGCGGCCCATCATGCAGCCTATAACGTAAGACACTAAAGAGGAAAACAACCCATTATCTTTAATTTTACTCACAACATTGTTTTCTAAGGAAGGCTCATCATATAACATCGTCCCTAGGCCATAAGATAAAGAAACAGTTTCATTTACCTCCCTCTCTAAGTTCTCGATATTTTTTTTTGTCTTTAGCAATTCAGCATTTGCCTCATGGTGTTTTTCTTCAATTTTACCGACATCTCTTTTTACAAGGATATGTGAAAAGTTAAGTCTATTTGTCTCTATGTAACTAGACGCAGCCTTGAGACAAGCTATGATTTTACAGCCACATTCAGCAATCCTTTCGGATTCTGCCACCCCCAGCTCTGGATAAGGCATTTTTTTTATTGTTCCGCACTTAAAATGTAAGTTCGGCATCGCATAAGCGCATAAAACTCTAAAAGGAAGAGAGTTCATAATAGATATATCTTTGGCGATATTTTCTGATATGACGACCGGCCCGGCACCATCGAACAAATGCCCCTCTTCGTAATAACGCACTCCAAAGCCCTTTGTCGCAACGTCAGACCAAGTTCCTCCTTCTTTAAAATAAAGTGACTGGCTAGGCCTAACATGCCCTTTTATCTTTTCCATCTTCCTTCTAGATGGTGCATCATAAGCCAAGACAAAGTCTGTAGGATCATACCATCTGCTAGTTGTACCACCTTTGTTGTAAGGGGCCCACTTCCATTTTCCTCTATCAAAACACTCAACACTCATGCATTCTTTAGAAATCGTCTTTTCGCTCACTTCCCACCAGAACCTAATAAAAGCCTCATTGTCTCCTGTGTGAACACCCTCTCGCAGCGTGACAACTTCGCCAAATGATTTTGATAGAGAAAATGCGTTCAACTCCTCCTCTTTTAAAAAGTAAAGGACAGGATTTCCGAGCGAGCTTGGGAACCTGTCGGACGAACAGTCAAAACGATTCCTGTGACCTTTGAACAAACCTTCCTTGCCTGCTTTTTTAGATGTGCAGTCCACATATACTTGTTTATAATTTTTTACATGCCAAGTGTTAAATATAAATGCTGCGGCTTGCACAACCTCGCCAGACAAAGATGGAAAGCCACCGGAGCCAAGCTGAACCAAGCTATTTAGCTGCCATTTCTTTAGTATTTTTCCTCTAAGGTCACTGTAAGATGATGTATGCATCCAGTCTTGTCTAGTGACCATTGAGACAGTTGATAATGAGTCTTTGGTTAGCTTCGCGTTCCTTTCTATAAATATTGCATACAAGTCAGTTCTGGTGGTTTTATATCTTTCCGACAACTCTTTCTTGAGAGATTTTTCGAAATAGCTGCTTCCCATATATGGGGGGTTTGCGACGATAGAATTATAGCTATTAGCCAATATACAAGCCTGCTGCACAACCGGCATCAGCTGTTTCGCAGCAGTCTTTTGAATGGTATCGCCTCTGTTACTGAGCTCTGTCAGGTCTTCCAGCAGAGTCTTGAGTAGGGCTTCGAAGCTGTTTGGCACTTCGATCAGCGAGCCAAAGGTCTTGGCGTCTTGGAATCGTTCGATCAGGTCGACGATGACCTTGTAGGTATTGTCGTTGCTGGAGAGCTCCTTTTGCTCGCCCTCGAAAAGGCTCTGGGACTGGCCCTGGTGCCAGTCGCCGGTAAGGTTGAGGTTGCGCCACAGGGTGCTGACATCCAGGTACTGGGAACTCTGCAGGGCCATCACGTTGAGGCGGATGCCTCTTGTGAAGATCCGGCGGTCGTCTTCTCGGGCCTTCATCAGCAGCGCGAAGCCGGCGAGCTGGGCGGCGCGGTCGTCGATATCCAGACCGAACAGGTTGCTCTCCAGGATCAGCTTGGGAATATCCCGGGAGCGGTAGCCGCGCTCCTCGTAGATGGCCTTCAGCACGTTGTAGGCCTCGACCAGGATATGGCCGGAGCCACAGGCGGGGTCCAGCACTTTGATGGTCTCGGGGTCGATGCTGGCCGGGGTGATGGCGTCCAGCTGGGCCTGCACCTCTGGCTCCTGCTCGGCGGGCTCGATGTAGTACGGCATCTCGCCCTTGAGGGGGGAGTCCGGATAGGTCTGCAGCCACTGGCGGCCCACAGAATTCTGCACCAGGTATTGGACGATCCAGTTGGGGGTGAACAGCTGAGTCGCGGCGGGGATGTCCTCGCTCTTCACCACCTTGCCGATCACCTCGCCCTTCTTCTCGGCGATGTAGAACTGGTAGAGCCAGCCGATCACCTCGACGTCCTGCCAGTCCTCCTCGGGAATCGCCTCGACCAGCTCGCGGATCAGCGAGTCAGTCTTGGTCAGGTTGTCCGGCAGCAGCAGTTCGCTGGCGTCGTCCAGCGGCTCGAACAGGAACGGTATGGCCTCATGCAGGGCGTGACACTGGGCCAGCAGCAGCTCGCGGTAGAGCGCCTCGTCCTGGGTGCCGTCGAGCTTGAGCTCGCGCACCCGGGTCGTATCCAGCCCGGGCAGGTCGATCTCCAGGCAGTCGTCGAGGATCTGGAAGCCGCCCTCGTGGTCCGGGTGGGAGAGTACCCGCCGGCCATGATCCAGATAGCCCTTGAGTTCCATGAAGCGAATCGCACACAGGCGGTTGAGCCAGCTGTAGGCGGCCTGCTCCATGGCCTGCTCGAAGCCCAGCTGGGTCACCCACTTGGCCAGCGCCTCGCGGGGGCCACGCAGCGCCTTGGAGAAGCTGTGGGTCTGGCCATCCAGGGCGCTGATCAGCATAACGTCGCCACGCACCTCGGCGGGCGCCACACGCTCCTTGGTGATCCCATAGCGGGCGGCCTGGCGGGTCATGGTCTCGATAAAGCGGGTACGTGCCCTGGGGGCGTACTTCTTGATGTTCCCTGTGTTCATGCTGGATTCCTGATCGTGCGGATTGCCCATGGCGGACAATATGTTCTCGCCTGCTTCCTATCCCAGGACGCGGGACAGGCCTCGTCGTGAAATAGTGGTGGTGTTAAGAAGGGGTGCAAGATAAGAAGATGGCGAACCGAGAATGCCGAATCTTGTCATCCACGGTATCGACTTATTCCGTTATCACTTGATACCGGGCCGGTCGGTTCAGCTTTTTCACCCGACCCTCTTCGACGGCCTGCTTCAGCCAAGTGTTCACCTGGGTCTTGTGCAGGCCTGTCTCGGTAATGATGTCGTCAACGGCTTTGGGAGTCTGGGCCAGCCGTTGCAGCTTGCGCAGAAACAGTTGATAGAAGTCGATCTGCTCGGGCTCGAAATTGGTCTCACGGCTCTCGGTGATCGATTCAGTCATTGGCCGTTCTGGTTCTTTCGAATCAGCCGTCTCGGTGATTACCTGTTCCGGTGCTGCTGACTGAGTGACATCTTGGGCCTTTTGATCACTGGCGTTGCCGCTACCAAAAAGATCGGGGTAAGGGACCGTGGCAAGTTTCGTAGCGCTCTCTTCATGCCACCCGGCTTCAGGTTCTTCAGCAGAAGGTGCAACGTTTGACTCTTCGGTCTCGGATTTTTGCTGAGCCTCATTTGCCATGGTGTCAGCGACTGTGGACAGCCCGTCGTAGATCACTGTCTTGTCTGGCTCACTTTCACTAGGCTCGGTACCGAGGCCGGACTCCTGAAGCAAAACAGAGTCTGGCTGATCCAGCGTTTCTTGAAAGAGCTGTGTTCTGGCAGGAGCCAATAACGAGCCGATATCCAGCCGTTCGATCCTCTCTTCGCACCAGGCACCGCCTGCGTTCACCAATGCCTGATTGCCGGCCTCGGTATCATGTGTGGGCTTCACCCAGAGTGGTACCCAGCTCTTCTTGAGGCTTTCTTCTGCCCCTGCCTTGGTGCCACCACTACTGCCTGAGTGCACCACCACGGCAGCATCTGCCAGACAATAGATGTACTTGTTGCGCCCCATGGCATTGCCGGTGTTGAAACTCGCTTCCGGGTAATAGGGCGAAACCAACACCAGGCCACCACTCATCAGACCCTGGCGCCACTGCTTGGAAGTCGCTGCCTTGAGGAGCCCTTCACTAAGGATGCCGATGACGGGGCCGCCTTCCTGAATGGCTCCTTGCATGGCAGCCTCATCGATACCGCGCGCCCCGCCGGACACAACACCAATACCTGCTTGAGTGGCCTTGGCGCCAAGCCTTTGAGCATAGGTCAGATCCTCATTATCCGACTTGCGAGAGCCCACCACAGCCAGACCACCAGCGTTGAGCAGACCCGCGTTACCACAGCCATACAAGACAGGGGGAGCGGCATGTTTCAGACGCTTTTTCAAACGCTTGGGATAGCTAGGGTCCGAACGGGTGACAATCCACAAGCCCGAGCGCTGCCATTTCTCCAAAGCCAGCGCCATGCTGCTGCCACGCTGTAGCAGAGCCTCCAGCCGATCACGAGGAATCTTCTCATCACTCCACTTACCCAGCACCCAAGGTGCGGTATGATTCAGCAGATCCCCTGGGGCGTGATTTTTTTCATGCAGCCATTGAGCAAAACGTCCCCACTCGATGGGGGTCAGCGGTTTAGGTGCCCCCTTGACAGGCTTGCTGAAATAGCTGGTCAACAACAGGGTTGCCTGAGCGGCAGTCGAAAGGGTCATCAATCACTCACCGAGCTGGATGCCAGGGCCACAGGATAGACAGGCCCCGTACCGGCACGCTGCAGGAGCGCGGCGATCACGGTCATCGTCCAACCTGAGTCCACGATATCATCGACCAGCAGCACGGCTTCTCTCGGTAGCTCGTTGGTTACCTCGAAGACGCCATCCAAGTTACGGCACTGGTGGAAGCGGTTCTGCTGGGCCTTCTGGGGCTCATTGTGCCTGATTTTGTAAACCGCTTTGACGTAGCGCAGCCCTAGCCGATTAGCCAGCCGCCAGGCGAACTCCGGCACCAGATGTGGGTGGTTGAGAGAAGGTACGGCACACACCCAGCCGGGTTGGGGCTGCGGCTGCCAGCGCTGCACGATCATTTCGGCCATGGCCTCGATCAGCTCGTCGCTGAATCGGCCCTGATGCTTTTCCTGCTTGACTCGCTTCCCCCATCCACCATCGTTCCAGCGCGACAGCACGCGCCCCTCCTGCGTCTGTAGGCTTGGGGGTAGGTTGCCGCGAAAGCCATACTGCTGGAACGCATTGGCGGCAACCTGCTTTCTTGGTTTGATGGGCATCTCGGCGTGGCGCTGAAAGGTCGCGGCCTGGTGCGTCAACTGCGGATCAAGGTGGGTTGGCACCAACTGCTGCCCCAAACAATTGGCACACCGGCCACAGGGCTCACTTTGAGGATCGTCCAGTGCACGGCGTAGAAAGTTCATCAAACAGCCCGTGGTGTTGATGTAGTCGTTAACCTGCTGCCACTCCTGCTGGCGAATCTCTGTCAGGTGGCGGATGCGTTGGTGATCCGGCTGATAAGCGACCGGCGTGCGTCGCCATACACTGCCATCCTTGATGACCGGTGCAGGCGACTCCACACTAAGGATCTTCAAGGTTTTGTCGATCTGACTACGCCTGAGATTGGCGTTTTGCTCAATGCTTGGCACCGACAAACCGTCGAAGTGGTCGAGGGTATCGAGAACCGTGCCGATTTCTTGATCCGAAGGAAAGGCCGAGCGCCGAAAGTAATCGTGGATATCGTCATCCTCATGGCCAGCGATCAGAACGCCCAAGGCGGAATCGATGGCCCGCCCCGCTCGCCCGACCTGCTGGTAGTAAGCGACGATGGAGCCAGGCGCCTGGTAATGAATGACGAAGCTGAGATCCGGCTTGTCATAACCCATGCCCAGTGCCCCCGTGGCAACCAGCACCTTGATCTCATTACGAAGCAGCCGGTTTTCCAGGTACTCGCGATAGCGGTTCTTGTCGGTCAGGCCATTCGCCTGTAGCCACTGCGGAGGACTGACGTCAGAATAGTAAGCACTGGCCTCGACGCCATTACGCTGCAGCCACTCAGCCACCTCTTCAGCATCGCGAGTCGTTAGCGTGTAAACGATCCCGGTTCCCGGCAAGCTGGGAATCACCTGCGCCAGCCAAGCGAGACGAGAGGCCTGGTCCGGTAGCGTCATCGACTGCAGCACTAGGCTCTCACGGCCCAGAGGGCCACGTTGAATCAGGATGTCCCCCAGTTGATTGCGGATATCTTCAATGACCCGATCATTGGCGGTTGCCGTAGTACCCAGCACCGGCACCCCGGGCGGAAGCTGTCGAAGTATATCCACGATGCGCCGGTAGTCCGGTCGGAAATCATGCCCCCAATCGGAAATGCAATGCGCCTCATCGATTACCAGCAGGCCGATATGATCGGCAACGGGCATCAGCACGGTCCGTACAAAGTTATCGTTGGATAGACGCTCCGGAGAAATTAGCAAACAGTCGACCTGACCAGCGAACAATGCTCTCTTTATGGACTCTTCTTCATGAGAATTCGTCGAGTTGATGGTGGCGGCACGAATACCCAGCCGCTGGGCCGACTCGATCTGGTTGCGCATCAGCGCCAGCAACGGTGAGATGATGATGGTGATGCCGACGCCACGATCGCGCAGTATCCGCGTACTGATGAAATAAACTGAGCTCTTGCCCCAGCCAGTGCGCTGCACCACCAGCAGTTTTTGGCGCTGATTGACCAGTGCATCTATGGCCTCCCACTGACCCGGGCGAAATGAGGCAGCCCCATCGCCAAGTGCAGCCTTGAGTAGCTGTTCGGCTTGTTGTTTATCCATGCCCTTTTCCCTTCAGATCACTTGTTTCAGCGCAGGCGAATTCGCTTATTAGCTTGGACAGCGTCATCGAGCTCGCGCTTGAGAGCATCCAAAAAGGTATCGACCTCCTGCTGGCTCTCTAGGTAGACCCCTTCATGAGTACGGCTGAGCACCTGACTGACGCTGACATTGGCCACCAGTTTGGGTGCGGCCACCGGGGTGGGTTCACGCACTTCACCGGGTGGCGCATCGGTATCGCCACTGCTATTACCTTGGGGTGAGCCGCTGTCACCGGCAGGCTTGGCGTCCCCGCCTGACTGGCCACCATAATTCACCGTCTTGCGCGAGGCGCGCTGGCGTTCGGCTTCGACCTGCTGTTCGCGGTGGAGCTCGTCGAGGCTCTCCTGCTCACGGTCATTGGCGGTATCGCCCTGCAACAGGTAGATCTGCGCGATACTGGGTGCGTTTTCGATGTCCTGCTTAAGCAGCTGCAGCGGACGCAGCAGACGGTTACTGAATTCCGGCGTGCCAATGCCACTTCTGACGATCTCGGCACTGACCCGGGCGATGCGCTTGTCGATCAGGCCGATGGCATGCTCGCGTTTCTGCTCCAGCAGTTTGGTGTTGGTCTCATCAACAGTGTGAATCAACCCGGATACCTTCTGCAGCATGGCGTAGGGCGCTTCAGAGGCGTAGATGCGGTCCAACTCAGTAAGGGCAGCCTTCACCTCGGGCGCCTTCTCCAGCGCAGGACGATTGGGCTGGAACCGCGTCAATTCCTGCTCTAGCTGCTTCCAGGTGTTGAGCTGCTTGGTGAAGAACTCGTGGAGGTCACGGTACTCCTCTTCGAGGTCAAGTAGATCCTTCTGCTGATCGACCACTGCCTTGAAGAAGTCAAAGCTGTTGTCGATACGCAGCAGCCGTTCGACCTCCTTGAGGGTGCTATCGATGGAGGCACGCCCGGGAAAACGACCTATCTCAGTCTTGCTGCGGTAGGCCTCCAGGTCCTTTTTCCACGCTCTGAACTGCTCGATGTAAAAGGTATAGAGCTCAGTCTCATCGGAGGGCCCAAGCCTGGTGAAGAGGTCCTTGGTGAGGTTGCGCACCTGGCGCATTACGGCATCGTCGGTCTGGCGTTTCTTCTGGATTCGCACCTCGCTACGCCGCCGACTGTTATTGAGCAGCTCGAAAGCTTCCTTGTCGGGCAGCGCCGGGCCAGCGGTGTGGAAAGTAAGGCGGCCCACGGCATATAGCCGCCCAAGCATCAGCAGGGTTTCATCTAACGGCCAGCCAAAGGGGCGATCGTTAAATCGCTCAAGCAGCGGGACAAGCGGCACCGGCTCGCCACCGTGCAGGCTGATGTACTGTTCCACCTCACGAATTGCCTGGGGGTTGCTCTCCTCGCCATCGAGCTCGATGGCCTGCTGACCGATGTCGTCAGCGGTCATCACGGCGAGCAGCTCGCGCATGGGATCGGGAGCGCTCACCTGCAAGTAGCCGAGCTTGCTGTAGGTATTCTCCAGCAGGTACTGGCAGGCATCGTCGAGGCGGCTATTCAGGCTGCTCCTGTTGATGTCGAGCTTCTGACCCAAAGCGTAGACGTCGGCATCCAGCAGCATCTCCTCCAAGCGTACCAGCAGGCGTTTGCGGCGCTCCTGATTCTCACGGCCACGATCGGCGAGAATGCGTTCCACGCTGCTGTCGCCGGAAGCGGCGTTCAGGCGGATATATTTTTCGGTCCTGATGACGGTGCGCAGATCGTCAAAGAAGGCCTTGTTGTCGCCGAGCCGGATCACCACCTGGCCCTGGTTTTCGTTGCTGCGGTGGATGCAACCTGCTTCACCGTTCTGGACCGAGTAGCTCTGGACGTAGTCGATATCCAGGGGAGAGACTACCTCAACGCGTAGCTGACTCTGGAAGCGGCCATCGATAGTATGACCATCCAGATAACGGCCTATGGTGTAATCGGTCTTGTTGAGCGGGTAGCGGTACTTATTGCGATCGCGCAGGCGGTCCTTGTAGATCATCTCGGCCAGCAGCTTGTTCTCGTCGCCACTGGTGATCTCGGTGCCCTTGATCTTGCGCGTGATGTCGCGCTCCTCGTTGGTTAGGAACAGGTACTCCTCGCCGTTACGCGTGACCAGGCTCTCTTTCTCCAATCGCGCCAGAGTGCCCTCCAAGCGCTCGCGGATCGCCAAGCGGTCGTCGTCGATGCGCGTAATAGAAAGCGTCACCAAATTGTCGAGAGTGCCCTTGACCAGATCCACATAGCGAATCATGAACAAGGTGCGCAGGATCTCCACGTCGAAGTTGTCCAGCGCCGCGTTCTCGCTGGCCTGATCTATGGTGCGCTTGACTGCGGTGTCGAGAAACCCCTCCACGGCACGGTAGAAATTGTGCATCGGCACCAGGGCACCGATCTCCTCATCGCCTACTGCCTTGGCGGCCATCTGGAAGGCGTCGAGCATGGAACGCTCACCGTAGGCCAAGTGCGCTCCGGTGGCGCCGACCTTGCGGATTTCCTCGAAGATTTTCTGAACCAGCTGAAAGTGGTACGGCACGAAGGGGTAGTTGGCGACGAAGCTTTCTACGCCGTCAACATTTCTGAGCGTAGGGCCGGAGCGGTCGAAGGTGAGCTGGTTGCGCAGGACTGCGCCCTTGG